>NZ_SMKQ01000010.1 GCF_004348995.1 Nonomuraea terrae
CTGCGAAGGCGGCGAGGAGCCGACCCCGAGCCCCACGCCCACGCCCACGCCCACGTGCGACACCCCGGCCACGCACACCATCGCGCAGGTGCAGGGCGCCGGCGACAACAGCCCGGTCGCCGGCCAGGACGTCCGCGTCGAGGGCGTCGTCACCGGCGACTTCCAGGCGAACGGCCAGCTCAGCGGCTTCTACCTGCAAAGCGCCGCACCGGACGGCGACCCGGCGACCTCCGAGGGCCTGTTCGTGTTCTCGTCCGCGCCGGTGAAGACCGGTGACCGGGTGCTCGTCTCCGGCAAGGCGATCGAGTTCAACGGCCTGACCGAGATCTCGCCCGCCACCGCGGTCGACGTCTGCGGCTCCGGCTCTGTCAGGCCGACCGTGCTGGACCTGCCGCTCGACAGGGGCGTCACGTTCGAGCGTTACGAGAACATGCTGGTCACGTTCAAGGACGACCTGGCCGCCTCGGAGATCTACAACCTCGGCCGGTTCGGCGAGATCCTGCTCGCCGAGGGCGGCCGGCTGTGGCAGCCGACCGACCGCGAGGGCGTCGACGCCGAGAAGGACTCGCGGCGCTCGATCCTGCTCGACGACGGCTCCGGCGTGCAGAACCCGGCGCGGCTGCCGTACCACTCCGAAGGGTCGGAGACCGTGCGGCTCGGCGACGAGGTCGAGGACCTGACCGGCGTGCTGACCTACGGCTTCGACGTCTACCGCGTCGAGCCCACCCGGCCGGTCGTCTTCGAGGCGGAGAACCCGCGCCCGGCCGCGCCCCGCAAGGTCGGCGGCGACGTGCGGGTGGCGAGCCTCAACACGCTCAACTGGTTCACCACGCTCGACTCGCGCGGCGCGACCACGGCCGCGGAGCGCGACCGCCAGCTCGCCAAGCTCGTCTCCACCATCCTCGCGCTCGACCCGGACGCCGCCGGCCTGATGGAGGTCGAGCGCAACGCCGACGTGGCGCTGAACGCCCTGGTCGAGGCGTTGAACGCCAAGGCCGGCGCGGGCACGTACAAGGGGATCACCCACCCGAACCCGGGCACCGACGCCATCCAGACCGCGCTGATCTACAAGCCGGCCAAGCTCACCCCGGTCGGCGCGGCGCGCTCGTCGTCCGACCCGATCTTCAACCGGCCGCCGCTGGTGCAGACGTTCCGCAAGGCGGACAGGAAGGGCGGCCAGAGCTTCACCATCCTGGTCAACCACTTCAAGTCGAAGGGCTGCACCGACGCCGACGGCCCCGCCACCGGCGCCGACGCCGACCAGGGCGACGGCCAGAGCTGCTACAACGCCAAGCGCGTCAAGCAGGCCGAGGCGGTGCTCGACCTGATCGACAACCTCAGGCTGAAGAACGCGCTCGTCGTCGGCGACATCAACGCCTACGGCGAGGAGGATCCGATCCACGCCTTCGAGCGCGGCGGGCTGACCAGCCTCAGCAAGGAGTTCGTCCCGGCGAAGGACCGCTACAGCTACGTCTTCGAGGGCCTGTCGGGCGAGCTGGACCACGTCCTGGCCGACAGGAAGCTGGCCAAGCGGGTGACCGGCGCGACGATCTGGCACATCAACGCCGACGAGGGCCGGTTCATGGACTACAACACCGAGTTCAACCCGCCGTACCTGTACGGGCCCGGCCCCTACCGTTCCTCCGACCACGACCCGCTGCTGATCGGGCTCGACCTCTGAAGGAGCCGCTGAAGGAGCCCGCGGGCCATGGTGACCGTCATGGCCCGCGGCCGCCGCTCAGCGGGCCAGCCGCCCGAGCAGCGCCGAGGCCGCCGTGATGCCCAGTGCCGCGGCCACGACCAGGACCGCGAAGTCCAGCGGCAGGTTGGCGGGGGTGCCGAGCAGCAGCCCGCGCAGCGCGTCCACCTCGTAGCTGAGCGGGTTGATCGCGCTGATGACCCGCAGCCAGTCCGGCATGGACGCGGTCGGGTAGAGCGCGTTGGAGGCGAAGAACAGCGGCATGGTGATGGCCTGCCCGATGCCCATCAGCCGGTCGCGGGTGCGGGCGATCCCGGCGATCGTCACCGACAGGCAGGCGAAGAACGCCGAGCCGAGCACCACCACCACGATCATGCCGAGCAGGCGCAGCGGGTTCCAGCTCAGGGTCACGCCCAGCAGCGCGGCGATGACCAGCACGACCATGGCCTGCACGATCGCCTTCACCCCGGCGGCGAACGCCTTGCCGGCCACCAGCGCGGCCCTCGGGGTCGGCGTGACCAGGAGCTTGGTCAGCACACCCGAGTCGCGTTCCCAGATGATGTGGATGCCGTAGAAGATGGCGATGAACATCGTCGACTGGGCGATGATCCCGGGCGCCAGATAGTCCCGGTACGGGATGCCGCCCGTCGGGATCACGTTGATGCGGTTGAACGTCTCCCCGAAGATCACCAGCCACAGGGCGGGCTGGATCGCGCGGGTGTACAGCTCGGTGCGGTCGTGACGGAGCTTCTGCAGCTCCACCACGCACATCGCGGCGACCCTGGCCGGGACGAGCCGCCAGGCCGGCCGGGAGCGCGGCGGGGTGAGCAGCAGCCCTCGGCCCTCAGCCGACGCGGGAGGCGGTGCGGCGGGTGCGGCGGACATCGCGGAACTCCCCTCCTTCGTCGAGGCCGCTGCCGGCGACGTCGCGGAAGACGTCCTCCAGCGTCGGGGACGAGCCGTCGCCACGGCGGTCGCGCAGCTCGTCGGTGAGCTGCCCCGGCGTGCCGAGCGCGCGCACCTGCCCCTTGTGCATGAGCGCGACCCGGTCGCAGTACTGGTCGGCCTCGTCCATGTAGTGCGTGGTGACCAGGACGGTCATCCCGCTGGCGGCGCGCACCGCCATGATCTGCTCCCACACGCCGGTGCGGGCGATGGGGTCGAGCCCGATCGTCGGCTCGTCCAGGATCAGCAGGCGCGGCGAGCTGACCAGCGCCTGAGCCAGCTCCAGCCGGCGGATCATGCCACCGGAGTACGTGCCGGCCATGCGGTCGGCGGCCTCGGCCAGCCCGACCGCCTCCAGCGCCTCGGCGACGCGGGGGGCGCGCTCCTTGCGCGGTACGTCGAAGACGCGTGCGAACAGCGCGACGTTCTCGCGGCCGGTCAGGTTGCCGTCCGCCGACAGCTGCTGGGGCACGTAGCCGAGCAGGCGGCGCACCGCCATCCGGTTGGCGGCCACGTCATGCCCGAAGACCCGGACCATGCCGGCCGGGACGGGCAGCAGCGTGGTCACGCAGCGGATCGCGGTGGTCTTGCCGGCGCCGTTGGGCCCCAGCAGGCCGAACACCTCGCCGGACGCGACCGTCAGGTCGAGCCCGTCGACGGCCTTGGAGCCGCCGAACGCGTAGGTCAGCCCGGTGCACGTGACCGCGTCCGCCGTCGGCGGCGTGTCGTCCGTCACGCTGAAGTCACCTCCTCCTGCAGGCCGTCGGCGAGCCTGCGCAGTGCCGGGAGCGCGGCCACCAGCGCCGCGCGGTCGTCTTCGCCGAGCCGGTCCACGAGCTCGCGGAAAACCGCCGTACGCCGCTCGCGCCAGGCCAGCAGCCGCGCCTCGCCCTCCGGCGTGGGCAGCAGCCGGGCCGAGCGGCGATCGTCGCTGCGCGTCTCGCGGCGCAGCAGCCCGGCGTCGGTGAGCTGGTTGACCAGCGTGGAGACCGAGTTGCCGGCCAGGTAGAGCTCCTTGGCCGCGGCCGAGACGCTGACCCCGGGGTTGTCGGCGACCAGCCGCAGCAGCTCCACCTGGGCGCCGCGCAACCGCGGCCCGGCCAGCTCCTGACGCAGCCTGCGCCGGATCAGCCGGTTGATCCCGGCCATGACGCCGGCCAGGGCGTCGGGCAGATCCGCCATGTTCATGCCAAAATATTAGCTCTGCTTACGACATATCCGGAAGGCACTCCCGACGACGGCCACGATTCCGCAGCTCACGCGGGCCGAGGAGGTGGACGTACGAACCCTCCCGATCCGGTGGCCGCTCGGCGCCGGATCCATCATCATGACAATCCGCGATCACCCGATCGCCTACCGTCGCCGACAAGGAGCCGCCGCAGTGACGCCTGAGCCGACTACCGAGGTGGAGAGCGGGCCCGTCGAGGTGGACCGCGGTCACGAGGAGTGGCGCATCGCCGCCTGTCTGCGCGACGAGCGCGGCGAGGAACACCGGGTGATGCTCACCTTCCTCGCTCACCGCGCCGCCCACGCGTGCTGCTGGTCGGTGAGCGTCCCCGGTCGTGCGGCTTATCGGGCACGGACGTGGAGCGACGGCGGCGCGGTGGAGCTGGTTCGCCTCGACGCCGCCACGGGGTGGGACCCCCACGTCGGCGAGGCGATCAGGGAGGCGTGCTCCGGCCGGCGGCCGATCGCCCCGGACCTGCCGCTGCCCGGCCGGGCGGCCGTGGCGGCGGATCGGCTGGAGCTCGACTTCGGCGGCGTCGCCGAGCTGTCCGCGCCGGCCGAGGGCGGTCACCACGTCGTCGTGCGCGGCGACGACGAGACCTGGGAGCTGCGGCTGCGCGCGCTCAAGCCGGCCGTGCGGGGCGCGGGCCCGGACGTGGAGCTGGTGCCCCGGCTGGCGGCGGAGGCCACGTGGCGCCGGCCCGGGCAGGCGTCCGTGCCGATGACCGGCCTGGCCCTGTACCAGCGCGCCGCCGATGCGGCCGACGACCGCCGGACGTGGATCGCCCTGCACCTGGACAACGGCTGGGACGTGGTGGCCGCGCGAACCCCCCGGCGGCCCGCCTCCGTGGTGCTGGTCGCGCCGGACGGCTCCCGTCACGAGGCCCCCGCTCACCTGGAGCCGGGCGAGCGCTGGACGTCGGCCCGGACCCTGAACGCGTATCCGACCGTCTGGCGGATCGAGGCCCCCGGCCTGTCGCTCCGGGTCGCCGCCTGCTTCCCCGAGCAGGAACGGCAGACCGTCTTCCGGCTGGGCGCCGTCCTGGAGGCCGCCGCGTCCGCCGAGGGCGAGCTGCACGGCGAGCCCGTACGCGGCGACGGCCGGCTGGAGGTCCTCCCGGTCAACCGGATCACCGACTTCGAAGACCACATGGAACGCCTGCGTGAGCTCACCCACGCCGAGGTCGTACGCCTGTATCCCGACGCGCCCGACCCAGCGGCGATCACCGCGCTGGCCGGGCTCGCCCCCGCCTCCGGCTGGCCCGTCGAGGTCGTCACCGAGCCGCTGCACCGCGCGCTGGTGGCGCCGGTCCGGCACCTGGCCGACGCCATGGGCAAGGGCTGGCGCAGCTACGCCGCGGTCGCCGCGATGGAGATGCAGGGCGTCAGCAGCGAGCCGTACCGTGCGCTGCTGGCGCTCGCCGAGCTGATGCACACGGCCAGCCTCATGGTCGACGACGTGGAGGACAACGCGCCGGTGCGCCGCGGGCGGCCCGCCGTGCACCTGGTGTTCGGCCAGGCCACCGCCATCAACACCGGGACGCACGCGTACCTCGTCTTCGACCAGGTCGTACGCCACCTGCTGCCGGACGATCCGGACCGGCGGCTCCGCCTCTACCAGGCCTACCTCGACGGCATGCGCCGCAACCACGCCGGCCAGGCGCTCGACATCCTCGGCCACCACGACGCCATGGACGCCGCCGTCGCCACGGGAGACGCGGCCACCGTGCTGGAGCGGGTGCGGACCACACACCGCCTCAAGACCGGCGGAATGGTACGCGGCGTCGGCGAGTTCGGCGCGATCCTCGCCGGCGCCGAAGGCGAGCTGCTGGAGCGGATCAGCGCGTACTTCGAGGCCGTGGGGTTGGCGTACCAGATCACCGACGACGTCGCGGACCTGCGCGCCGTGCTGGCCGTTCCGGGCGATCCGGGCTCCCGCGTGGCCAGGCTGCCCGGCGAGGACATCAGGGAGGGCAAGGTCACCTATCCCCTGGCCCTGGCGGTCGCCCGGCTGCCCCGGCCCCGCCTGCGGGAGATCTGGGGGATCGTCCGCGCGGGGAACGCCGATCCCGCCGCCGCGGTGGCGGTCGCCGGAGCCCTGGACGGCTGCGGCGCCGTCGCGGCCGCCCTGGAGGACGCCCGCCGCGCCGTGGACGAGGCCTGGGCACCCCTCCAGGCGCTCCTGCCCGGCAACCACCACACCGTCATGATCCGCGCGCTCGGCCTCTACGCCGCCCGGCGTCACCTGGACGAGTGACCGGCGGCCGGCAGGAGGCGGGCGAGCGAGGCGGGCAGCCACCAGTTGCGGGCGCCGAGGATCCGCATCAGCGCGGGGACGAGCGCCAGCCGGATGACGGTCGCGTCGAGGACGATCGCGACGGCGACGGTGAGCCCGAGCTGCACCAGGTGGTGGCGGTCGGCGGTGAGCAGCGCGGCGAAGGTGACGACCATGACGGCGGCGGCCACGGTGATGGGGCGGGCGGTGTGGCGCAGGCCGTGGACGACGGCGGCCTCGTTGTCGCCGTGGGCGTGGTAGTGCTCGGCGATGCGGTGGATGAGGAAGATCTCGTAGTCGATCGACAGGCCGAACACCAGCGTGAACGCCAGCAGCGGGATCAGCGTGTTGACCTCGTCGCCGACCAGGTGCGGCAGGTGGCGGGTGGCCAGGGTGAGCAGGCCGAACGCGGCGGTGACGGCCAGCGCGTTCATCAGGACGGCCTTGAGCGGCAGCAGGACGCTGCGGAAGGTCACCAGGAGGAAGAGCAGCGAGCAGCCCAGCACCAGCGGGATCACCGTGCCGAGCTGAACGGTGGTCTCCTCCATGAGGTCGGAGAAGATCACGTTGGGCCCCGTCACGTGAGCCCGCTGGCCGGGCGGCAGCGACGCGGGGACGAACTGCCGGGTGATCTGCCGGGCCAGCTCCGTGGTGGCCTGCTCGTCGATGTGCGTACGGATGAGGACGAGCACGACGGTCGTGTCGCGGCCGTTGTCGGAGGGCAGGACGAGCGCCACCCCGGGATCCCGCTGGAGGGCCATGACGAGGGCGGCGGTGTCGACCGGCGGCGTGCCCGCCGGATGCGGCAGCACGACGGCCAGCGCCGAGGAGACCCGGTCGGCCTCCATGTGTGCGAGGCCCCGCCCGAAGTCGGTCTCCGCGATCGAGGGCCGGTCCAGGTCGAAGCCCAGCCGCAGCCCCGTCACCGGCGCCGCCGCCCCGAGCAGCACCCCCGCACAGACCAGCGTGTACGCGACCGGGTGCCGCATGAGATGCCGCGCCCACCGCCCCCACCCGTCCTCCGAACCGTGCCCGTCCACCGCGTCGAGGTCGGCGCGGCCGTCCAGCATGCCGGGACCGCCCGCCGCGGCAGGGTGGTCGCGGCCGCCCGGTCCGCCGGCGCCGACCGTCGCATCGGAGTGCTTGCGGCGGTGCAGTCCTCCCGGACCGGCCACCGCGGCGAGGCGGTGGCGGCGATGCAGCCCACCCGAGCGAGTCGTCGCGGCGGGGCGGTGGCGGCGCAACAGACCGCCGGAGCCGGTCGTCGCGACTGAGCGGTGGCGACGGTGCAGCCAGCGGTCGGCGGCCACGACGGCGGCGGGGAGCAGCGTCACGGCCACCGCCGCGGCGATCACCGCTGCCAGGCTCACCCCCGCCGCCATGGTGCGGATCAGCGGGGTGCGCACCACCATCAGCGCCGCCGCCGTCAGCGCGACGCCGAGCGCGCACCAGCCCGCGGTGCGTCCCGCCGTGCTCACGGCGAGGGCGGCGGCCTCGGGCCGATCGTGGCCCGCGGCCCTGGACTGGCGGTAGCGCAGGAGGATCAGCAGCGCGTAATCGAGGCCGAGCCCCAGCCCGACGGTGGCCGCCACGGCCAGCATGAACGTGTTGACGCCCGCACCGAGCGCGCTCGCCGCCGCCAGCGCGCCGAGGGCGGTGACCGGGACCGTGCCGGCGACCAGGAGCACCGTCACGGCGGCGCCGGCCGACCGCAGCCCGGCCAGCAGCGCCAGCAGGGCCAGGGGGACGGCGAACAGCTCGGCGCGTCGCAGGTCGGCCAGGTCGGTGCGCTTGACCTCGGCCACCATGGCGCTCTCCCCCACCAGGTGGACGCGTACGCGCCCGCCGGACGCCCGGCTCGCGGCGTCACCGGCGGCGCGCAGCAGCACGGGCGCCGCCTCCTGACGTGCCCGGGGGTCGCCGTTCACGCCCACGGTCGCGTACGCGCGCCGCCGGTCCTGGCCCGGCACAGGTGGCAGCAGGTCGACACCGCCCACCATCGGCTGGGCCGCCACCGCCCGCGCGGCGTCGCTCATGGCGCGCTGGTACGGCTCGTCGGCGTCGGAGAGCGTGGTGGAGGCGAAGACCATCATCATCTGCTCGGCGCCCAGCCGGGGGAAGCCCCGCTCCAGCATCCGCGCCCCCGCGGTGGAGTCGGACCCCTCGACCCGGACGTCGGGCGCGGTGGCCCGCTCGACCAGACCCGGGACCAGGACGAAGGACCCTGCCACGAGCACCAGCCACGCCGCGAGGACCGCGCGGTGACGGCGCGCCGCCGCGTGGCCGAGCCGCCACCAGACGGACGGGCGGCGCGGCCCTCCGGGCAGGACGGGCGGGGACCCGCCGGCGGACGCGCGTGAGGACACCGCCATGGTGGCCGCCTCCTGGTGACTGTCGGGGAAAGCGTGTTACAAAGAGTAGTCAATGAATGACTGCATGTAACACAAGGAGGCTTCATGATCCACCAGCTGCGTCTCGGCCGGGCCCGCAGGATCGCCATCGCCGTCGTGGCCGCCGGTTGCGCGGCGCCGCTCCTGGCGGCCACGGGCTCGGCCCGGACGGCGACACCCGCGGCGGCCCAGACCAGGTCGGCGGCGGCCGCCGCCCCCACCGACGTGCTGACCTGCTCCGTGCGCACGGCCCCCAACAATCCCGTCGCCTTCACGCCGCCCCTGCGCGACGCCACGCCGCAGCTCACCAAGGGCAAGGGGGTCATCCTCCTGGAGAACTGCTCCTCGCCCAACGGCAAGGCGCCCAACATCGCCTCCGGCCGGATGGAGCTGAGCGGTCAGGCCACCGCCAGCTGCCGCAGCCTCGCCGACCTGCGCGCCAGCGGCACCGTCACCTGGCGCGACGCCCAGGGCAAGGTCCTGTCCACCTCCACGCTCGCCGCCGAGCACAAGGGCAGCGCCACGCTCGCCGACAGCCTGCTCAAGGGCACGGTCACCGCCGGCCGGTTCAACGGCCAGAGCTTCAGCGGCACCGCCACCATGACCTCCGACCTGCGCGACTGCACGACTCCCGCCGGCTTCACCACGCTGACCGGCTCGGGCAAGCTCACCTTCGCCTGAGCGGCCCACGAGGGGTGCGGGCATGGCCGCACCCCTCGTGCGGGAGCCCCCGGCGTTGAGTCAATTTCGCTTTACGCTACGTTTGTGCCGCTTTGGGGGGAATGGCGGCGGGGGAAACGGAGGCGGCCATGGTGCTGCTCCTGGCGATGGTGAGCGGTCTGGCCTGGACCGTGGTCTATGTGCAGTGCATCCGGGTGGGCCTGCGCGAGCGCACGTACGCGATGCCGCTGGCCGCGTTGGCGCTCAACTTCGCCTGGGAGTCCATGTACGGGGTGCACGGGCTCGTCGCCGGTGCCGACCCGCAGACGGTCGTCAACCTCGTCTGGGCGCTGCTGGACGTCGGCATCATCGTCACGTTCTGCCGCTTCGGCCGGGCCGAGTTCCCGGGGCTGGGCCGCGGGATGTTCGCCGGCCTGGCCGTGCTGACCTTCGCCGCCTCCTACGTCGTGCAGTGGCTGTTCGTCGCCGAGTTCGGCTGGCAGGACGCGGCGGTGTACGCCGCGTTCCTGCAGAACCTGCTCATGTCCGCGCTGTTCATCGCGATGTTCTGGGCGCGGCCCGGGACACGCGGCCAGTCCCCGCTGATCGCCGTGGCGAAGTGGATCGGCACGCTGGCGCCCACACTCCTGTTCGGGGTGGTCTTCGGCTCGTCGTTCGCCCTCGGCCTCGGCCTGCTCTGCACCGTCCTCGACCTGCTCTATGCCGGCCTGCTCCGGCACGCCCGTTCGACGAGCCGGCGCCTTCAGAGCGGGATGTCGTAGAGCCTCCGTGTGGCGTCGAGGTACTGCTCGTCCATGAGCCGTCCCGAGACGCGGCCCGCCAGGACCAGCCAGTTCTCCAGCCACAGCCCGAGGCTGCCCGTGGCGGTGGCCGAGACTCCGGCGGTGAACACGTCGGCCAGATTCCGGCCGCTCGGCACGAGGCCGTCGGCGTACTCGTGGAAGGGCCAGCCGGGGTCGGCGATGCGGACCGGGCTGTGCTGCCCGGCCGTGACGCCGTCCGAGTAGTACAGATCGTGTACGCCCAGGCCGCCGGCGTCCCACACCACCTGCACGAATCTGCGGCCGCCCAGCAGGTCGGTGCGCAGGCGCGGCCCCGCGATGGTGATGGCGTGCGTCCAGCCGGGGGCGTGCGCGCCGAGCCAGACGGCCTCCCTGAACGCGAACGGCTCGTACTCCCGCATCGCCTCGCCGAGCCCGCAGGCGACGGCCCGCTCCGGGTCGGCGCCCAGGAGGCGGGCGATCTCGTCGTGGTCGTCGCCCTCGATCCAGGTGCCGGCGAACATCTCGCCGAACCCGCGCACTTCCAGCAGGGCCCACTGGCCGGTCATGAGGCCACCCGGCACAGGGTGCGCCGTTCGGCGAGCCAGGCGCGGTCGACGAAGCGGCCGGTGAGCCGGCCGACGGCGACCAGGTGGGGGTCGAGGTCGCTCTCGTCCCCCTGGTCGTCGTTGAGGTACAGGTCGTCGAGCCCCTCCTCACCGTAGACGCCCGGCACGCCGTAGAACTCGTCCAGCTCACGCGCGTAGCAGAAGTCGAAGACCCGCCGGTCCAGCGCGCCGAAGTCGGCCCCGTCCCAGGAGAGCGCCAGCGCGAACGTCCAGCCGGGCGCGTGCGGGCCCACCCACAGGATGGGCGTGGGTGAGCCCACGCCCATCCAGCGCAGCGCGGTGGCCAGGTCGCACTCGAGCGTCGTGGTGGCGTCGACGCGGAGCTCGGCGGCGATCGCGTCGCGGTCGTCGCCCTCGATCCACGCGGCCTGGAAGTCGTTCCGCAGGCCTGCGGCGGTCAGCAGCTCCCACTGACTCTCTTCGGGTAACAAAGGCATTGATCGGATATATCAGGATTCAGTCGTCGGTGTAGCCGTACGGGGGTGTGATGAGTCTGCCTTCGGCGAAGCGGTTCGGGGTGAAGGCGGAGACGTCCACTGTCTGCGGCTCGCCCAGGGCCATCTCGGCGAGGGCGCGGCCGACCGCCGGGCAGATCTTGAAGCCCATGCCGGAGAAGCCCGCCGCGACGATCAGGCCGTCGATACCGGCGACCGGGCCCAGCAGCGGCCGCGCGTCGGGCGACATGTCGTAGATGCCGGTCACACCGCGGGCGATGCCGGCCTCGGCGAGCGCCGGGACCCGGTGCGCGGCCCGCTCGACCATCGCCATCACGCTCGGCTCGCCGGGGTTCTGGGGGAAGTCGTCGGGGTCGATCCCGTCGCGCGGGCCGACGAACTCGCCCAGCAGCAGACCGCCGCCCTCAGGGCGGAAATAGGTGCCGGTGACCGAGTCGATGCACGCCGTACGGGCGAGCGGTCCGTCCGGACCGTCCCGCATGACGACGACCTCGTGGTACTCGGCCTCGATCGGCAGGTCCACGCCCAGCGCGGCGACCAGCGGCCTGGTCCACACCCCGGTCGCCAGGATGACGAGGTCGGCCGTCAGCTCGCCCTCGTCCGTGAGCACGCCGCGCACCCGGCCCCCGTCGTGGAGCAGGCCGCGGACGGGCGTGTTGGGCCGGTAGGCGACGCCCAGCTCCCGCGCCCGCGACAGGAAGTCGCCCGCCACGACGGCGCCGTCGCCGTAACCGGCGCGCGGCTCGTAGGCGGCGGCCACCACGTCGCCGGCATGCCACCCGGGCTCCAGCTCCCGCAGGTCGTCGGCCGTGATGACCTCGGCCTCCGCGCCGCACGCCCGCTGCATCTCGACGTTCTTGCGCAGCAGGTCGGCCTCGCCGGGGCTCACGATCCGCACGAATTCGCACGCGCGGAAGACCGGGGGCCGCCCGACCCGCTCCGGCCAGTCGCGGAAGTAGGCGAGGCTGTCGACCGCCAGTCGCACTTCCGGCTCGAACGTGTAGTGCATCCGGACGAGCGCGGACGAGCGGCTGCTCATCCCCTCGCCGGCGCGGCGCGCGTCCACGACGGTGACGGAACGCGCGCCCCGTTCGGCGAGATGGAACGCGGTGGACGCTCCCATGACGCCGGCGCCGACGATGATGACCTCGGGCACTGCTGACGACCTCCAATGACCAGAAAAAGGATTACGCGAGGACCTTGGACAGGAACGCCCTGGTGCGCTCCTCCTTCGGGTCCACCAGGCATTCGGCGGGCGGACCGGACTCGATGATCACGCCGCCGTCGAGCATGGCGACGTTGTCGGCGACCTCCTTGGCGAACCCGATCTCGTGGGTGGCCACGATCATGGTCATGCCGCGCGTGGCCAGGTCCTTCATGACGTCGAGCACCTCGCCCACCAGCTCGGGGTCGAGTGCCGAGGTCGGCTCGTCGAACAACATCAGGTGCGGCTTCATCGCCAGGGCACGCGCGATGGCCACCCGCTGCTGCTGGCCTCCGGACAGCTGCCCCGGGTAGGCGTCGAGCTTGTCGCGCAGGCCGACCCTGGTCAGCAGCTGCTCGGCCTCCGCCTCGGCCTGCTCGCGGGACAGGCCGAGCACGCGCCGCGGGCCGAGCATGACGTTCTCGATGGCGGTCATGTGCGGGAACAGGTTGAAGCGCTGGAACACCATGCCGATGCGCACCCGCTGCCGGCACAGCTCGCGCTCGGTCAGCTCGTGCAGCCGGCCGTCGTGCTCGCGCAGCCCGACGCGCGCGCCGTCCACCTCCAGCACGCCGGAGTCGATCCGCTCCAGGGCGTTGACGCAGCGCAGCAGGGTCGACTTGCCGCTGCCGGACGGCCCGAGCAGGACGAGCGTCTGCCGCGGGTGGACGGCGATGTCGACGCCCTTGAGCACGTCGGTGGCGCCGAACCACTTCCACACCTGCTCGGCCCGCACCATCGGCTCGCCGTCGGGGCGGGCGGGCTCCGGCATGTCCTCGGCGGGCGCCGCGACCGACCTGGCCTTCGCCCGGTTCGCCGCCCGGCGGGCCATGCGCCGCTCCGCGGCGGCGGTGTGCCGGCTGCCGAATCCACGGCCGAAGTACCGTTCGACGTAGTGCTGGCCGACCGTCAGAAAGGAGGTCAGCAGCAGGTACCACAACGACGCCACGACAAGCAGCGGCATGATCTTGAAGTTCTGCTGGTAGATCTGCTGGACGCTGGTCATCAGGTCCAGCCCGGAGATGACCGACACCAGCGAGGTCATCTTGAGCATCGAGATGACCTCGTTGCCGAGCATCGGGATCAGCACCCGCATGGCCTGCGGCAGGATGACGAACCTCATGCGCTTGCCCGAGGGCATGCCGAGCGACTGGGCCGCCTCGCGCTGCCCCGAGTCGACCGAGATGATCGCCGCGCGTACGAGCTCGGCGCAGTAGGCCGCCTCGTTCGTGGCCAGCGCCAGCACGGCCGCGGTCGCCGCCCCGATGACCGCGCTCGTGGGCACGGATCCGAAGACGACGCCGGTCAGCGGGATCCCGAGGAAGAGGTTCGGGTAGAGCGCGCCCAGGAACCCCCAGAAGATGATCTGGACCAGCAGCGGCGTGCCGCGGAAGAACCAGATGTAGCCCCAGGCGACCGCCGACAGCACCGGGTTGGCCGACAGCCGCATCAGCGCGAGCAGCACGCCGCCGACGAGGCCGGCGACCATCGCGATGACGGTCAGCTCGATCGTGACGGCGAGGCCGTGCATGATCGAGGGCGCGAACAGGTACTGCCGGATCGTCGCCAGGTCGAGGTTGGGGTTGTGCCACAACGACCAGCCGAGCGCGAACAGCAGGTACGCGACCAGTGCCGCCGCGACCCAGCGGCCGTACCGGCGGACCGGCACCACGGCGAGGCGGTCCGGCCGCGCGCGGGTGCGGGGGGAGGTGGTGTCGGCGGGTGCCACGGAGCTCACAGCGCCTTTCTTCTCTCGCGGCCGTCAGCGGCCCTACTCGGTCCCCTGGTTGATCTCGGCCTTGGTCAGCGCGATGTCCTCGACGCCGTACTTGGCGAGGATCTTCAGGTACGTCCCTTCGTCCATCAGCGCCTGCAGGGCCTGCTGCAGCGCCGTCCTGAGCTCGCCGTCGGACTTCGCGACGCCGATGCCCTCGATGCCGCCGCCGAACTGCTCGGTGACCGACGGCGCGTTGACCAGCTCGAACGCGTTTCCGTTGTCGAAGGTCTTGGCCGCGTACGCGGCGGCTGAGGTGGCCTGCACGCGCGCGACCGCCTTGCCGCTCTTGATCGACAGGAACGCCTCGCTGTCACCGGGGAAGCGCAGCACCGTGACGCCGGGCTTGCCCTCGGACTCGAAGCGCTTGCTCAGCTTGTCGAGCGAGGCCTCCTCCGAGGTGGAGCTCTGCACCGCGACGGTCTTGCCGGACAGGTCGGCGACGTCCTTCAGGCCCTCGGGGTTGCCCTTGGCGACGAGCATCGAGTAGCCGTCCTCGGCGTAGTCGACGAAGTCCAGCGACTGCCGCCGCTTGGGGGTGTCGAAGAGCCCCGCCATGACGATGTCGGCCTTGCCCGCCTGGATCGCGGGGATCATGCCGTCGAAGGACATGTGGTCGAACGAGGCGCGTACGCCGAGCTTGGCGCCCAGTGCCTGGGAGAGGTCGTAGTCGATGCCGGTGGGCTGCTGCCCGCCGGCGGTCGTGTACATCTCCCACGGCGGATACGGGATGTTCGTCGCCACCCGGATCACGCCGGCCGACTTGATCCGCTCCGGCAGCAGGTCGTGCAGGGCGCTGTCGGCCGCCACAGAGGGCTCGGCCGCCGCGGTGCTGCTCGCCTGTCCGGCGGCGGAGGCGGTGGTGGTCGTCGGCGGTTCGGAGGTCAGGGCGCACGCGCCGAGCGAGAGGATCGCGATCACAGTTGTCAGGAACGGTGCCGCCTTCATGCAGGTGCTCCTTGCTCACTAGGCACCGGGATCAGGCAGGACGCCAGGTCCCGTACGAGGACGGAGCTGTCGTCGGCGGAGGCCACGTTCGCCAGGGCATCCAGCAGCCGTGGGATCGACGAGGACTCCAGGTGGCCGGAGGCCAGCCAGGTGAACTTGTCGTGCATCTCCTCGCGGGTCCACCCGGGCTCCGGGTAGAGGACGTGGTCGACGCGGCCCGACGACAGGACGGTGCCGTCGGTGAGCGTGACGGTGACCACGGCGGAGTCGCTGCCCTCCGGGTCGTTGACCTCCGAGAGGTAGTAGCGGCGGGTCATCTCCTCCGACACCGCGACCTCGATGCGCTCGCACAGCGCGACGATCTCGGCCGAGCCGAGGCGGGAGTCGGCCACCTGCTCGGGCCCGACGCGGCCGTCGACCAGCATCGCGGCCACCGGCCAGGCCAGGTTGAACTGCGCCTCCTCGGTCGTCGTGGGAAGGCGGGTGCCCAGGCGGGCGGCGTCGGGGTAGGTCTCGATGACGACGCGGTCGATGTCCGCGGCGGGCAGCGGGTGCCGGGTGCGCAACTCCTCGATCGCGAGCAGCGCCGGGTGCGTCCAGGCGCAGCTGGAGAACCGCTTCCAGGTGATGCCGTGCGGCAGGTAGTAGTCACGTCCGAGGTCCTCGACGAACGGGCGGAACTGCTCGGAGTCGACGCCGGGCATGATCCCGGTGAACCCGCGCCGCGCCAGGTCGGCGGAGAGCAGGCCGGTCAGCGCGCCGAACCCGACGCCGTGCTTGACCATGCCCGGTGTGTCGATGGCGCGCATCATCGGCAGGTCGGGCGAGTCGTACTCCGCGATGCCGAGCGCGTGGCGGGTGGTCGCCTCGTCGAGCCCGTGGACGTGGCAGGCCATCGCGGCGCAGGCCACGGCGCCCCATGACCCGCAGGCCCGGTAGGTGCGCTCCGCGGAGTGGATCGTGCTCTGCTCGTGGTTGACGCAGCGGCCGGCACGGAAGGCGACCTCGTACCCGACCACGATCGCGGTGATCAGCTCGCGGCCGGTGAGGCGCCGTTCCTCGGCGAGGGCGAGCGCGGTGGGGATGACCTGGGCGCCGGGGTGGCCCCAGGTGTAGATGCCGCAGTCGTCGATGTCCACGGCGTTCGCCGCGACCGCGTTGGCGAACGCGGCGCCCGGGGCGGCGAGCCGGTCGCCGGTGACGATCGACGTCGCCGGGCCGGACGGCCACCAGGCGTGCGCGAGGTCGGCGGCGGCGCGGGCGGATCTGGCCGTCCGGCCGGCGAGCATGGCGGCGAGCGTGTCGGTCAGGCACATGACGGCCCGCTCGATCACCTCGGCGGGCAACTGGTCCCACGTGAGGCGGGTGATGAACTCCGCCGCCGGGGAGCCGCCGCTCAGCCAGGCCGTCCCGGCATCACTGTCCGTGCGCACGGGCGCCCTCTCCCCGGTGAGAACGGCGAAACAGGTTCGTCATTTATTTCACCGATGTTTCTAGAGGTATATCTTTGATGCGGAGAACAATCCCATTCGCCAAGATGTCCTGTCAAGGAATGATTTACCTTGCATTTACCGAGAGTCGGAGACGTGAACATACCTGCAGAAGCAAGTAAGGGCCGACCGGCTCAGGACGCCGGCCGCGAAGAGGCCGCACTGGCGCTGTTCTGGACCGTCGTCCACGCCCCTGACGGCGCCACCTCGTTCTGTCGCAGGTGCGCGGCGCAGCGTACGTTCCACCGGATCTCGCGGCGGCGGGCGTACGCGTGCGACAGCTGCGGCGCGCACGTCTACCCGGCCTCGGCCACGCCCTTCGCGGGCTCGCCGGTGCCGCTCGCGGCCTGGCTGGACGCCGTCGTGACCGTCATGGAATCACCCGGCAAGGCCCGGCCGAAGCAGGTGGCCAGGGCGCTCGGCGTCGACTACCGGCGCGCCTGGCGGATGACACGGCGCATCGACGAGATCGTCCAGGCCGGGGGCGACGACGCGGAGATGCTGCGCCGGCTCGCCGGCCGCTGGACGGACCAGGGCCACAGCCGCGCCGAGCGCACCCCCGACCCGGGCAGCCCGGAGGACCGCATCCGCATCGCGGCCTGCCGCATCATGGCCGAGCGCGGCATCGAGGCGACGCGCATCTCCGACATCGCCCGCGAGGCGGGCGTCTCGAACGCGAGCATCCACTATTACTTCAGGAGCAAGGACGAGGCGCTGCTGGCGGCGTTCCGCTGGGCGGGCGACCAGCTGCACGCGACCCTGCAGCACCTGCGCGACGAACGCCTGGGCACCGTCGAACGGGTCCGCCGCCTGCTGGAGCTGAGCATCCCGAGCGACCAGGGCACCTTCGAGGAGTACCTGCTGTGGCTGGAGGTGTGGGGGCGGGTCAGGCGCCATCCCGCCTTTCTCGACGAGTGCGTCCGCATGTCGAGACGCTGGGCGGACGCGGTGCTGGAGGTGTTCGGCCGCGGCGTCGAGGACGGGACGCTCACGCCGGTCGCCCCGCTGCCCGAGGTGTGCGAGCGGTACGTCGCCATCTCCGAGAGCCTGGCCCTGCGCACCACCCTCGGCTACAGCGACATGTCGGCGCCGACGGCCCGCCGCGTGCTCGCCCGCTTCACCGCCGAGCAACTCGGCGTGCCGGTCCGCCGGCTTTTCCCCGACCGTACTTGGCTCAACGGTCATTCGCCGGACGGCGAATGACACGGCGATTGACAGCGATTCTCGGACGTGGCGACAATCCCTGATCGCCGCCAGCGGAAGGAAACCCCATGCCCGTTCCCGCCGACACCGTCGTCCTCGACGCCTCCGTGCTCACCATGGATCCCGCACGCCCGCACGCGGCGGCGCTGGCCATGAACGACGGCGTGATCAGCCACGTCGGCGGCCGGGACGAGATCGTCCAGCGTATCGGCCCGGACACCGAGGTCATCGAGGCAGGCGGGCGGATCGCCGCTCCCGGATTCGTCGACATCCACACGCACACCGATCTCGACCTTTTCCGGGATCCGGAATACCTGCTTTTCAAGAACTATTTGATGCAGGGGATCACGACCGTTCTCGCGGGCAATTGCGGAATGGCGCAGAGGGAGCCCGGAGATCTCCTTTCCCGGCTGGATCAGCGGCCTCCCGCGGTGAATTTCGGCACCCTCGTGGGCCACGGGTTCGTCCGCACCTCCTGCGGAATTCCGGCCGATCAGGAAATCCTCTCCGGCGAGCAGGTCGAGGCCATGAAGGGCGTGATCGGCAAGGCGATGGCCGACGGCGCGTTCGGCATGTCGACGGGGCTCGAATACATTCCGGGGCTCTCGTCCCGTACCGAGGAGCTGATCGCGTGCGCCACGGTCGTGGCGGAGCACGGCGGCTTCTACGCCAGCCACATGCGCAGCGAGGGCGACCACCTGCTCGCCGCGGTCGAGGAGGCGATCAGGATCGGCCGCGACTCGGGCGCGCGGGTCCAGCTCTCCCACCTCAAGTCGGACGGCGCCTGCAACTGGTGGAAGACCGAGGCGGTGATCAGCGCGATCGAGGCGGCGCGGGCCGACGGCATCGACGTGGCCGGCGACCAGTACCCGTACCCCTACTTCGGGTGGAACCCGTCCATCTTCATCCCCGGCGAGCACCTCGCGGCGGGCAAGGCGACCTTGATCGGCACGTACCTGCGCGACCCCGACCGCCGCGGGCGGATGAAGGCCGGGATCGTCGACCGGATCACCCGCTACCACGGCGGCGACGGCGACCTGGTGGTGGTGTTCGACTGGACCGACGGCCAGGGACGCAACTGGCGCGGTATGTCGCTGGCGGAGATCCTCACCGAGCGCGGCGCCGCCCCGACCCCCGAGGCGGTGGCGGAACTGATCCTGGAGATGCTGCCCGACGAAAGCGACGACGCCGTCATGGGCACGGACGTGAGCAGCAGCGACGACGCCGTCCGCCGCTACCTGTCCCTGCCGTACGTCGCGGTCTGCACCGACGGGTTCAACCAGCCGTGGCTGGCCCCGTGCCACCCGCGCAGCTACGGCGCCTTCCCGAAGGTCCTCGGCGAGTACGTACGGGAGAAGCGCGCCCTGCCCCTGGAGGACGCCCTGCGTAAGATGACCTCCGTGCCCGCGGCCCTGATCGGCCTGCCCGACCGCGGGATCCTGCGGCCGGGCATGCGCGCCGACGTCGTCGTGTTCGACGAGGGGACCGTCGGCGAGCACGCGACGTTCGACGCGCCCGCCGCGCCCGGCGGCATCGAGGTCGTGCTCGTCAACGGGGTGGTGGCCGTCGACCGCCGCACGGCGGACGGCGACGGCTTCCGGCTCGCCGCCGGGACGGACGGCCCCGGCATGGTGCTGCGGCGACCCTGACGGGCGGCTACTCCACCTCCGTCACCGCCTCGGCGAACTGGGCGGAGTACAACCGGGCGTAGGCGCCGTCCGCCGCCAGCAGCGACTCGTGCGTGCCCTGCTCGACGATGCGGCCGTTCTCCATGACCAGGATCATGCTGGCGTCGCGGATGGTGGACAGCCGGTGGGCGATCACGAAGCTCGTGCGCCCCTCGCGCAGCGAGCTCATCGCCCGCTGGATGAGCACCTCCGTCCGGGTGTCGACCGAACTGGTCGCCTCGTCCAGGATCAGGATCGCCGGCTCGGACAGGAACGCCCGGGCGATCGTGATGAGCTGCTTCTCGCCCGAGCTGACCGTCGCGCCCTCCTCGTCGATCACGGTGTCGTAGCCGTCGGGCAGCGTGTGGGCGACGCGGTCCACGTGGGCCGCCGCCGCGGCGGCCTCGACCCGCTCGCGGGTGGCGCCCTCGGCGCCGTAGGCGATGTTCTCCGCGATCGTGCCGCCGAACAGCCAGGTGTCCTGCAGCACCATGCCGATGTTGGCGCGCAGCTCCTCCCGCGACATCTCGGCGATGTCGACGCCGTCGAGCGTGATGCGCCCGCCGGTCACCTCGTAGAAGCGCATGATCAGGTTGACCAGCGTCGTCTTGCCGGCCCCGGTGGGGCCGACGATGGCGACGGTCTGGCCGGGCTCCACGGTGAGCGACAGGTTCTCGATCAGCGGCCGGTCCTCCGTGTAGCGGAACGAGACGTTCTCGAACGCCACCCGGCCCCTGACCCGCTCCGGCCGCGCCGGCTCGGCGGGCTCGGGAGACTGCTCCGGGGCGTCCAGCAGCTCGAAGACCCGCTCGGCCGAGGCGACGCCCGACTGCACCAGGCTCGCCATGCCGGCCACCTGGGTCAGCGGCTGGCTGAACTGCCGGGAGTACTGGATGAACGCCTGCACGTCGCCCAGCGAGATCGAGCCCGAGGCGACCTTGAGCCCGCCCACCACGGCGACCAGCACGTAGTTGAGGTTGCCGATGAACATCATCGCCGGCTGGATGGTGCCGGAGATGAACATGGCGCGGAAGCTCGAGTCGAACAGCGCCCGGTTGTGCTCGGCGAAGGTGTCGGCCGCCTCCTGCTGCCGGCCGAACACCTTGACCAGCGTGTGGCCGCCGTACATCTCCTCGATGTGGCCGTTGAGCTTGCCCGTCGACGCCCACTGCTTGATGAACTGCGGCTGCGACCGCTTGCCGATGGCGGCGGTCACGACGATCGACACCGGCACGGTGACCAGCGCGATGAGCGCCAGCACCGGCGAGATCCAGAACATCATCACCAGCACCGCCACGACCGTCAGCACCGACGTGATGAGCTGACTCAGCGTCTGCTGCAACGTCTGGGCGATGTTGTCGGTGTCGTTGGTGGCGCGGCTGAGGATCTCGCCGCGCGGCTGGCCGTCGAAGTAGCTCAGCGGCAGCCGCGCCAGCTTGGCCTCGATCCGCTCGCGCAGCCGGGACGCCGCCCGCTGCACGACGACCGTGGTCAGCCGGAACTGCGCGATGCCGAGCGCCGCCGCCACCAGGTAGATCGCCAGCACCCAGGCCAGCACCTGGGCCAGCTCCGTGAAGTCGATGCCCTGGCCGGGCACGACGTCCATCGCGGCGACCATGTCGGCGAACGTGGCGTCGCCGCCGGCGCGCAGCCCCGCCACGGCCTGCTCCTTGGTGACCCCGGCGGGCAGCTGGGCGCCGATGATGCCGGAGAAGATCACGTCGGTGGCGTAGCCCAGGATCTTGGGGCCGGTGACGGTCAGCGCGACGCTGGCCGTGCCGAGCACCAGCACGACGATCAGCATCGCGCGCTCGGGGCGCAGCAGGTCGAGCAGCTTGCGCAGCGTGCCGCCGAAGTCGTGCGGCTTCTCCACGGGCGCGCCCATCATCCTGCCCGGGCCCGGCCCGACCGGGGGACGGCGCTCGGTAGCCTGCGCGCTCATGCCGCGGCCTCCTGTTCGGTGAGCTGGGACAGCACGATCTCCCGATAGGTCGGGCACGTGGTCATGAGCTCGGCGTGGGTGCCGCTGCCGACCACGCGGCCCTCGTCGAGCACGAGGATGCGGTCGGCGTCGCGGATGGTGTTGACCCGCTGGGCCACGATGACGATCGTGGCGTCGGCGATGTCCTCGGCCAGCGCGGCGCGCAGCCGGGCGTCGGTGGCGTAGTCGAGGGCGGAGAAGGAGTCGTCGAACAGGTAGATCTCGGGCCGATGCACCAGCGCCCTGGCGATGGCCAGACGCTGGCGCTGACCGCCGGAGACGTTCGTGCCGCCCTGGGAGATCGGCTCCTCCAGGCCGCCGGGCATCGCCTCGACGAACTCGCGCGCCTGGGCGATCTCCAGGGCCCGCCAGAGCTCGTCGTCGGTCGCGTCCGGCCGGCCGTAGCGCAGGTTGGAGGCGACGGTGCCGGAGAAGAGGTAGGGCTGCTGCGGCACCAGGCCGACCGCGCGGGAGAGCACCCCGGGGTCGAGCTCGCGTACGTCGACGCCGTCGACCAGCACCTCGCCGGCGGTCGCGTCGAACAGCCGCGGGATGAGGTTGAGCAGCGTCGTCTTGCCGCTGCCCGTGCTGCCGATGATCGCTGTCGTCCGGCCGGGCCGCGCGGTGAAGGTCACGTCACTCAGGACCGGCTCCTCGGCGCCCGGATAGCGGAAGCCCACCGAACGCAGCTCCAGCTCGCCGATGCGGCGTTCCGGGGTGACGGGCTTCACGGGCAGGATCACGGTCGGCTCGGTGTCGAGCACCTCCCGGATGCGCTCGGCGCAGACCTCGGCGCGGGGGATCATCATGAACATGAACATCGCCATCATCACCGACATGAGGATCTGCATCAGGTAGGAGATGACGGCGGTCAGCGCGCCCACCTCCATGGTCCCGTCGGCGATGCGGTGGCCGCCGAACCACACGACGGCGACGCTGGAGACGTTCACCACCAGCATGACCGTGGGGAACATCAGCGCCATCAGCCGCCCGACCTTCAGCGACACGTCGGTCAGCTGCTCGTTGGCCACGGCGAACCGCTCGCGCTCGTGCCGGTCGCGGACGAACGCCCTGATGACCCGGATGCCGGTGATCTGCTCGCGCAGCACCTGGTTGATCCGGTCGATGCGCTCCTGCATCGTGCGGAAGTGGGGGCGCATCCGCATCACGATCGCGCCCACGATGACGATCATCACGGGCAGCACGACGAGCAGCAGCGACGACAGCGCCGCGTCCTGGCGCAGCGCGAGCACGATGCCGCCGACGCACATGATCGGCGCCGCCACCATCAGCGTGAACGTCATCAGCACGAGCAGCTGGATCTGCTGCACGTCGTTGGTGGTGCGAGTGATCAGCGACGGCGCCCCGAACTTGTTGACCTCCTGGGCGGAGAAGTCCTGCACCCGGTGGAAGATCGCGGCGCGCAGGTCACTGCCGAGCGCCATCGAGGTGCGGGCGCCGTAGTAGACGGCCACGACCGAGCAGATGATCTGGACGAGCGTCACACCGAGCATCACCAGCCCGACGCGGACGATGTAACCGGTGTCGCCGGTGACGACGCCGTGGTCGATGATGTCGGCGTTGAGCGTGGGGAGATAGAGCGTGGCCAGCGTCTGCACGAACTGGAAGAGGACGACGAGCGTGATCTCTTTCCCGTACGGTCTCAACTGGCCCCGCAGGAGGCGGAGCAGCATCAGGGGGAGCTTTCTGTGAAGGGGGCGGGGGCGGGCCGCACGAGCAGCCCGTCGAGCAGGACGGAGACGATCTCCTCGTCGTCCATGTCGCCGAAGTCGCCGCCTTCGCCGAAACCGCGGTGCACGCTCACGGCGACCAGCATGAGCAGCAGCTGCGCCGCGGCCTCGGGAGAGCGGCGCATGCGGTCGCGGTCGGGGGCGACCACGGCGGCGACCGCGCCGGCGATGCGGCGACGGGAGTCCATCAACCACTCGAGGAACCCTGGGTCGGCGGCGATCGCATCTTTGGGCAGACCCATGAGGGTGGTGTTGTCGGTCATCCGGGCTCGCAGCACCGCGGCGGCCTCGCGCAGCCGTACGCGAACGTCGAGCTCGGCGGGGATGGCGGCCAGGGCCTCTTCGGCGGGCCCCGGGTCGAAGGCGTGCATCAGCGTGGCCCGCAGCAGCGAGGCCTTGTCGGGGAAGACGCCGAAGATCGTGCCCTCGGCG
Organism: Nonomuraea terrae; assembly: GCF_004348995.1. Classification (GTDB taxonomy): domain Bacteria; phylum Actinomycetota; class Actinomycetes; order Streptosporangiales; family Streptosporangiaceae; genus Nonomuraea; species Nonomuraea terrae. The sequence continues at coordinate 23,513 of NZ_SMKQ01000010.1, forward strand.
ACGCCGGCGGCCTCGGCGATCTGACGGGTGCTCACGGCGGTGCCGTGCTCGCGCAGGAGGGGAAGCGTGGCGCTGATGAGCGCGGCCCGCCGGTCTTCCGGCGCCATGGCCGGCACTCTACGCCTTTTACCCATGTCGGGCAGCCTACTGAGCGAGCACTCACTCGTTCAAATGGTTTTCCACGACCGTGAGGGAAAGGCGGCTGTCACCTCCCATGGACAGCCCAACTTTCTCTAGTTACTTTGAGTAGTAGATCAAATGCGAAGCGTGACCGACCTTGGAGGGTTCACCATGCGCCGCGTCTCCCGTCCGCTGATCGTCGCCGCTCTGGCAGGCGGTCTCCTCGCCCTGTCCGCGCCGGCCGCGTCCGCCAACCCCGACGACCACCACCCCTACCGCGGAGGCCTCCACTCAGGACTCGACGCCGGCTTCGGCGCGGCCGCGGGCCCCGGCCTCGGCACCGGCCTGGCCGGCGGCCTCACCGGCGGCCTCGGCCTCCGCTAGGAACCGACCACGACCCCGCGGCCTCCCCCCGGGGTCGGGGCGTTCTCCTCGGGGCGGCGGCTCAGCCGCGCAGGTCCATCGTCATCGTGGAGCCCCATGGAGCGCGCCGCGCCTCCTGGAAGCCCATGGCCAGGTAGAAGGCGAAGGCCCGGGGGTTGCCGCTGCCGACGCCCAGGTGCAGGCCGGGCACGCCCCGGGCGCGCAGGGCCTCGATCAGGGTCATCATGAGGCGGCGTCCCTGCCCCGCGCCCTGGCCCCGGGGCAGGAGGTCGATGTGCAGATGAGCGGGGTGGGCGTGGAGCATGTCGGCAGGGGTGCGCGGCGGATCGTGCAGGTGGGCGACGCGCCGCCAGTCCTGTGTGCCGTCGCCCGGGTCGGCGGCGAGCCGCCGGGGATACCGGGCACGCAACCCCGGCCACCACGCCTCCTCCAGCCACTGCTCGAAGGCCGCCGTGTCGGCGGTGGCGACGACGTAACCCAGCAGCCCCTGGTCGTCGTACGCGACCCAGGTGAGCCCGGGATCCGCGATCGGGTACGGCCCGGCGTAGACGTGCCCGAGCAGCTCGGGGTCCCGGTACAACGGGGTGGCGTCCCGCCCGGAGTCGCCCGTCTCCAGGCACACGCGGTACATCCCGGCCAGGTCGAACGGCTCGAAGGGACGTATCACCGCATCACCGAGACCGCCAGCAGGAACCAGGCGCTGTGCGGAATCCACTGCTCGGCCCACCTCCACGACTCGCCGCCGGCACGGTGCTCCGGCGGCATGAACGCGATGTCGTGCTCGTCGTCGACACCGCTGGTGATCCCGTTCAGGATGCCACCGGGAACGTTCTGGAAGGCCGTGGAGTACTCCACGTTGTTCCTGCCCCGCCCCTGGAGCATGGACGCGTCGAACGGGTTGAGCCCGGTGATCCACTGCACCTGGTCCTCGGCCAGCCTGTGCAGCCGGTCGCGCAGGCCGGGCGGGCAGCCGGGCAGCCCGGCGGCGAGCAGCGCGGCGTACGCGGTCGAGCTGATGCCCGCGTTCTCTCCCTGCCACCAGTAGCCGGTCTCGTTGTCGTGCGGGTAGAAGAAGCTCGTCCTGGGCGATGCGCCGAGCGGCTGGGTGTACTGGCGGGGATAGCCGAAGGGGTTGTGCACCTCGTCGGTCATGGTGACCGCGTCGCGCAGCAGGGTGAGGGCCAGGTCGCGGGCCCGTCCCGCCTCCGGGGACGCCTGGAGCACCTCGGCGAAGCGCATGAGCGCCACCGCCGGCAGCCCGGGCTCTGCCGCGTGGAAGAACGGCCGGTCCTCCACGTCGCCCCGCAGGTAGCCGAACCCCCGCCCGGAGTCGGTGTACCGGGCGGCCAGCGAGGCGGCCCGGCGCTCGGCCGCCGCCGCGAACACCGGCAGGTGTTCCGCGCCGAAGCCGTGCTCGGCGGCGTGGGCCAGTTCGGTGGCGGCCATCAGGGCGCAGTAGTCGTCGATGACGGACTCGTGGCCGTCGTAGAGGTAGTCGGCGTTGTGCCGTTCCAGGTGCGTGAAGCCCCGGTGGGCGGCCGCGAAGTAGTCCTCCGGCGCGAAGTCGCCGTGGTCGTCCTGGACGGCGGCCCTGGCCAGGGCGGCGATGGCCATGCCGCCGCCCTGGCGGTAGGCGGCCTGCCAGCGGGTGGTGCGCACGCTGTTCTGCAGCGGCGCGTTGATCACCCGTTCTTCGAGCTTCTTGGTGAGGGCGTCGAAGACGGCCGTGTAGAAGTACCCCTCCTCGGACTGGAAGCGCACCAGGAAGTCCGCGCCGTAAAGCCCTTCGTCGCGCATCCTGGCGCCGAGCGCGCGGGACAGCTCCGGGTGCGTCCCGCGCAGGTGGTCGCGGGCGGCCAGGAAGGCCCACGCGCACAGGGGGGTCTGCTGGGGGTTCATCATCCGGGTGTAGTTGAGGTGGCTGAGGAACTTGCTGTGGTCGCCGGAGGCGTCGAGCCAGCCGCCGCCGGCGTCGACCGTGCGCCCGGAGTCGTCGAGGTGGAAGCGGGCGTGCCGGTCCTTGCGGTCGATCTCGCCGCTGGAGCGCACGGCCTTGAAGTAGTACAGGACGTCGGAGAGCGTCTGGTGGTGGACGCGGCGCTCGGCCACCTCGAACGGCGCCGAGCGGACGCCGTCGACCTCCACGTGATAGGTGCCCGCTGCCCGCACGTGGTCGAAGTCCAACCGGGCGAACCGGCCGAGCGACCACCCGTCGACCCGGTGGAGCGGGCCGGGGGCCAGTTCGGTCCTGGCGCCGTCGGCGGCGACCAGGCACGCCGACCGGATCTCGGCGGGTCCGCGGGCGAGCACCACGGCCTTCTTCGACCCGGCCGTGTTGTAGCCGAGGTGGCTCGTCAGGACGCTGATCACCGTGGCGCCTTCTCGGCCGCGATGCGCTCGGCGTAGTAGCGCGCCGAGCGCTTCGGGATGCGTTGCTGCGTCGCGTAGTCCACCCGGACGATGCCGAACCTGCGGTCGTAGCCGTAGGCCCACTCGAAGTTGTCCAGCAGCGACCAGGCGAAATAGCCCCGCAGGTCGACGCCCCGCGCTCGGGCCGCGAGCGCGGCGTCGATGTGGGTGCGCAGGTAGCGCTCACGATCGGCGTCGTCCACGTAGCCGTGCTCGTCGGCCACGTCGGGATAGGCGGCGCCGTTCTCCGTGATGTACCAGACGGTTCCCGGATAGTCGCGCTCCAGGCGCAGCAGCAGATCGGTGAGCGTCTCCGGGGTGACCTCCCAGTCCATCGCGGTGCGCTCGACGTCGCGCGCGACCGTGGCGGACGCCGGCCAGCCGTTGTCCCCGGTCGGCGCGGCGCGTACGACCCGGGAGGTGTAGTAGTTGACCCCGAGTACGTCGACCGGCTGGCCGATCAGCTCCAGGTCGCCGTCCCGCACGGGGAGCGGGCACCCCAGCTCGGCCAGCTTGCCCGCGATGTCGTCGGGGTAGCGTCCGCGCAGCAGCGGGTCGAGGTAGAGCCGGTTGCTCATGCCGTCGTCCCAGCGGGCCGCGGCCAGGTCGGCGGGCGAGTCACTGGCGGGGATCTTGTGCGACAGGTTGAGCGTGATGCCGACCTCCAGCCCGTCGGCGCGGCCGGCGGCGGCCGCCCGGTCGCGGATGACCTTCGTGGCCAGCCCGTGCCCGAGCAGCAGGTGGTGGACGGCGGCCATGCCGGCGCGGGCGTCCTTGCGGCCGGGCGCGTGCTCACCGTACACGTAGCCGAGCATGGCCGAGCACCACGGCTCGTTCATGGTGGTCCACTGATCGACCCGGTCGCCGAGCGCGTCGTAGGCGATCGCGGCGTAGTCGGCGAACCGATGGGCGGTGTCACGGGCCGGCCAGCCGCCGGCGTCCTCCAGCTCCTGGGGCAGGTCCCAGTGGTACAGGGTGATCCACGGCAGGATGCCGGCCGCGAGCAGCTCGTCCACCAGGCGGTCGTAGAAGGCGATCCCCTCCCGGTTGCCCGGGCCCTTTCCGCCGGGCTGAATGCGCGGCCAGGCCAGCGAGAACCGGTAGACGTCCACCCCCAGTTCCTTCATGAGCGCGACGTCCTGTGGCATGCGGTGGTAGTGGTCGCACGCGACCGCGCCGGTGTCGCCCGCGAACACGGCGCCCGGGGTGGCGCAGAAGGTGTCCCAGATGGACGGGGTGCGCCCGTCCTCGTCCACGGCCCCCTCGATCTGGTACGACGAGGTGGCCACGCCCCAGAGGAACTTCTGTGTCATCGGTTGTGCACTCCTAGATCGGTGATGGGTCACGGCTCGCGAGAGATCGACTCGACCCACTTCTTGGTCTCCTCGATCCGCCCGGGGCCGGAGCGCCGCCAGACACCCGTGCCACCGGTCTGCCAGGGCCGGGGCCCGCCGAGCGGACGATATTCCACGCCGAGGGCGTCCAGCCGGGCCAGATGCGTCCGCAGGCGGCTCTCGAACTCGTCGAGGTGGTCGATGCCGCCGCGCCACAGCACCTCGGCGAGGGCGCACGCGCGGGGGAAGGCCAGGTAGTCGAGGTGCCGCTGGTGGGGCACCCACTCGCTCCACACCTGCCACTGGCCGCCGAGCACCCGAGAGCGCCGCTCGTCCGGCCATCCGGGCGGAGCCGGGGTGAAGGCGGCCACGTCGGCCAGGGTGATCGCACCGCCCTCGGAACGCCGCTCCTCCGGCAGGTCCGACTGGTCGAAGTTGAAGTAGGTGGGGAACAGCGGGGCGCGGACCACGTCATGGGTCCGCGCGGCGCGCTCGGCCACCTCGTGGCCGCGCCAGGCCATGACGATCGTGTCGGGCAGCACGCCGCCGGTGACGAAGGCCTCGTCCCACACCACCATGCGCGCCCCGCGACCGGCGAGGAAACGGCCGAGCTCGCGCAGGAAGTGGCCGTGCATCTGGCGCGGCTCGGTGTAACCGTGCGCCGCCATCTCCGCCGCGATCGCCGGGTCCTCCGCCCACCAGCTCATGTCGCACTCGTCCCCGCCGAGATGGACGTACGGCGCGCCCGTCGCGTCGAGGAGCTCGCCGAGCACGTCCCGCAGGAAGGACACGACCGGCTCCGTCGGGCTGATCGACGAGCGGCCCGCCCAGACGGTGTCCAGGACGGCCTGTTCCTCTCCCGGGCGGCCGAGCTCGGGGTAGGCCGCGCGCAACGCGGACGTGTGCCCGGGCAGGTCGATCTCCGGCACCAGAACGATGCCGTGGGAACGCGCATAGGCCGAGATCTCCGCGAGGTCCTCGAGGGTGTAGTAGCCGCCGTGCGGGGTTCCGTCCGGCACGCCGTCGGGGCCGAGCCGGGTGGAGGGCCGCCAGGCGCCGACCTCGTGCAGGCGCGGGTGGAGGCGGCTCTCGACCCGCCAGCCCTGGTCGTCGGACAGATGCAGGTGCAGCCGGTTGTAGCGGTGGGCGGCCAGCAGATCGACGTAGCGCAGCACAGTGCTCTTCGGGAAGAAGTGCCGGGCCACGTCGAGCATCGCGCCGCGCCAGCCGTACGCAGGCGCGTCGGTGACCCCGCCGCACGGCACGGTCCAGCCGCCTGGCGGCGCGCCCGCGCTGCGCCAGATCTCCACCGGAAGAAGCTGGCGCAGCGTGGTCAGGGCGCCGGACACGCCTTCGAGATCGCTCGCCTCGACGGTGACCCCTCGCTCGGCGATCCGCAGGGTGTAGCCGCCGGTCGGCGTCCCCTCACCGACACGTACGGCGAACCGTGTGGTCTCAGTGGTATTGCCTGGCTCGCCTCCGGCCGTGGACGGACCTGGTCGAAGACCGGCCAGGAACCGGCGGGCGAGCGACGCCACCTCCTGCGGACCCTCCACCGTGAGCGGCATTTCCGCAGTTAAACGGCATATTCCGGGGTGCGGATCGACCGTCGCCGGGCGCGGGAGCAAGGAGGACCAGCCATTCACCACATGTTCACCCCATCAAACGAAAGACCTACTAATAACGGGCGAAGGTACTGGTTGTCTTACCTTGGTGCAAGTGGTATCTTCCCGGTACTTCACTGGTATTTCGCCCTGGTCGGGGACGTTTTCCGCGGTAGCCCGGCCCATGAAGAGGTGATCATGGCGGTCAATCAGACCCTGCCTCGAGTGAACCCACCACCCGAGAACAAGCTCCCCGCCCAGCGGAAAATGCCCTTCCTGAGCCGGCTCTGGCGCGACTCACCGCTGCTTGTCATGGTCGCGCCCGCCGTGATCATCCTGCTGCTCTTCACCTACATCCCGTTGCTGGGCAGCGTGATCGCGTTCATGGACTACGTCCCCTTCCTGGGCTTCACCGGGTCGGAGTGGGTGGGCTGGTCCAACTTCAGCTCGCTCTTCTCCGACTCGGCGTTCTGGAACGCGCTGTGGAACACCGCGCAGATCACCTTCCTGCAGATCGTGCTCTTCTTCCCGGTGCCGATCGTGCTGGCGGTCCTGCTGAACACGGTCGCGATGCCGCTGGCCAAGCGGTTCGTGCAGTCGGTGATCTACCTGCCGCACTTCCTGTCGTGGGTGATCATCGTCGCGCTGTTCCAGCAGATCCTCGGCGGGAACGGCGTGCTGAACCGCTTCCTGATCACGCACGGGATGACGCCGCTCGAGATCATGTCCAACCCCGACACCTTCAAGCTGCTGCTCACCACGCAGGCCATCTGGAAGGACGCCGGCTGGGGGACGATCATCTTCCTGGCCGCCATCGCGGCCATCAACCCCGGCCTCTACGAGGCCGCCACCATCGACGGCGCGGGCGCCTGGCAGCGCTTCTGGCACGTCACGCTGCCCGGGATGCGGCCGATCATCGTGCTGATGCTGATCCTGCGGCTCGGCGACGCCCTGACCGTCGGCTTCGAGCAGATCCTGCTCCAGCGGGACGCGGTCGGCCCCGGAGCGGCCGAGGTGCTGGACACCTTCACCTACTTCAACGGGGTGGTCGACGGGAGCTGGGGCACCGCGACCGCCGCCGGCCTGTTCAAGGGCGTCGTCAGCCTCCTGCTCGTGCTCGCCGCCAACAAACTCGCCCACCGGCTCGGAGAGGAGGGTGTCTACCGGCGATGAACTCCCGTCCCGTATGGCTGGGCAAGCCCAAGCCGATCGCCGTCGCCCTGAAGGCCCTCGCGCTCGTGCTCATCTGCGCGGTGGTCATCTTCCCCTTCCTCGTCGTGATCTCCACCAGTCTGGCGACCAAGCAGCAGATCGACGCCAACGGCGGCTACGTCATCTGGCCCACAGAGATCTCGTTCGAGGCCTACAAACAGATTTTCAACGGCACGCAGGTCTCGCGGTCGATCATGATCAGCGTGGGCGTGACGGTGGTCGGCACCGTCTTCAGTCTCGCCTGCACCGTGCTGGCGGCCTACGGCCTGAGCCGCAGGCAGTCGCTCTTCCAGCGCGGTCTGCTGTCGTTCGTGCTCTTTACGCTGCTGTTCGCGCCCGGCATGATCCCCGTCTATCTGATGGTCAAGCAGCTGGGCATGCTCAACACGTACTGGTCGCTGATCATCCCCACCGCGGTGAGCGCATTCAACATCGTCATCGTCCGCGGTTTCATTCAGGCGATACCGCACGAGCTGTTCGACGCGGCGCGCATGGACGGGGCGGGCGAATGGCGCATTCTCCGGTCCGTCGTGCTGCCGAATTCCAAAGCGGTCGTCGCGGTCGTGGGCCTTTTCATCGCGGTCGGCTACTGGAACAACTATTTCGGCCCGCTGCTGTATTTGAACGACACGGAGATGTGGCCCCTCCAGCTCGTCATGCGCACGTTCGTGCTGGAGAACAACGTCACCACCAATGCGCAGGCCATTCCCGGATACGTGGCACCCCCCGCACAGTCCGTGCAGATGGCGCTCGTGGCGATCGCCACGCTGCCCATCCTGTGCGTCTATCCCTTCCTGACCAAGCACATGTCCAAGGGAATGCTCACCGGGGCCATCAAGGGTTAACGGATCACCGTAAAGGAAGAACATCATGGCTAGCAGAATCCCCGGCGAGGGGCTCACCCGCAGATCGCTTCTGCGGAACGCGGGTCTGGCCGCGGCGCTCGTGCCCGTCAGCGGAGTGCTCGCCGCGTGCGGCTCCGGCTCTTCGGGCGGGAGCACGGGCGGCAGCCCGGCCGGCAACGGCCAGACGGCGCCGATGCCCACGTACGTGCCGCCGAACAAGCCCAAGCCGCTGTACGAGGGCAACGCCCAGGGCGTCATGGACGTCTACGAGTCCTTCCCCATGGACGGCCCGAGGACGGTGACCGGGACGATCGGCGACGGCGGTGACTTCAACGTCATGATCATGACGTATGGCCAGCCGGCCCCGCCGCTGAACGAGAACGTCTACTGGCAGCTGCTGAACAAGGAGCTCAACCTCAACGTCAAGCCGCTGCAGGTGCCCTTCGCCGACTTCCAGACGAAGTTCCCCGCGCTGGTCGCCGGCGACGACCTGCCGGAGTTCGTCTCCGTGCCGATCTTCCAGAACATCTCCCGCCTGCCGCAGCTCGCCGAGGCGCAGTTCACCGACCTGAGCGAGTTCCTGTCCGGCGACGCCGTGAAGAAGTACCCGAACCTGGCGGGCATCCAGGAGGCGGGCTGGCTCAACGGCTACCTCAACGGCCGGATCTACGGCGTCCCCCGCTCCGACCCCATCTTCACCACGCAGATCTACACCAAGACGGACGTGATCGAGGCGGCCGGCGCCAACCCGAAGCCGAAGAACCTCCAGGAGTTCCGCGACCTGGCCAAGGCGGTCACCGACCCCAAGGCAGGGGTGTACGCCTTCGGCGGCAACATCGCCGACTTCCTGATGATGATGTTCGGCGTCCCCAACAAGTGGACGCGCAAGAGCGACGGCACGTTCGTCTCCGCGTACGAGCACGAGGCGTTCGTCCCGGCCATCGCCGAGCTGGCCGCGCTGTACAAGAGCGGCGTCTTCCACCCGGACACTGCCACCCTGATCGACAACAAGACGCAGCGGGACGCGCTCTTCCGGTCCGGCAAGCTCGCCATGGTGCACGACGGCAACCGGGCGTTCGGCATCGTCGCCGACGACAGGAACCTCGTCTTCGACATCATGCTGCCGTTCGGCAAGGACGGCGGAGACGCCGTGCACTGGACCGGCAACGGCGCCTACGCGATCACGATGATCAAGAAGACGACCGACAAGAAGAGGATCGACATGTTCCTCAAGGTCCTCGACTACATCGCGGCCCCGTTCGGCTCCAGGGAGTCGTTCGTGATCAACTACGGCGTCGAGGGCGAGGACTACACGGTCAAGGACGGCGTGGCCGTGCTGACCACCCGCGGGCAGCGCGAGCAGGACCTCGGCCTGGCCTACATCGCGGGCGGCCCCCAGGTGCTGTGCAACCCGCAGGGCGCGCCGGGCGTGGACAAGCTGAACTACGACTGGCAGCAGAAGGTCGTCTCGACCCTGCTGGACAACCCGGCCGCGCACCTGTACTCGCAGACCTTCAACACCAAGGGCGCCGCCCTGGAGAAGCAGATGCAGGACGCGATCGTCGCGGTGTTCCTCGGCCGCGAGCCCGCCTCCAGCCTGACCTCCGCGGTCCAGAAGTGGAAGGCCGGCGGCGGCGACCAGATGGCCAGGGAGTACGCCGAGGCCCGCTGACTCGCGGAAAGGAGCCATCCGGAATGAAACTCAGGAACGGGCCCTCGGCGCTGGTCGTCGTCGAGGGCACCGACCTCCACCACGACCTGCTCGGCGCGGCGCTGGCCCTGCAGGAGATCGTGATCGAGGGCGGGCTGCCCGCGGCCCGCGCCGTCGGCCTCGACCGGTTCGTCGACCCGATGCCGGCCACGGCCGAGGCGGACGTCTACGTGCTGTACCGCTCGTCGGTCACCTTCGACCCCGCGCAGCAGGAGGCGCTGTCGGCCCTCGTGGCCGCGGGCAAGGGGCTCGTCGCGGTGCACGCGAGCAACCTGTTCGGCTTCGGTCCGGGCGGACTGGACGCCGACCGGGCGGCGTACGAGCTGGTCGGGTCGCGCTACGTCTCCCACGGCGACGCGGGGTCGGAGGGCCGGATCGAGGTGTCGGTGCGTGAGGGCCACCCTGTGACCCGATACCTGGACGACTTCGCCATCGACGACGAGTACTACGTGCTGGAGTACGCGCCGGACGTCCAGGTGCTGGCGGAGCGCCGCGCGGGAGAGGGCACCGAGCCGGTCGCCTACGTGCGCGAGCACGGCGCGGGCCGGGTCTGCTACACCTCCCTCGGCCACGACGCGCGGGCCTGGGGCAACCCCTGGTTCCGCCAGCTCGTACGGCAGGCCAGCCTGTGGGCGGCGGGCGTCGGCGACGACGTCATCGGCTCCTGGTCCACCCGCTGGCCGCTGGGCAACGCACGCTTCATCGGGGGCGCGGCATGAGCGATCAGATCGTGCCGCCGGTCGCCGCCCAGCTCTGGTCGCTGCACGAGGACGCCGCCAAGGATCTGCTCGGCGTGCTGGAACGCGTCGCGGAGATCGGCTACACCGCGGTCGAGCCCATCAGCCTGTACGGCCACGCGCCGTCGGCCGTGCGGGCCGCCCTGGACCGGCTGGGCCTCGGCGTGTGCAGCATGCACGTCCCGTTCCCGTCCGGCGAGGACGCCCCGGCCATCCTGGACGCCTGCCAGGAGCTGGGCGTCGAGACGCTGGTGTGGAGCCTGGAGCCGGAGGAGTTCGGCACGCTCGACGGCGTGCTGGCGGGGGCCCGGCGGATCAACCGCGCGGCGGCCAACGCGGCGGCGCGCGGCATGCGAATCGCCTACCACAACCACTTCGCCGAGTTCGTCAACGTCTTCGGCGGCCGCCGGGCCTACGACATCCTGCTCGCCGAGCTGGATCCCGCGGTGGTCGTCGAGCTGGACACGTACTGGGTGGCCGTGGCGGGGCTGGACCCCGTGCCGGTGGCCTCCGGGCTCGGCGACCGGCTGGAGTTCACACACCTCAAGGACGGTCCCGCCACCGGCATGGACGACTACATGGTGCCCTTCGGCGAGGGCACGGTCGACGTGGCGGCCGTCGCGCGGGCCAACCCGGCGGTCAGGTGGTCCATCGTCGAGGCCGACCGCTCCCACCAGGACATGTACGGGCTGCTGCGCGCCTGCTACGACTTCCTCGTCGGCGCCGGCCTCGCGACCGGCCGCCGGCCCGTGCACACCGGGGGTGCGTCGTGAGCGGGCCCCGGGTGCTCATGCTCGGGGGCACAGGGGTGATCAGCGCCGCGTGCGCGCGCCGGTTCGTCTCCGACGGCTTCGACGTCACCGTCCTGACCAGGGGGCGCACCACCCTGCGGCCGCTGCCGGAGGGCGTGCGCCGGCTGACCGCCGACGTGCACGACGACGCGTCCATGCGCGCCGCGCTGGGGGACGAGACCTTCGACGCGGTCGTCAACTTCGTCGGCTACGTCCCCGCCGACATCACCGCGGACGTGGCCAGGTACGCCGGCCGCACCGGACAGTACGTGTTCATCTCGACCGGCTCGGTGTACGCCCGTCCGGTGCCGGACCTGCCGGTCACGGAGTCGTCGGCCCGGCGCGCGGGGAACTTCGACTACCCGGCGCAGAAGCTGCGCTGCGAGGAGGAACTCGAGCGGGCCTTCCGCTACGAGGGGTTCCCCGCGACGATCGTGCGGGCGGCGCACGTCTACGACGAGACGGTGTTCCCCACGCTGGCCGGCTGGACGGTGATCGACCGCTGGCGGCGGGGCAGGCCGGCAGTCGTGCACGGGGACGGCACCTCGTTGTGGAACCTCACCCACGCGAGCGACTTCGCCGTGGGGCTGGCCGGTGTCGTCGCCCGCCGCGCCGCCGTGGGAGAAAGCGTGCACATCACCTCCGACGAGCCGCTCACCTGGGACGGAATTCACCACTGCCTGGCCAGGGCCGCCGGCGTGGAGCCGAGGATCGTGCACCGGTCCAGCTCGGACATCGGCCGGGAAATCGCCTGGATGGGCACCGTTCTGCAGGAGGATTTCCGGCACTCGATGTTTTATGACAATTCCAAAATCAAGCGGCTCGTCCCGGGTTTCTCGGCGCAGGTGCCATTCGAGAGGGGAGCCCGGGAGATTCTCCGATGGTTCGACGCGGATCCGTCCCGGCAGCAGGTCGACGCGGAGCTGGACGCGGCCTTCGACCGTCTTGCCGGAGATTGTGATGGATAATGGTATCCGGCACGGGTCCAGGGCGAGAATGCCGCTAGGTTCGTCGAGGAAACAGCAGCTGGGGACAGGGAAAGACATGGACGCGGTGAACACGTCGCCTCAGAGGCCTCTCATCGCGCCGGAGAATCCCGAGCCCTTGTGGGCGCAGGCGGCCGAGCTGATCGAGCGTCAGGTGCGCGAGGGCGCCCTTCCCGCCGGCAGCCGGTTGCCCGCCGAGCGGGAGCTGTGCAACCAGCTCGGCATCAGCCGGGTGACGCTCCGCCGCGCCCTGCAGCACCTGGTCGAGCGCGGTGTCATGCGGTCCTCGCACGGTCGCGGGTGGTACGTCGCCGCCCGTTCCGATCGCGAGTGGCCCAACTCCCTGGAGTCCTTCACCGAGACGGCCCGCCGCAAGGGCCTGGCGCCGACGTCGCGGGTGCTGCGCGCCGAGATCAAGCAGGCGTCGCTGGACGAGGCGGACGAGTTCGGCGTGGCGGCCGGGGCCGACCTCTTCCTGCTGGAGCGGGTGCGCATGCTCGACGGCGTGCCGATCGCGGTCGACTCCTCCCGCGTCGCGGCCAATCTCGTGCCCGGGCTCTCCTCCGTCGACTTCACCCGCGCGTCGCTGCTGGAGGAGCTGGCGGCGGCAGGCGCGGAACCGGTCGTGGCCGAGTCCACCATCGAGGCCAGGGGCTGCCCGGAGGATCTCGCCGAGCCGCTGGAGCTCAAGCCGGGCGATCCCGCCCTGATCATGACCCAGACCATGATGGACGCCGCGGACCGCGTCGTGCTGGTCTCGACCATCACCTACCGCGGCGACCGCTACCGGCTGCGCACGTCGTTCGTGCGCGGTTCCTGACGCCGGCCGCCTCCCACCACCACCCGCGGTCTCCTATGGCCTTCTCTGGTATTATGTGGTCTTAAGGTTGATTTAAGTGATTTCTTGCTGGTACGCCCCCGAGAGGAAACCCACACTATGACCGGGGTGAGAATCCCCTACCTGGAAGGACGAGCGCGCCAGCCGGCAGCGCTGGAGCGGATCGCGGCCAGGGTCGCGGCTCAGCTCCCCGCGCTCGGCGGAGTGCTCGCCCCGGCCGAACGGCCGGTGTTCGTCGGCATCGGGGCCAGCTACGCGGCCCTGACCCTGCCGGTCGGACTCCTCGCCGAAGGCGGGATCCTCGCCCGCAGGGAGCTGGCCGGCGAACTGGGCCCCGGTCTCGCCCTCACCGACGCCGACCTGATGCTCGCCGTCTCACAGTCGGGACGTAGCACGGAGACCCTCGAGTCCCTGTCCCTGATGCCGGACGGCCGCCGGGCAGCGGTGGTGAACGTCGTGCCCTCGCTGCTCAGCCAGGCCGTCGACCACTGCGTCGACCTCGGCAACGAGCCCGACAGCTACGCCTCCACCATCGGCTACACCGGCACCCTCGTCGCGCTCGCCATGATCGCTCGCACGCTGCTCGGGGCGGCGGCGGCCGAGGCCGCCCGCGAATGGGACGGGATCGGCGCCGTGCTGGAGCGGCACGAGTCGGCACTGGCTCCGGTGGTGGACGAGGTGGCCCGCCGGGCCGCCGGCGTGGGGGCCGCCGACGTCGTCTCCTCCGGGGCCTTCCGCGCCGTCTCCGAGTCCGGCGCGCTGCTGCTGCGCGAGGTGTGCCGGGTGCCCGCCTCCGCGCTGGTCACCCGTAACTACCTGCACGGCGAGATGGAGTCGGCCGGGGACACCCTGCACGTCATCATCGGCGACGGCCGGGAGCTGGGGCTGGCCGGGAGCCTGGCCGCCGCCCGTCACCACACCCTCTGCGTGACCTCGGCCGACCTCTCCCCCACCGAGCACCTGCACGTGGTGCCGATCCCGGCCGCGGCTTCCCTCCCCGTACGCGTGGTCCTCGCCGCCGCCGTGCTGCAGCGCCTGGCGGGCTCGCTGGCGCAGGCGCGCGGGGTGGAGATCGAGGACTTCGTCTTCCACAACAGCGACACCAAGATCGAGGAACCGGTCTGATGAACCGGGTCGTGGTCGGCGTCGACGTCGGCGGCACGAAGACGCGGATGCGGCTGCTCGACCTGGCCGCCGGCGAGATCGTCGCCGACCGTACGGTGCCGAGCGCCGGCTGGCAGACCCGGTCGATGCCAGCCGCCGCCACCTGGCTGGCCGAGCGGGTGACTGCTCTGCCCCGCCCGGGCGACGAGGTGGTGCGGGTGGTGGCCGGGGCGCACGGTTGCGAGACGCCCGAGCAGTGCGACCAGCTGGGACACGAGCTGGAGTCCCTCGGACTGCCGGCCTCGGTGGTCAACGACGCCCAGCTGCTCGTCCCCGCGGCGGGGCTGAGCGCGGGGATCGGGCTGGTCGTGGGCACCGGCTCGATCGCCGTGGGCAGGCACCGCGAGACCGGGGCCCATCTGTCGGCCGGCGGCTGGGGGTGGGTGCTCGGCGACGAGGGCTCCGGCTCGGCGCTCGTACGCGACGCGGCCCGCGCGGTTCTCGCCCGAGCCGACGACGGCGCGCCGCTGGAAGCGCTCGGCCGGGCCCTGCTGCGCTCCTACGGCGTGTCCGGCCTGCCCGAGCTGGCCGCCGCGATGAGCTGGGACGGCGGGGTGGAGACGTGGGCCGAGCACGCGCCCGCGGTCTTCGCCGCCGCGTCCGAGGGCTCCGAGCCGGCGGCCGACGTCATCCGCAGGGGCGGCGCGGCACTGGCGGACCTGGCGGCTCGGCTGGCCCGGCGAGGCGCGGAGACCGACGCCGTGGTCGCGGCGGGCGGCGTGATCGTCGGCCAGCCGTCGCTGTTCGAGGCGTTCGAGGAGGAGCTGGCGTCCCTGCTGCCGGGGGTGACCGCGACGTTGCTGCGTGAGCCGCCGGTCGCCGGGGCGGTCGAGCTGGCCCGCCGCCTGGTGGCCTGAGCCCCGCATGAGTTGAGGAGGACGCGTGAGATACGCGCAAGTGGTCTCGGCCGGTCACTCGGAGATCGTCGAGGCCGCCGACACGCCGCCGGGGGCCGGTGAGGTACGGGTACGGACCCTGGCCTCCGGGATCTGCTCCTCGGAGGCGCCCGCGTGGGCCCGCCACGAGGGCGCGCCCGTGCGGCTGGGACACGAGCTGACCGGCGAGATCGAGGCGGTCGGGCCCGGGGTGTACGGCTGGTCGGCGGGCGACCGGGTGACCGGCTTCGCCTCGCCGGCCTTCGCCGACGTGGTGAACACCCCCGCCGCGGCACTGCTGCCGGTGCCGGCCAACGTGCCGGCCGTTGCGGCCCTCGGGGAGCCGCTCGCCTGCGTCGTCGAGGCGCTGTCCCGCTGCCCGATCGTCGCCGGGCAGCGGGTCGCCGTGGTCGGGCTCGGCTTCATGGGGCTCATCGCGGTGCAGGCGGCGGCCGAGGCGGGACCCGTCCGGCTGGTCGGCGTCGATCCGCTGCCCAACGTCCGGGACCTGGCCCTGGCGCTGGGGGCCGGGGAGGTGTGCACGCCGGAGGAGGCGGCCGGGCTCGCCGGGGGCTTCGACGTGGTCGTCGAGTTCACCGGCAAGGCCGCCGGCCTCAAGCTGGCGGGCGACCTGGTGACCCGGCACGGCACGCTCTGCGTGGCCGGCTACCACCACGACGGCCCCCGGGAGCTGGACGTCGAGCTGTGGTATCGCGGAGTGACCATCGTCAACGGGTTCAGCGGAGAGCGCCGGCGGACCATGGCGGCGCTGCGCGAGGGGCTGCGGCTGATGGCCGACCGCCGGCTCACCCTGGAACCGTTGATCAGCCACACCGTGTCTCTCGACGACGTGGACCGCGGCTTCGGCTACCTCGCCGACCGGCCGGCGGGCTTCGTCAAGTGCGTCGTCACGCCGGAGTGAGCGCAAAACATGCACGACATGCATGTTTGCCCAATGTGCACGATTGGGTAGTGTGGTCGGCGACCGATGGCCTGTGGAAGAGGATGTGGCGATGACGGCTTCCGACGAGCAGCGCACGACGACCGAATCCCCCACCGCGATGCGGCGGCTGTTGCCGGCGGACATGGTGGAGCGAGGCGGATGTCCGTTCGATCCGCCGGCCGGGTTGCGGGAGCGGCGCGGCGAGGGGGCGGTGCAGCCGCTGAAGCTGGCCAACGGCGCTTCGACCTGGCTGGTCACCGGCCTGGAGGAGGCCAGGGCGGTGCTGAGCGACCTGCGTTTCAGCTCCGACCGCGTGCGCCACCCCGACGCCACCCAGCTGCAGGCCCACGAGGTCGAGCAGCTGGCCGCCGGTGGCGGTGCGGCGCCGAAGGTGGAGAGCCGTACCGACGGGATGTTCGTCTTCATGGACCCGCCGGAGCACACGCGCCTGCGGCGCCTGCTGACCGGCCAGTTCACCGTCCGGCGGATGAAGGCGCTGGAGTCGCACATCCGCGAGATCGCCGTGGAGCACATCGAGGCGATGCGGGCGGCGGGCACCGAGGCGGACCTCGTGCCCGCGTACGCGCTGCCGATCCCCTCGCTGGTGATCTGCGAGATGCTCGGGGTCGACTACGCCGACCGCGCCCGGTTCCAGGAGAACACCCGCATCTCGCTCGACTCCACCAGCGGCGACGACGAGCGGGCGCGTGCCGGCCTCGAGCTGTACGGCTTCATCCAGGAGCTGGTGGCGGCCAAGCGGGCCGAGCCGGCCGACGACATGCTGTCCGGGCTCATCCACGACGCCGACCCGCCGCTGACCGACTCGCAGCTGGTCGACATGGCGCTCGTGCTGCTCGGCGCCGGCCACGAGACCACGGCCAACATGCTGGGCCTGGGCATGTTCGCGCTCCTGGAGCACCCCGACCAGCTCGCCGCGCTGCGCGACGACCCGGCCCTGCTCGACAACGCGATCGAGGAGCTGCTGCGCTACCTGTCCATCATCCAGATGGGCGTCAGCCGGGTGGCCACCGAGACCGTCACGGTCGGCGGCGTGGAGATCCCCGCGGGCTCCACCGTGATCATCGCGACGCCCGAGGTCAACCGCGATCCCCGCCACTGGAGCGAGCCGGACCGGCTGGACGTGCGCCGGCCCCGCGCCTCCCACCTGGCCTTCGGGCACGGCGTGCACCAGTGCATCGGCCAGCAGCTGGCCCGGGTGGAGATGCAGGTCGGCCTGGGGGAGCTGGTGACCCGGATGCCGGACCTGCGCCTGGCCGTCCCGGCCGAGCAGGTGCCGCTGCGCAACGAGATGCTGATCTTCGGAGTCCACTCCCTGCCGGTCACCTGGACGTGACGGAACGTGCCGGCGGGCGCCTGAACGACAGGCGCCCGTCAGGACAAAACGGACGTTCCGGTATAAGGGACTTTCGTGGCTCGTTCCCAACACCTTCTCGATGTGCTCATGGCGGAGTTCGGGCCGTCCATCGAGCGTGACCCCGCGGCGTTCCGGCGCAAGTTCCGCAAGATGGCGGCCTCGCCGTTCGCGTTCTACCGCGGCAGCGCGTGCGTGTTCTACGCCGACCTGACCGGCGCGTTCGCCGACGACGCGTACCTGGACGCGCAGACCGGCCGGGTGTGGATCCACGGCGACCTGCACGCCGAGAACTTCGGCACGTACATGAACGCCACCGGCGAGCTGGTCTTCAACGTCAACGACTTCGACGAGGCCTACGTCGGGCCGTACATCTGGGACCTCAAGCGGCTGGTGGCCAGCCTGGCGCTGATCGGCTACGCCAAGGCGCTGTCCGACGACGCGATCACCGCCCTGGTACGCGAGTTCGCCGAGGCGTACCTGGCCGAGCTGGCGGGCATCGTGCACGGCGGCGACGACGCGATCGGCTCGCTCACGCTGGCGACCACCACCGGCGTGCTCCACCACGTGCTGCAGCGGGCGCGGCTCAACACCCGGGTCGCGCTGCTCGACCTGGAGACGACGATCGAGAACTTCGATCGCCGCTTCGGCGTGATGGAGGGCCGTTTCCCGGTCGACGAGGCCACCCGGCGCCTGGTCGAGGCGGCCTTCGACGGCTACCTCGGCACGCTGCCGCAGGTCTCCGGCATCGAGTACGAGATCAAGGACATCGCGCTGCGCACCGGGGTGGGGATCGGCTCGGCGGGGCTGCCGTCGTACAACCTGCTGCTGGAGGGCCACACGCAGGCGCTGGAGAACGACGTCATCCTGTACATGAAGCAGGCCCAGACGCCCGCGGTCGCGCGGCACATCGACGACGAGCGGGTGCGGTCGTACTTCCGCCACCAGGGCCACCGCACGGCCGAGTCGCAGCGTGCGCTGCAGGCCTACGCCGACCCGTGGCTCGGCTACACCGAGCTGAACGGCGTGGGCCAGCTCGTCGCCGAGGTCTCGCCGTACGCGGCGGACCTGGACTGGGACGACGTCAACGAGCCGGAGGAGTTCGCCTCCGTGGTGCGCCACCTCGGCGTCGCGGCGGCCCGCATGCACGCGGTCGCCGACGACGAGTCCGCCCACGACCTCGTCGACTTCTCCACCGAGGACGCCATCGCCGCGGTCATCGGCGACGACCGGGCCGGGTTCGTCCAGGCCCTGGTGGACTTCGCCCACGCCTACGGCGCCCGCGCCCGGGCCGACCACCAGCTGTTCGTCGATCTGTTCCGCAACGGCCGGCTGATGCCCGGGCTGTAGGTCAGGCGTCCAGGACGGCGGTCGCGACGGCCTCCGGCGTCATCGGGATCCGGTCGAGCGCGGCAGCGGCGGCGGGCCCCACGGCGTCCCTGATGGCCGCGGCGATCGCGGCCGGCGCCGACAGCAGCGGCGGCTCCCCCACCCCGGTCAGCCCGTACGGCGAGTCCGGCCGCGGCAGTTCGAGGATGTCGAGCACGGTCGGCGGCATGTCCATCGTGGTCGGGATCAGGTAGTCGGTGAACGACGGGTTGAGGATCCGGCCGTCCCGGAGCCTGATCTCCTCCATCACGGCCAGCCCGAGCCCCTGCGCGATGCCGCCGTGCATCTGGCCCTCGACCGCCACTGGGTTGATCGCCCTGCCGACGTCCTGGGCGCAGGCGATCTCCACCACGCGCACCGATCCGAGCTCCGGGTCCACGTCCACGACGGCCCGGTGCGCGGCGAAGGCGTAGGCCACGTGGGCGTCGCCCTGCCCGGTCTCCGGGTCGAGCGCCTCGGTGAACCGGTGGCGGAAGACGGCCGTCTCGTCCACGTCGCCCTCTGCCAGCAACTCCGCGAGCGTGATGGACCGGGCGGACGACGTCACCGCGCCGCCGCCGATGGTCAGCGCGCCGGCGGGCTCGCCGAGCAGCGCGGCCGCGCGTTCCAGCAGCCGGGCGCGGACAGCCAGGCACGCGGCGCGCACGGCGCCGCCGGACATCCAGGTCTGCCGCGAGGCCGACGAGGTGCCGGCGTCGCCGACCTCCGTGTCGGCGGGCAGGATCGTGACGCGCGCGACCTCCAGCTCGGTCCGCGCGATCTGCGCCTGCACGGTGACGAGCCCCTGGCCGACCTCGGCGGCGGCGGTGTGCACCTCGGCGACCGCCTCGCCCTCGTGGGCGAACAGGCGCACCCGGGCGGTGCCGTAGTCGTCGTACCCGGCGGACTTGCAGATGTTCTTCACCGACAGCCCGTAGCCGACGCCGCGTACGAGCCGGTCGGCGCGCGTGGAGTTGGAGGTGCCGCCCGGCAGCAGCCGGGGATCGTCCGCGGCGGGCGGCGGCAGGGGTCTGTCCGCGACCCGGCGCAGCAGCTCGGCCACGGGGGCGGGCCCCTCGACGCGCTGCCCGGTCGCCATCGTCGAGCCGGTGCTCACGGCGTTGCGCAGCCGCAGCTCGACCGGGTCCATGCCGAGCGCGGCGGCCAGCTTGTCCATCTGCGACTCGTGCCCGAAGCAGACCTGGACGGCGCCGAAGCCGCGCATCGCCCCGGCGGGCGGGTTGTTGGTGTAGACGGAGCGGCAGTCGATCTCGACGGCCGGCACCTCGTACGGTCCGGTCGCGAAGCAGGCCGCGTTCCCGGTCACGGCGGCCGACGTGGAGGCGTACGCGCCGCCGTCGAGCAGGATGTCGGCCTTGACGTAGAGCAGCCTCCCGTCGCGGGTGGCGCCGTGCTCGTAGCGCATGCGGGCCGGATGGCGGTGCACGTGACCGGCGAACGACTCCTCACGCCCGTAGCTCATCTTCACCGGCCGGCCCAGCCGCAGCGCCAGCAGGCAGGCGTGGGCCTGGACGCTGAGGTCCTCCCTGCCGCCGAACGCGCCTCCCACGCCGGAGAGCGTGAGCCGTACGTGCTCCTTCGGCAGGGCGAGGCAGCCGGCGAGCTGGTCCTGGTCGATGTGCAGCCACTGCGTCGAGCAGTAGAGCTCGACGCCCTCCTCGGCGGGCACGGCCAGGCAGGACTCGGGGCCGAGGAACGCCTGGTCCTGCATGCCGACCTCGTACTCGCCGGTCACCACCACGTCGGCCCGCGCCAGGGCGCCGCGGCGGATGCGCAGGTGGCGCACGAGGTTACCGCCTTCGTGCAGGGCGGGGCTTTCCAGCGCGCGCTCGGGGTCGGTCAGCGCGGGCAGGGGCTCGTACGCGACCTCGACGAGCCCGGCGGCGCGGCGGGCCAGCTCGGGGGTGTCGGCCGCGACCACCGCGACGGGCTCGCCGACGTAGCGGACGACGTCCTCCGCCAGCACCGGCTGGTCGCGCTTCTCCAGCCCGTACCGGTTGACGCCGGGCACGTCGGCGGCGGTGAGCCCGGCGTGCACGCCGGGCAGCGCGAGCGCCGCGGACGCGTCCACGGACACGACGCGCGCGTGCGGGTGCGGGCTGCGGACGGTCGCGCCCCACGCCATCGCGTCGTGCCACAGATCGGAGGAGTACGCGAAGTCGCCGCGCACCTTCGCGTCCGCGTCGGGGCGGCGGGCCGAGGCGCCCACACCGTCGGCCGTGAGGGGCTGCGTCATGGTCATCGCGACCGCCCCGCGGCCAGGCGTACGGCGTCGAAGATCTTCTCGTAGCCGGTGCAGCGGCATAGGTTCCCGGCCAGGGCCTCGCGGATCTGCGGCTCGTCCGGGTCGTCGCACCGGGCGAGCAGATCGTGCACGGCCACCAGCAGGCCGGGGGTGCAGAACCCGCACTGCACGGCGCCCGCCTCGACGAACGCCTCCTGCACCGGATGCAGCTCGTCCCCGTCGGCCAGCCCCTCCACGGTCACCACCTCGCAGCCCTGCGCCTGCCCGGCGGCCACCAGGCAGGCGCACACCGGCGTCCCGTCGAGGTAGACCGTGCACGAGCCGCATTCGCCCTGCTCGCAGGCGTTCTTGGAGCCGGGCAGCCCCACCCGCTCGCGCAGCAGGAAGAGCAGGCTCTCGCCGGCCTCCACATCGTCGAGGCTCCTGGGAGCCCCGTTCACCCGTAGATCGACCCTCACCTGTTCAGCTCCTCCACAGTTCCTGCCAGGCCCACGTCAGCGTGCGCCGGGCGAGCACGGCGACGGCGTGCCGGCGGTAGCCGGCGCTGCCGCGCAGGTCGTCGATGGGCGAAGTGGCCCCCGCCACGAGCCCGCCGAATCGGGCGAGCACCGGCGCGGGCAGCTCGCCGCCGGTCCAGTCCAGCTCGGCGGCGGCGAATTCCTCGGCCTCGGCCGCGGCGACCGGCGTCGGGGCCGCCGAGCCGGCCGAGCAGCCGACGCGGCGGTGTTCCGGATCGAGCGTGAGCGCCACGGACGCGACGGCGATCACCATGGCGTTGCGCGGCCCGAGCTTGGCGAACTGCTGCGGGCCCGCGGCCACCGGCAGCCGCACCGACGTCACGATCTCGTCCGTCTCCAGCACCGAGCGCCCGGGGCCGGTGAAGAACTCCCTGGCCGGGACCGCGCGCGTGCCCCGCGATGAGGCGACCTCGACCGACGCCCGGGCGGCCAGCAGCGGCGGCAGCGCGTCGCCGGCGGGCGAGGCGGTGCCGAGGTTGCCGCCCACGGTCGCCCGGTTGCGGATCTGCGCGGAGCCGATCGTCCGCGCGGCCCGCGCCAGGCCCGGCAGCTCGCCGCCGAGCTCCTCGACGATCCGCGTGTACGGCACGCCCGCGCCGAGCCTGACCGTGTCGCCGTCGCGCGACCACTCCCGCAGCTCGGCCACCCGCGAGATGTCGATCAGCCTGGACTCCTGGCGGTGCCCGAAGTTGAGCCCGACCATGACGTCCGTGCCGCCGGCGATCAGCGTGGCGTCGGGGTGGGCGGCCTTGAGCTCGATGGCGTGCCGCAGGTCCGCGGCGGAGAGGAACTGCGTCACGCCGGCGCCCCCTCCGCCGCCGGTTCGACGGCGGCCCGCTCGGTCAGGAACAGCGCGGCCACCGTCCCGACGACGCCGGCCGCGGTCATGTAGAGGGCGATGGCGGTCCAGGAGCCGGTGCCGTCGTACAGCCAGGTGGCGATGATCGGTGCCAGGCCGCTGCCGAACACCGTGCCGAGCGTGTAGCCGACCGACATGCCGGTGTAGCGCACGGCCGGCGGGAAGACGTGGGCGAAGAACGCCGGCATGGTGCCGTAGTTGGCGGCGTACGGGATGAACAGCACCACGAAGCCGAGCAGCATCAGCCCGAACGAGCCGCTCCCGAAGAGGGAGAACCACACGTACGGCAGCGCCGCCATCGCCACGATGCTGACCCAGAAGATGCGTTTGCGGTCCACCCGGTCCGACAACCAGCCGAAGAACGGGATGGCGACGATGGTGAACACGTTGATCAGCAGCACGAGCTGCAGGATCATGTCGCGGTCCATGCCGAGCTGCTTCTCGCCGTAACTGAGGGAGTAGACGGTCGCGATGTAGAACGTGACGCCGGCCGGGATGTAGGCCAGGCACATCAGCAGCACCCGCGGCCAGTGCTTCGACAGCACCTCGGCGAGGGGGGCCTTGCGCACCTCGCCGCTCGCCTTGACCCGCTCGAAGTCGGGGCTCTCGGCCAGCTTGAGCCGGATGAGCAGGCCCAGCCCGACCAGGACCGCGCTCAGCAGGAACGGCACCCGCCAGCCCCAGGCCATGAAGGACTCGTCGGACATCTGCGAGGTGAGCAGGAACGCCAGGTTGGCGAGCAGCATGCCCCAGCCGGCGCCGGTGTTGACCAGCGCGCCGAAGAAGCCGCGCCTGCCGGGGCCGGCGTGCTCGACGCTCATCAGCACCGCGCCGCCGTACTCGCCGCCCAGCGACATGCCCTGCAGTACGCGCAGCAGCACCAGCAGGATCGGCGCGGCCACGCCGATCGTCTCGTACGTCGGCAACAGGCCGATGCAGAGCGTGGCGCCGCCCATCAGGGTGAGCGTGACGACCAGCATGGACTTGCGGCCGAGCCGGTCACCGAAGTGCCCGAACAGCGCGCCGCCGATGGGCCTGGCCACGAACGCCAGGGCGAACGTCGACAGCGACAGCAGGGTGCCGACCAGGGCGTCGTAGCTGGGGAAGAAGAGCTGGTCGAACACCAGCGCGGCGGCGGTGCCGTAGATGAAGAACTCGTACCACTCGATCGTGGTCCCGGCCAGGCTGGCCAGGACGACCCGGGTGGAGCTGGACCGTGGTGCGGCGTGTGCGGCTTTGGCGGGTTGCGGCATGGTGGTTACTTCCTCAGGAAGCGGGTGACGGTGTCACGAAGCACGGCGGCTTCGTCGCGTACGGCGGACAGCCGTACGAAGTCGTCGCCGAGGAGGTCGCCCTCGGCGGGTACCCCGAACATGACGGTGGGGATGCCGCGCTCTGACGGCCCGCCCGCGTCGAAAGAACCCCCGTAGACGCCGTGCCGGGGCTCGCCGAGGCGCTCCCTGATCGCGGCGTCGAGCGCGCCCAGCACCTCGCGGCGCTCGGGCGGCAGATAGGCCGGCAGCATCGTGACGCCCGGCCTGACCTCGCAGCCCTCCAGTCCCTCCAGCGCCGCGGCGATCTCCGCGGCGGCCTCCGCCGGATCGGTCCCCGGCAGCAGCCGCCGGTCCACGACGATCCGCCCGGAGGCGGGCAGCGTGTGCGGGGCCAGCGGCTCATAGCCGACCAGGTACGGCACGACCTGCTCGCGGCCGAGCGCGGGATGCTCGGCGCGGGCCCGTACGACCGCGTCGAGCTCACGCAGCCGCACGACCGCGTCCGCGACGACGTCGATGACCCTGCCCCCGTCCGGCGGGTTCGACGAGTGCGCGGCCGTGCCGTGGACGTCGACGATCACGTCGACCCTGCCCCGGTTGCCGATCGACACCTCGAACCCGGTGCAGAACAGCTGGATGACCAGGTCGGGGCGGTACGGGAGGGCGTCGAGGATGGCGCGGGAGCAGTCGTGGCTGCTGCGCCCCTCGTTGTTGACGCACAGCAGCAGCGTGCCGTGCAGCTCGACCCGCTCGGAGACGATCCACCGGGCCAGGTCCAGCAGGCACGCCTGGTGCGCCTTGTTCTGCGAGACGCCCTGGCCGAACAGGCACGGCTCGTCCACGCCCAGCTCCATGGGTGTGCGGACGCGGCCGGACCACGGGTCGGCCATGAGGTTGTGGTGCTGGGTCGGCGTGTACGCCATGAGCGCCAGCGTGGGCCCGTCGCCGGCGCCGAACCGCACGGCGAACTGGTTGGCCGGCAGGTCGATGACATCCGTCGCACCCGTCGCCAGGAACGCCGGCCGCAGGTGGTCCTGGACGTAGCGCACCAGCGTCGGGTCGTCGGGCTCGATGAGCGTCCGCGCGCCCAGCGGCACGGCGGACGGCACGCGCGCCAGGGCGGCCAGCGTGTCGACCAGGTACTCGCTCATCGGAGCTCCCGCAGCCGCGGCAGCACGTCGTCGCCGAAGCTCTCGATCAGCTCGCTCGGCAGCGTGTAGTTGCCGACGTGGCGCAGGTAGAAGCCGGTCGCGCCCAGCTCGACCGCCCGCTTCGCGCGCTCCACGATGTCGTCCACGGTGCCGAACAGGCAGAACGTCCGGGCGAACTTGACCGCCATCTCGTCGGTGACCCACTTGGAGGCGTGCCGGATGGCCAGCTTCCAGTCCTCGGCGTGCACCATGTCGGGGTAGACCTCGGGCACGTGCGGCGGCGGCGCCAGCTCGATGCCGGCGATGCGCAGGAAGTCCTGGCCGCCGATGGTCGCCATGTGCAGGCAGATCGGCTTGAGCACGGCCGCGTCGCGTTCGAGGTCGTCGGTGACCTTGCAGAACGCGCCGACCGTGAACTCGAAGGGCCGATCCGACCCGTCCAGGCCCTTGCGCACGGCCTTCGTGGTCTGGTCGAGCGTCTCGGGCGAGATGCCGGCCAGGGTGACCACGCCGTCGGCGATCTCCCCGGCCAGCTCCAGCGTGCGCGGGCCGCTGGCGGCGATGTGCACGGGCACGGCGCCGCCGGCGTCACGCAGGCGCAGCCGCCGTTCGCCGTACTCCCACTCGCCGCCGCCCTGCAGCGCGCGGATCTGCTCGATGGCCGCCCGCAGCTCTGCCCGCTTGGACGGGCGGATGCCCATGGGCTTCACCGAGCTGTCGCCGCTGCCCACGCCGAGGATGACGCGCCCCGGAGCCAGCTCCGCCACCGTGTTGATGGCCGAGGCGACCACGGTCGGGTGGCGGGTGACGACGTTCGTCACCGCGGTGGCCAGCTCGATGCGCTCGGTCCGGGTGGCGGCCACGGCCATGACCGCGTACACGTCGCGCCAGAGCAGTTGCGAGTCGGCGATCCAGGCGACGTCGAACCCGTACCGCTCGGCGCGGCGCACCTCTTCGGCGATCTGGTCCGCTCTGGTCGCCGGGGGGAAACGGACACCTACTTTGATCAAGGAGATCACCTTCTTCGGTATTAATCCGGACAAGCTAGTCTGCTGTCTGACATCAGTCAACGGGTGTGGCAGAATGTCCCGGTGAATACGGAGCAGACGCGTGCCCCCGTCCGGTACGAGCCGCTCGCTCGCACGCCCCTCCCGGACGTCATCGCCGAGCAGTTGCTGGCCGAGATCGACTCCGGCGCCCTCCGGCCGGGTGACCGGCTGCCTTCCGAGCCCGAGCTGGCCCGGCAGCTGCAGGTCGGCCGCAGCTCGCTGCGCGAGGCCATCCGCAAGCTGCACACGCTGGGCGTGGTCGAGGTCGTCCGGGGGCGCGGCACGTACGTCCGGCACCGCACGGAGCCTGAGCCGACCCCGCAGTTCGTCAACTGGAGCGCCGACCAGGGGCCGGCCGTCGCCGAGTTGCTGGAGGTCCGCATCGGGCTGGAGCTGGCCGCGGCGGGGCTGGCCTGCGTACGCGCCACCCAGGCCGACATCGACGAGCTGGCGGCGCGCTGCCGCGAACACGAGGCCGCCCGGCGCAAGGGTGATCTGGCCGTGCTCGTGCGCACCGACGAGCAGGTCCACGAGGGCCTGATCCGGGCCGCGCACAACGACCTGCTGCTGCAGGTCTATCTGGCGCTGGTGCCGGAGATGGCGGAGTTCCGCGAGCACACGCTGGCGCTCCAGCGCGCCGACGAGCGCTTCGACCCGCACCACCGATCCATGCTGACCGCGCTGGTCGAACGCGACGCGGCGGGCGTGCGCAAGGCCGTGCTGCAGCACGTGGCGGCGCTCTACGGCGAGGTCAAGGCGGCGGGCACCGCGAAGACGGGCCGGCCGCCCGCGGGCCGGATGCTCGACTACGCCACGATCGTGGCGACCTTCAGCTGAAGGCCCCGCCCCCGTGAGGGGACGGAGCCCGATCGGGTCATCGCAGGGCGAAGGCCCGCTTGATCGTCTGCTCGACCGTGCCGCCGGAGCGGTCCCAGGCCGTGACCTTCAGCGACACGTGGCCGGTGCGGCCTCGGTGGTCGGTCTTGACGCGGTACGCGTCCTTGTGCCGGCTCACCTTCGCCTGCGTCCAGCTCGCGCCGTCGTCGTACGACACGTACGCCGTGGCCCCTGCCGCCCGTGCGGGGGCCGCGCCGTGGGGCGTCCTGACGGAGAACTCGAACGTGTGCTGACCGCGTGCCGGCACGCTGCCGTGCAGGTCCACGCCGAGGTCGTAGTCGATCGTGAGCAGCGGCAGCACCTCCCGACCGGCGGTGCGGGCCTAGGTGAACGTCCACGTCGTGGCCGTCTCGGTGGCGGTGCCCCACCAGGGCGCGGTCCGCCGGGCGCGCAGGTCGAGTCGGTAGGAGGCCCGTTCGGCGGGAAGCGCGAACGTCTGGTTGTACAGCTCCGCCCCCGACGCGATCACCTCGTCCCCGCGGGACAGCGCGAACGACGCCTCGTCGCCCAGAGCGTGGACGAAGCCGAAGTGGTCGGGGTCGGAGTCGCCGAACGCGGGCGCCGTGATCCGCAGCGCGTCGCCGGTGCGCTGCGCCGGCAGGCCGAACTCGGCGTACGCGCTGGACGGGTCGCGCGGCTGGCCGGGCCCGCCGGTCGCGAACCAGTGCTCGGCGACCCGCTGTCCCGCCCGGTAGGAGCGGTCACCGCTGATCAGCTCGGCCCCGTCGACGGACCGCTGGAACTTGGCCCGCACGACCATGTCACCGGGAGTCGCCCACTCCACCCGCCGCATCGCGCCGACGATCGGCGACGGCTTGAGCATGATGCCGCCGACGTCCGGCAGGAAGCTGGCGCGCGTGCCGTAGCCGGCCTCGTCCGTGGTGCCGTGGTAACTGGCGTCGATGCGGGCCATGGTCCGCGGTGACACCTCGTAACGCAGGTTCCTCGGCACGGCATCGTGCCAGCGCAGCACGTCGTACCAGTACGGGCTCACCGAGGTGCCCCGGAGGCGCACCCGGCCCGCCGCGCGCAGCGCCGCCGCGTCGTCGAAGCCGGTGGTGAAGGCGGGCGTGCGCAGGCCGCTGCCCCAGTAGGCCAGGGTGCCGGCCGGGTCGTGCGCCGCCACCACGACGACGGGGGCGCCGGCCGCGCCCGCGCTCTCGACGGTGGCGAGCATGTCGGCCCCGGGCCGGTAGGTGAGCAGCGCGAGCTTGCCGCGCAGGTCGAGACCGGTGAGGTCCTCGCGGGTGCCGGCGTCGTACACCTGAAGGTCGAGCCGCCCGTCGAAGGCCGGCCCGTAGTCCATGAGGACCAGCCGCACGTCCTCGCCCTTGGCGGTGCCCTTGAGGCTGCCCTTGAGGCTGCTCGTGACGGCGGCGAACGGCTGGTACAGGTCCCAGTGGTGGTACATCCGGAACAGGCCCGTCTCCGCCGCGGCGATAGGCGTCACGTAGGCGCGTTCGGTCGCGGCCGTCATCGTCCACGACGAGTGCAGGCCGGGCGCGTCCGTGTCGCCGTAGCGTACGTGGCCGATCGTGATCTTCGTGTGGTCGGCGTCCCTCTCCGCGGTGTCCAGGACGATGCGGGCGGCGGAGCGGGCGTCGAGCGGGATCGTCGCCGGGCCGGTGATCTCGACGTCGGCGGCGCCCGCGCTGGCGAGCACCCGGGTCCTGCGCGCGCCCGCCGGCACCGGCTGGGCGGACGGCGCGCTCCTCGCCGCCTGGCCGTAGCTGACGATCAGCGGCAGCGAGGCGCGGCCCGCGTCGTCGTAGCCGGCCTCGATGAGGGTGGTGACGTTGAACAGCTCCGTGTCCAGCCGGTTCGCGGCCAGCAGCGGGCGGGCCGTCTCCGGGATGACGTACAGGTCGCCGTCGCGCTCCACGGTCTTGAACGCGGGCTGCGTCCGGCCCGGGGACGGGCGCGGGGTCACGGCGCGGCGGCCGTCGGGGTAGGTCTGGACGTCGATGACGTCGCCGGTGATCAGCGTCAGCGCGTGCGCGGCCGGCGGCCCAGCTGGTGGGGCGCTCGACGGAACGCTCGGTGGGGCGGGCGGCGGGTCGCCGGCGGCTGCACTCGCGGGGACGGCCGGCCCGAAGGCGAGCACGGCCGCGGCGAGGACCGCTCCGAGGGCACGGTGGGGTGGGGGCATCCTGGGGCTTCCTTCGAGGGGTCCGCGCACGTCACGGGTCCGCGCACGTCACGGGTCCGCGCACGTCACGGGTCCGCGCGGTGATCACCATGCGCAGGACAACCTGTCAGGAAGCCGGCAGAGGAGCAAGAGATCTACGAGGCGCAGGTACGCCACGTCGTGTTTCCGCCGCCCATGATCACGATCAGCCGAACGCCGGCATGATCCGGTCGTGGATCAGCCTGAGCTGGGTGTCCACGTCGGCGACCTCGGGCAGCTCCCTGCCCATGAACTGCTTGACCAGGGTCGCGTCGGTGACGGCCAGGATCATGTGGTTGACGCCCGCGGGCTCGATCTCCCGTTTGATCTTCTCCACGCACTCCTCGGGCGTCCCGGCGATCGACAGGCGCTCGCCCAGTTCGGGCGGGGTGAGCTCGATCGCCCTGCCCAGATCTCCGGCCCCCAGGGCGTCCACGACGGGCTTCATGGCCGACGGCTCGACCCCGTTGCGTTCCAGCTGTTCCGCGGGCATCGAGGACGCGTACAGCCCGACCATGCTCCGCGCCGCCTCCTTCGCCACGGCGGAGTCGGGCCCGGTCGCGAAGACCACCCACGCGCCGATGTCCATGGAGGCCCAGTCCTTGCCCGCCCGCTCGGCGCCGATCCGGAAGTTGCGCACCGCGTAGTCGTACGCCTCGCGGGTGTAGCTGAGCGCGTGGTGGACGCCGTCGGACAGCTCGCCGGCCGCCTGGAAGGACTTCGGGCCGCGCATCGCGCCCAGCTTCACCGGCACCCGCTCCTGCACCGGGCGGGCGAAGGTGAACAGCCCGTCGTAGGTGAAGAACTCGCCCTCGTACGTGATCGCCCCTTCGTCGAGCAGCGTGCGTACGACGTGGGCGGCCTCCTTGACCCTGGACAGCGGCTTGGTGGTGGTCCAGTCGATGGCGTACTGCGCCAGCAACCCGAAGTTGCCGCTGGACAGCACGACCTCGGCGCGGCCGCCGCTGAGCTCGTCGAGGGTCGCCGTCGCCTGCGCGATCAGCGACGGCTCGCGCAGCACCACGGAGGAGACGCTGGGCCCGAACCTGATCCTGCCGGTCTGCAGCGACGCGGCGGCGAACAGCAGCCACAGATCCTTGTGCCAGGTCTCGTCGGCCGCGTAGCAGGCGTAGAAGCCCAGCTCGTCGGCCAGCCTGATCGAGGCGAGGGAGTCGCGCAGGGGGTAGTCGGGGAGCATCACGTAGCTGAACTTCATCGTTCCTCCTGGGGGTGCCCGCCCAACGCTATGACGTGCCATGTCAAAGGGCAATACATAGCCTGTCAATGGACATCGCGCCCTTCAGTGGACATTCCGGACGGAGGGGAGTCGCGCACGAGACAGGTCAAGACCGGGGTTCGCCGGGCCGGAATGAACATTAAAGATTTTTCATGTGCGACTCATCTCCACGCACCGCATTGAGCCCGACACTAAGACCATGAACATTCTGCGACGCATTGCAGTTCTGGGTGGGATCGTCGCATTCCCCTTGGGGATTGCCGCCATCAGTCACGCCTTGTCCGATACTTCGGGGCGGCCTGAGACGCCGGCGAGCGTCTCGCCGGCCAGCGTGCAGGTCAGCACCCAGCCGGCCACCCCCAGCGGCGCGCCCACGGGCACCCGCCCCTCGGCGAGCGAGACCCCGTCCGCCACGCCCAGCGCCGCCCCTTCCGGCACACCCGCGCCGGCCCGCGTGGCCACACCCTCCGCTTCCGCGGCGGACGAGGACGACGACCTCGACACCGAGACGGACACCGACACCGACGACGAGCGCGACTCCGAGCTCGACGACGACTGAGGCGGCCTGTCATCCCGGGCGTTTACGACGCTCCGGACAAAGAGGGGGAAATCCGCCGTCGCGACGGTGTCAAGTCGTTCGCGGATATCGGGCGGCCCGCATTTCACATCCTTTCTGTACGAGGGTGAGGCCGGCCGCCCATGCGGTTCCGAAGATGAAAGTTCTCTCATAGAGGGTTCATTTTCGCCTAACCACCCGTCCCCACCCTGGACACGGTCACCAAAACCGTGCGAGTCGATAGGGGTTCCGTGGCAGAGGCGAAAACTGTGGCAAGTTCCACCTCACCCGAGGAGCGATCCGGCGGTCCGGGCGGAAAGGACCGATCGGCGGCCAGAAGCACCTGGCGGCGCGTCCTGCTCGGCGGCGCCGCCGTCGCGGCCTGCGCCGCCATCTGGCTCGGCGCCACCGACCTGGCGATGGGCGGGCGCATCACCCTGGCGGTCTTCGTCGTGGCCACGCTGCTGTGGATGTTCACCTCGGTCGACGACACGTTCATCGCGCTGGGCGCGGGCCTCGTGCTGGTCGTCACCGGGGTCCTGGAGGTCGAGGTGCTCTTCGGCAGCCTCGGCGATCCGACGATCTGGCTGCTCATCTTCTCGTTCGTGATCGCGGCGGGGGTCTCCAGGTCGGGGCTCGCCACCCGGGCCGGCGCGTTCCTCGTCTCCGGCGCCAGGACGGTCCGTCAGCTCACCCACCTGACGACCGCCGCGCTGGTGATGACCGCGTTCGCGATCCCGGCGACCTCGGGGCGGGCGGCGCTGGCGCTGCCGATCTTCCTCGCGCTCGCGCGGGCGCTCGGGGATCGCCGCCGGGTCATCCTCGCGATGGCCCTGATCTTCCCCACCGTGATCCTGCTGTCCGCCGTCGCCACGCTGATCGGGGCGGGCGCCCACCTCATCACGGCCGAGATGCTGGCCCAGACCACGGGGCACCGGATCGACTTCGTGCAGTGGCTGGTGCTGGGCGTGCCGCTGGCGATCGTCTCCTCCCACCTCGCGGCCGAGCTGGTGCTGATGCTCACCACCCGCCGCGCGGACCGCAGGGAGCCGGTGCGCATCACCGCCGAGTCGATCGGCGAGGCCACGAAGACGTCGGTCACCGGGCGGATGAGCGAGGCCCAGACCCGCTCCGCCACGCTGCTCGCCGTGATCGTCGTCCTGTGGTGCAGCGAGCCCCTGCACGGCGTCTCCCCCGCGGTGGTCGCCTGTGTCGGCGCCCTCGTCACCGCCTCCCCCGGGCTCGGCACCATCCGGCTGAAAGACTCCTTCTCCACCGTTCCGTGGCCGATGTTGCTCTTCATGGCCGCCACGATGGCGATGGGCGTGGCGCTGACCACGTCAGGCGCGGCGGCGTGGATCACCGATCGCCTGTTCGGGCCCGGGCAGGGCCCGGCACTGCCGGCCTGGCTGTTCCTGGGCGTCGTCATCGCCCTGAGCACCGCGGCCCATCTGGTGCTGCAGTCCCGCTCGGCCCGCTCCAGCGTGCTCGTGCCGCTGGTGATCGCCGCCGCGTCGGGCACAGGCGTCTCGCCCGCCGCCGCCGCGTTCGCCTCCACCGCGGCCGCCGGCTTCTGCCAGACGCTCCCGTCGTCGGCCAAGCCGGTGGCGCTCTTCCACCAGGTCGACGGCGTCACCACCTACACCCCGCGCCATCTGCTGCGCGTGGCGGCCGTGCTGGCTCCGCTCTCGGCCGGGCTCGTCCTGCTCTTCTCTCTCATGGTGTGGCCGTACCTCGGCCTGCCGGTCCGCTGAATCCCTCCAGTGCGGTTCAAAGGAGAATCATGCTGCGCATCGTCGTCGCCCCGAGCGGTTTCAAGGAGTCACTTTCGGCCGAGGAGGTCGCGGAGGCCATCGCCGGCGGAGTACGCCGCGTCGTTCCCGACGCGGCGATCGACACGGTCCCGCTCATCGACGGCGGCGAGGGCACGGCCGAGTCCCTCGCCCGGACCACCGGCGGCCGTCTCGTGCCGCGCGTCACCACCGGGCCCACGGGAAAGCCGGTGCGCTCGCACTTCGCCATCACCGGCGGCTCCGGGCCGCGCACGGCCGTGGTCGAGATGGCGGCCACCGCCGGCTTACGCCTGGTGCCGGGCGACGAACGCGACCCGGGCCGTACGACCACGTACGGCGTGGGCGAGCTCATCACGGCGGCGCTCGACGCGGGGGCCCGCCGGATCCTCGTGGGTTGCGGCGACTCCGGCACCTCCGACGGCGGCGCGGGCGCCCTACAGGCGCTCGGGGCCAGGCTGCTCGACGCCGGCGGCGACGAGCTCCCGCGCGGTGGCGCCGCGCTGGCCCGGCTGCACCGCATCGACCCGACCGGGCTCGACCCGCGGCTGCCCGAGACCGAGATCCTCGTCGCCTGCAACCCCTTCAACGTGTTGTGCGGCGAGAGCGGGGTGGCCCGGGTGTTCGGGCCGCAGAAGGGCGCCACGCCCGAGCAGGTGGAGCTGCTCGACCAGGCATTGTCGCGATGGGCCGACGTTCTGGAACGTGACATGGGCGTGAAGGACATCGACATCCGCACGGGCCCCGGCACGGGCGCGTCGGGCGGCCTCGGGGCGGGCCTCGCGGCGCTCGGCGCCCGGCTGCTCCCCCGTTTCGACGTGCTCCTCGACTACGTCGATCTCGACCGGCTGCTGGCCCGTTGCGACCTGGTGTTCACCGCGGAGGGCGCGATCGACTTCCAGACCTCGCGCGGCAAGATCCCCGCCGAGGTGGCCCGGCGGGCCAAGCGCTACGACAAGCCGGTGCTCGCGCTGGCCGGCACCATCGGCGTGAACGCCCACCTGGCCTACGACTGCGGCATCGACGCCTTCACCAGCATCCTGCCCGCGCCGGTGGCGCTGGCCGAGGCGATGTCGCGCGGCGCGGAGTTCCTCAGCGACGGCGCCGAACGCGCCCTGCGGGTGCTGCTCCTCGGCACGTCACTGACCTTGGCCGCCCGCGAGCGCCTGGCGCACTGGCCGGGCCGGCGTGTGGCCCTCGACCTCTGACCTCGCCCGGGCCCGGCCGGCTCTCGATCGTGTCGCGTGCGCACGAGGCAACCTGTTATACAGGTCAGCGTCCTGTCATATAGGTTGCGAGGAGCCATCAGGTGACCGTACGAGGATCCGAGACCGGCTACGACGTGGTGCTGGTGGGCGGCGGGATCATGAGCGCCACCCTCGGCGTGCTGCTGCGCCGTGCGCAGCCGGACTGGTCGATCCTCGTGCTCGAACGGCTCGACGGCCTCGGCCTGGAGAGCTCGTCGGCCTGGAACAACGCCGGTACCGGCCACGCCGGGCTCTGCGAGTTCAACTACACGCCGCTCACCGGCGCCGGCTCGATCGACGTCGGCAGCGCCATCGCGGTCAACGAGCAGTTTCAGCTGTCGCGGCAGTTGTGGGCGCGGCTGGTCGAGGAGGGCACACTCGGCGACCCGGCGGGGTTCATCCGGTCGGTGCCCCACTTCGGCTTCGCCCACGGGGCGGCCGGGGTGGAGCACCTCCGCCTGCGGTATGAGGCGCTGCGGGAGCATCCGCTGTTCGACGGGATGGAGTTCACCCGCGACCGGGAGGTCATGGCGCGGTGGCTGCCGCTGATGTTCGGCGGCCGTCGCGACGGGGAGCAGGTCGCCGTCTGCCGCACCCGCGGCGGCACGGACGTCGACTACGGGGTGCTCACCCGGCGGCTGTTCGCCGCTCTGGCGCGTGACGGCGTCGAGGTGCGGACCGGCCACGACGTGCGCGCCCTCAGGCGCGACCGGAAGTCGTGGCGCCTGAGGGTGCGCGGCCTGGCCGGATCGCGTGACTACGTCGTAGGCGGTTCGTTCGTGTTCCTCGGGGCGGGCGGAGGCACGCTCGCGCTGCTCCAGAGCGCCGGCGTACCGGAGACACGGGACTACGGCGGCTTTCCGATCAGCGGGCAGTTCCTCCGCACGGCCGCCCCCGACCTGATCGCCCGCCACCACGCGAAGGTCTACAGCCATGCGGAGCCAGGTGCGCCGTCGTTGTCGGTGCCGCACCTCGACACCCGTGTCGTGGACGGTCGTACGTACCTGATGTTCGGGCCGTTCGCCGCCTTCTCGCCGCGGTTCCTCAAGCGTGGCCGCCTCACCGACCTGCCGCGGTCGGTGAACAGCCGCAACGTCGGGACGCTGCTTGGCGCGGCGCGCACCAACGCCGACATGGTGCGCTACCTCGTCGGGCAGCTGGCGCAGAGCCGCGGCGGCCGGTTCCGGGCGCTGCGGCGGTTCGTCCCGGACGTGCGGCCGGGCGACTGGGACGTCATCACCGCCGGCCAGCGGGTGCAGGTGGTCAAGCGGGTGAACGGCCGGGGGGCGATCGCCGGTTTCGGCACCGAGGTCATGACGTCCGCCCACGGCGGCCTGGCCGCCCTGCTCGGCGCCTCTCCCGGCGCCTCCGCCTCAGTGGCGATCATGCTGGACGTGCTCGAACGCGGTTTCCCCGACCGCCTGCCGGCCTGGCGGCCCGCGCTCCAAAGCCTGGTCCCCGGCTACGGCGCGCCGCTGTCCGGACGCCCGGACCTGCTGGCGGAGCTGACCCGGCGCAGCGCCGCCGCGCTGGGCCTGGACGACGCCGCCTGCCACGGAGCCGACCGGGTTGACGAGCATGGGTGACCAGCATGGGTGACCAGCACAGCGCCAGCCTGGCCGACCGGGTGGAGGACGAGCTGCGGCGCGGCATCGGGCACGGCGCCTGGCAGCCCGGCGAACTGTTGCCCTCCGAGGGAGAGCTCGCCGCCCGGTTCGAGGTCAGCCGCACCGTCGTACGCGAGGCCATGTCGCGGTTGCGCGCGGCGGGACTGGTCGAGACGCGGCGAGGACGCGGGTCGTTCGTGCTGACGAGGCCGGCGGCGCAGGACTTCGCCCACTCCCTCGGCACCGTCCGCAGCCTGCACGACCGGCTGCAGCTGCTCGAACTACGCCGTGGCATCGAAGTGGAGGCCGCGGCGCTGGCCGCCGCCCGCCGCACGCCCGCGACCCTGGCCGCCGTCGACGCCGCGCTGCGGCGGATGGCGGCGGTGCGGGGCAGCGCCAGCGACGCGGTCGAGGCCGACTTCGCCTTCCACCACGCCATCGCGGTCGCCGCCGCCAACCGCTTCTACCTGGACCTGCTCGACACGCTGGGCGCCGGCGCGATCACCCGCCCGTACGCCGCCGGCCCCGCTCCGGGTCACCTGGACAAAGTCTTCGACGAGCACCGCAGGATCCGCGACGCGATCTTCGCCGGGGACGCCCTGAGCGCCGCCGCGGCCATGCGCACCCACCTCGACGCCTCCAGGGCCCGCCTGACCGGCTGACCTTGGGCGAGCACAACGAAAGCCGGGCCCGTACCCCCCGAGGGGGTACAGGCCCGGCTCATGCCGCGCGCCTGGTCAGGCGGCGACGATGTTCTCCGCCTGCGGGCCCTTCTGGCCCTGAACGACGTCGAAGGACACGCTCTGTCCCTCGGTCAGCTCGCGGTAGCCGCCGTTGGCGACGATGTTGGAGTAGTGCGCGAAGACGTCGGCGCCGCCGCCGTCCTGCGCGATGAAGCCGAAGCCCTTTTCGGAGTTGAACCACTTCACGGTGCCAGTAGCCATGTCGATCTCCTTCAGATAGCGCAAACAGGATCCGCACTTTGCGAAACCCCGGTCGCCGCAATGAGCCCATCCGGAAATGACCGGCCAACAAAAACGCGCCCGTAGATCACAATCTGCAGGCGCGCAAAAAGTTTTTATGGGTACCACAACTGCAACGGTCTACAGCCTAGCACACGGCTGCGGCGAACCGCGCCCGACAACATCCGCGGGAATTTTTACCCGCGCGACAGGCCCGGTGTGACAGCCTGGGGGTACACCCGTCGACCCGCTCCGCGAGACCCTCGCAGCCCCGGCAGGTGGGCCATTCGCACTGGCCAGGAGGCACTTGAGGGGCCCGTTCCGCGAGTCCGCAGCGCGGGCCGAGGAGGCGGGAAATCCATCGACGCCTCCTGCTGGAGGTCGATTTATTGGACTGAGAGGCGCATACTCGTACAAATGAGGCCTACACGAACCGGTACCC
The DNA here is from genome assembly GCF_004348995.1 of Nonomuraea terrae. Classification (GTDB taxonomy): domain Bacteria; phylum Actinomycetota; class Actinomycetes; order Streptosporangiales; family Streptosporangiaceae; genus Nonomuraea; species Nonomuraea terrae. The sequence continues at coordinate 60,228 of NZ_SMKQ01000010.1, forward strand.
GGCGCCGACTGCCCGGAAGCCCCTTCAACACCCCTGAAATCCCTCCGCCTCCCGTCGAGGTATTCGCGGTGCAGGACTGGGTGAGCCACGACAAATACGGCCTCGGCCGGGTCATCCACGTGGAGCAGAACTCCACTGTTCTGGTGGATTTCGGCGCCGAGACATACCGCATAGTCCCGCCTTACACGAAGCTCCAGAAGCTCTGATCGCCTGGCGGTTCACCAGGAGCGGTTGGCGTAGTCGCTCCAGTCGTAGTGGCCGACGCGGCCTTCGCCGATACGGAACTTGTAGCCGTCGAAGCCGCCGCGGGCGCTGTAGCTGAAGCGGAACTTGCCGTGCCCGCCGGTGACCAGCCGGTGGCCCTGGTGCCAGCCGCGGCCGTCGTGGTACCAGAAGTCGACGTAGGTCTGCTCGCGGTCGCCGTCACGGTCCCACACGTCCACGTCGAAGTAGTAACGGCCGTTCGCGGCGTAGTAGAAGCCCTTGTAGTAGGAACGGTGGCCGCGGATCTCCCCGCGGCCGTAGCCGGAGTAGCCCTCGAACCAGTGCTTCGTGTACGACACCGTGGTCGCACTGGCAGTGGTCGCACTGGTGGTGGCCGCACTGGTGGTGGCCGCCTGGGCGGGAGCCGCCGCGGCACCGGCCACCACGGCGCCGGCCAGGACCGTACCGGCGAGAAGGCTACGAAGCTTGACCATGACCATCCGTCCCTGACTGTGAGGAGAACCTCCGGAGCGATCTCTCCGGACGACCCTCAATCTAGGCAGCCGCGATCTTTCGTTCTGCGTACAAACGCACAGATCAGCGCCGGCGTGCACAACGACACACAAGGCCCTTGGCAACCAGGCGCCATGGGATCGCCGCCAGGCTGAGCACCACCTGCCGCCTCGGGCGGCGGGGGCCGTCGCCGCAGGACGCCTCCCCGCTGAGCTCCAGGCTGGGAGGAGACGCCGAGGTTGATGGCGTTCGTGTGCTTCACCCCGATCGTGACGTCCTGGCCCGTGGCCAGGTCGCGGACGGTGCCGTGCGAGACGACGAAACGGTCCGCGCGGATGTTCAGGTCCAGGGGGCCGCGTACGGCCTGACGGGGCCCGCCGTCGCGGCGCCGCGCCACCGTGGCCGGTCCCGCCTCGATCGCCTGGGCCGCCGGCTCCGGCATCTCACCCAGCCCCTGGTCGTCATCGTCACGGTGTCGTACCCCTCCAGGCCGGGCGGGGCTACCGTGTCGGGATGGCTCTTCTCTCCCACCTCGAGCGATTCAACGCGCGGCACCCCTGGAGCCACAACGACTTCTACGGACGCTGGGTGGCCCGGCAGGTCGCCGGCGCCGGTCACGTCCTCGACGTCGGATGCGGCACGGGCAACCTGATCGACCTGCTCCGGCCGCGCGCGGTGTCGGTCACCGGCCTCGAACCGGACCCGGCCACGGCGCGCGTCGCGGCGGCCCGGTTCGCCGGCGTCGAGGGGGTGGCGATCGAGCAGGCCGACTTCGGCCGGCGCGACCGCGACCGCCGCTGGGACGCGATCACACTCGTGGCGGTCCTGCACCATCTCCCGTTGGCGGAGACGCTGCCTGAGCTGCGCGAAAGCCTCACCCCCGGCGGCCGTCTGGTCGTCATCGGCTGCTACCGGGAGGCGAGCCCGGGCGACTTCCTCGTCTCCACGGCCGCGGTCGCCGCCAACCCGCTGATGGGCCTCGTCAAGCACCCGGCCCCCGCGCGATCCCTGCCGGTCCAGATGACCGCGCCGACCGCGCCCGCGCGCGAGACCCTCGCCGAGATCCGCGCGCAGGCGGCCGCCGCACTGCCAGGCGCGAGCATCCGCCGCCGCCTGTTCTGGCGGTATTCACTGGTCTACGACCGGCCATGACGCCCTGATGGAGCGTTCGATCGTCAGGGCCGTCACGATGAAGGCGCGGACCTGCTCGGCGTCGAGGTCGCGGTGGGTGGTGTCTTCCAGCGTGGCCCACAGGCGTTCGATCGGTTCGCGCATCGCGCGGCCCTTCTCGGTGAGCCGGACCAGGGTGGCCCGCCGGTCGTGCGGGGCCTGTTCGCGGGCGACCAGGCCGGCCTCCTGCATGCGGCGCAGGGACTTGGAGACCGTCGAGTGGTCCAGGCCGACGCTCTCCAGCAGCTCCGACTGCGTCTGCCCATCGCGGTCCATGAGCTGCATCAGCAGGAGCTCCTGCCCGGGATGCAGCCCCAGCTCGCGCAGCAGACCGGCGGCGTAGCCGCGGTGGGCCCGGGCGAGGCTGAAGATCGCGTAGCTCAGCGGGCCGGCCTGGGCGGTGCTGGGCAGCCGCTGGTCGGAAGCGTCGGTCATCGGGAACTCCTCAGGTGACGGGTGTCTGCAGCGCGGGATAGTCGGTGTATCCGGCCGCGCCACCACCGTAGAAGGTGGCCCGGTCGGGTGTGTTGAGCGGACCGCCCAGACGCACCCGTTCCGGCAGGTCGGGGTTGGCCAGCGCCATGGCGCCGACGGTGACGACGTCGGCCAGCCCTTCCTCGACGTACCGCACGCGTACCGCCAGCTCGGCGCCGGCCCGGTTCAGGACGAGCGCGGTGGGCCACGCCGCCCGCAGGCGCCGCAGCAGGTCGTCGTCACCGCCGTGGGCGACGTGCAGGTACGCAGGTTCAGCGGCGCCAGCGCGGCCACGAGGGCGGTGTACAGGTCCGCGGTGTCGTCCTCGGCGATGTCGTTGTGCGGGTTGCCGGGTGAGACGCGCAGGCCGGTGCGCCCCGTGCCGATCTCGTCGGCGACCGCGGCCGCGACCTCGACGGCGAAGCGGATGCGGTTGGGGATCGAGCCGCCGTAGGCGTCGTCGCGCTGGTTGGCGTTGCTGGACAGGAACTGGTGCACCAGGTAGCCGTTGGCGCCGTGGATCTCCACCCCGGCGTCGATGGCGGCGGCGGCGCGGCGGAAGTCCTGAACCGTCGCGGCGACCTCCGCGGCCGACAGCGCGCGCGGCACCGGCATCTCCCGCGGTCCTGCGGCCGGCGTTGAGCTCGGTCGGTGTGCCCTCGGGGGTGGAGCGGCTCCGGGTCATCGGCACCATCGCCGTGCTTCAGGTGGAGATCCCCCATGGAGACGGGGGGCCACAGAGCGGGGAACGCGGCCGTTCGAACCTCCGACAAGTGGCCGGCCACATGAACGGAACGCCAATGCGGCCAGGGTCGAGTGTCGGCCCTTTCGTAGGTATGTGGCCGACCACCTGATAATGCCCTTATGTGGCCAGCCACGCAAATGCCTGGGTCACGGCCTGCCGCGCCGCCCGCTCGTCCAGGTCAGCGACCAGCAGGCGCCGCCGCCGCTGCCACTTAAAGGGATTAGGTATATTCATAACATCTGTAGGCAAAGGAGAGGGAACGTCATGGCCTCGCACCGGCAACCGATCACCACACCCGTCACCGCGGACCTGCTGCGCGGCGCCCTCGACGTGGAACGCACGGCGCACGGCCTGCTGCCGCACCGGCTGCCCGCCCGGGCTCGGCGGCAGATCCCCGACGAGCAACTGGCCGTGGCCGAGGCCCAGCCGTCCGGCGTGCGGCTGGCGTTCCGCACCCGGGCCACGGTCATCGAGCTGGACACGCTGCCCACCAAGCGGGCCTACCGAGGGTTTCCGGCCCCGGCGGACGGCGTGTACGACCTGCTGGTCGACGGCCGGCCGACCGCCCAGGCCACGGTGGCGGGCGGCAGAGTCCGCACGGCCGACCTGACCACCGGCTCCGCCGACCTGCGCGAAGGGCCCCCCGGCACCGCCCGGTTCGCCGATCTGCCCGCAGGTGACAAGGACGTCGAGATCTGGCTCCCGCACAACGAGGTCACCGAGCTGATCGCCCTGCGTACCGACGCCCCGGTCGAGCCCGCGCCGGTCGGCGGGCGACGGGTGTGGGTGCACCACGGCAGCTCCATCAGCCACGGCTCGAACGCCACCCACCCGACCGCCATCTGGCCGGCCCTGGCCGCGGCGCGGGGCGGGGCGGAGCTGGTGAACCTGGGGTTCGGCGGCAGCGCGCTGCTCGACCCGTTCACCGCCCGCGCGATGCGCGACACCCCCGCCGACCTGATCAGCGTCAAGATCGGCATCAACCTCGTCAACGCCGACGTGATGCGCCTGCGCGCCTTCGCCCCCGCCGTCCACGGCTTCCTCGACACGATCCGCGAGGGGCATCCGGCCACGCCGCTGCTGGTCGTCTCCCCCATCCTGTGCCCGGTCCAGGAGGACACCCCCGGCCCTCTCGTGCCCGACTTCGACGGCACGACGTTGCGGTTCAAGGCCACGGGTGACCCGGCCGAACGCGCCGCCGGGCGCCTGACGCTCATCGTCATCCGCGACGTGCTCGCCCGGATCGTCGCACAGCGGTCGGCCGACGACCCGAACCTGCACTACCTCGACGGCCGTGACCTGTACGGCGAGAAGGACTACGCCGAGCTGCCGCTGCCCGACGAGATCCACCCCGACCCGGCGGGCCACCGCCGCATCGGCGAGAACTTCGCCCGCCTCGCCTTCGGACCCGGCGGCCCCTTCTCTGTTGACGGTGACCGGTCGCGTCAGTCCGGCACCTCGCGGCCCGCCACCCACTGAAACGTCGAGGAGGGGCTGGTCCAGGAGAAGCACGCGGTACGCCCGAGCCCGGACGCCGCCCGGCCCGCTCCGCCGAGCCGGCCCCCGCGCCCGACTACGACTTCGGCGCCCTGGTGTCCACCACGAGGTTCATCCGGTCTCCTGGTTCAGCGTCCGCTCATGCGTGACGCGGTGCTGCCGGGCCGGCACCCCAAGTGTCGGGTTGGCGACGCTCCATGCGGCGCCCTTGCAGACAAGCTCCTTGTAGGCGGCGGCCGGCCGGCCGCGCAGGACCACCTGCTTGGCGCGGTCGTCGGCTGTGACGTACTGGATCAGGCCCTCCTTGCGGCCCAGGGAGATGCACTGGTTGGCGTAGCCGATCGTCTTGTCCGGGACCTTCCGGCCGGTCAGGCGCGCCGCGATGACGTCGGCGGCCAGCCAGGCGGCTGGGACTCCCGAGGCGCACGACATCCGTAGCGGCTTGTCTCCGGCGCCCATCGCCAGGGCCGCGTCGCCGACGGCGTACACATCGGGGTGCGAAACCGAGCGCATGGTCCGGTCGACCACGATCTGGCCGGTGCCGGAGACCTCCAGGAAGGTCGCCTTCGCGATCGGGTGGACCGCGAAACCGGCGGTCCACACGGTGACCGCGGCGGGGATGACCCCGCCGTCGGCGGTGGTGACGTGGTCGGCTTCGACCCCGGTGACGGCGGTGTGCTCGTACACGGTGATGCCGAGCTTGCCGAAGACCTTCCGTACATGCTCACGGCCCCTGGGTGAGAGCCAGTCGCCGAGGCTGCCGCCGGCGGCGAGGGCGACGTCGAGGTCCGGGCGGGCCTCGGCGATCTCGGTCGAGGCCTCCACGCCGGTGAGCCCGCCGCCGACCACCACCACCGTCTGCCCGGCATCGAGGCTCGCCAGGCGCTCGCGTAGCCGGAGTGCTCCGGCACGGCCGGCGATCTGGTGGGCGTGCTCGGCGGTCCCGGGCACGGCTTGGCTGTTCCAGCCGCTGCCGAGGGCGTACACGAGGGTGTCGTACTCCAGCTCTTCCGCGCCGTTCGCGCCGCTGATGGCGACGGTCTTGCGGTCGACGTCGACGCCGGTGACCTTCGCGATCCTCAGCTCGACGCCGGTGCCGGCGTAGATCTCGCTGAGTGGCCGGGGCCTGAGGTCCTGGCCGGTCGCCAGCTGGTGGTTGCGGATGCGTTCGACGAAGTCGGGCTCGGCGTTGACGAGGGTGATGGCGACGTCCTCGCGGCGCAGCCGCTTGGCGAGGCGGCCGGCGGCGCCGGCTCCGGTGTATCCGGCTCCGAGAACGATGATGCGGTGCTGCATGTCGGGCTCCTGTCCGGTGCGGGTTTGTCACTTGAACCGGACGGCCCGCGGTTTCCTGACAGGAGGGCAATGTGAGACACGTCACATGACGAGCAGGGGCTCCCCATGGCTCAGCGCCGCCCATTGCTCGGTCGCGCGTTCGAGCTTGTCGGGGTTTGCCTGGGTACGGCAGGCGGTGATGCCCTCGGGGGTGACCTCCAGGCACATGATGGCGACGACCCGGCCCTCCACGACGGCCACGACGGCGGGTTCGCCATTGGCGGTCCAGGCGTACACCTCGGGCGAGCCGCCGACGACGGCGCGCTTGGCCTCGGCGGGCTTGAACATGCCCCACAGGAACTTCGCGACCGCGACGGCTCCCTCGAACGCCTTGGTGCGTGCCGGAACCTTCCCTCCGCCGTCGCCGATGGAGACGGCGTCCTTGGTGAGCAGGCGTACGAGCTCATCGGTCCGGCCACTGGTGGCGGCGGCGAGGAACTCCTCGACGATCCGCCGGGCGGCGGCATCGTCGATCTCGGCGCGGGCTTTGCCGTAGGCGACATGCTTCTTGGCGCGGTGAAAGATCTGCTGGCTGGCCGCCTCGGTGATGGCGAGGATCTCGGCGATCTCCCGGTGCGGGTAGTCGAACGCCTCCCGCAGCACGTACACGGCCCGTTCGTTGGGGGACAGGCGCTCCATGAGGGTGAGCACCGCGTACGAGACCGATTCGCGCTGCTCGGCGGTGTCGGCCGGGCCGAGCATCGGGTCGCCGGCGAGCAGCGGCTCGGGAAGCCATCGGCCCACGTAGGTCTCGCGGCGCGCCCGCGCGGAGGTGAGCTGGTTGAGGCACAGGTTGGTGAGCACCTTGGTCAGCCAGGCCTCGGGGACCTCGACGCGGTCGACGTCGGCGGCCTGCCAGCGCAGGAACGTCTCCTGCACGACGTCCTGCGCCTCGTCCGCGGAGCCGAGGAGCCGGTAGGCGATGGCCTCCAGACGGGGCCTCGACAGCTCGAACCGGTCGACGTCGTCCACCGTCAAAGGCATGACTCGATCCTAACGGCGTGTCCGCGCACGCTGTGTGCCTCGTGCGTGGTGATCGCCGAGGGCGCGCGCCCTGTCCGGCCCGGCCGCCCTGCGCGACCACGGCGAACTGTTCGGCCGGTCCACGGCGAAGCGCCCGCCTCCTCCCCTACCGCTTCTGACGCCGGGCGGTCAGATCCGGAGCGTTCTGGCCAGTGACTTCAGCCGGTTCGCCCCGCGGACCAGCACGGCCAGGCCGATCACCACCAGCAGCATGATCAGGACACCGCTCTGCTGCCCGCGCGAGACCAGTGCGAGAACGATTCCGGCGGCGACCACCGCGATGAACATCAGCTCGCAGAGAATGGTCAGGCCGAGGGCCGAGCGATGCCGGCCCGTGTGGCGGAGCAGAAAGACCGCCCATCCGGCGAACACCCCCAGCGCCGTCACGAACAGCCCGAACGCGTGCACGACATCCGCCAGTCTCGACACGGGCCCCGGATTCGCGCCGGACAGCAGCAGACCGCCGGAGAGCACCACGGCCACGGACGAGAGCGGCGCCGCCGCCAGCCACAACCTCCCGCCGAGCGGATGTTCCAGCGTGAAACCGAGCGCGAAGCCGGCCAGGAACACGGCCAGCAACAGGGAGACGGCCGCCTCGACGGCCGCGTACGGACGGTCAGCCGCCGTGAACGCGCCCGCCGCGGTGCGGATGCCCGTGCTGAGGCAGGCGATGGACCGCACGGTGTAGATGAACCCGTAGACGGATCTGACGCGCTCCGGGCCACCCCGGCCGTGGATCGACAGGTGCCACTCGAGGACCCGGTGTCCCAGGCACCTGGAGTCTCGGTGCTCGCGCGGGGTGGCCGGGCGGCCGCACGGAGACGTGCCGTCGGGGTCCTTAGCCGTGGTGTACGAGCAGGTGAAGCGGAATCCGGTCAACGCGACACCGCGAACGCCTGGTTGGCTGGCAGCTGTCTCGCCCGCGCGGTGGCCACCCGCCTGTGCAGCCATTCGATGGCGGCCCGCCGGCTGGACCGCCAGACGTGCCACCACCGGCCCTCATCGAGCGGCACTGACGCCGTCATACTCGGACAATGCTTATGGGCCGCGACGCGCAGTGACGAGCCTTACTCACGGTGAGTCCTCCGGCTCGACCAGCAGGGTCACCGTGCGGTTGCGCGGCGCGTCGGCGAACGGACCCTCCGACTGGTCGGCGCTCACCAGCGTGAACGACGTGAGCGCCAGCTCACCGCCCTCGGCCAGGTGGCGGGCCGCCACCAGCGCGCGGCCCAGCGCCACCACCGAGCCGCCTTCCGTCCGCCCGCCGGGCACGGCCACCACGTGGCCGACCACGGTCGTCGTCGTGTCGAGGCGGGCGAGCCTGCGCCCCAGCTTGCGCAGGAGCGCCGCCCCCGTCTCACTGATCTCCGCGCTGTAGGGGAAGAGCCCGGACTTGAAGATCACCCGGGCGTGCCCGCGCCGCGGTTCGACCTTCACTCCCGGCATCGCCAGCCTGCTCGCGATCGCGGCGACCTGTCGTTCGCGGCGGGCGGCCTGCTCGGCGCGGCGGGATTCCGCGGCCTGCTCGCGTCGCGCCGCCGCCGCGCGGTCCGCCTCCAGCGCCTTCAACCGCTGGGCCGGCGCGTCGCTCCCGATCTGTGCTGGTTCCGCCCGCGCGGCCATCGCCGGCTGCCCCGGCTCGCCCGACTGGACCACGACGACGCCGGCCACCAGCGCCGCGACCGCCACCACCGCCGTCGCGGCGCCGAGCAGGCCCGGCTGGAGCAGGGGTCTGACCCGGCGGCGGCCGGCGATGATCCGCTCGATCGTCCGGCGGCCGGCCGCCGCGGCGGCGTCGTCCGGCGCGATCTCCTGCACCGCGGCCCAGCACCGATCCGCCTCGGCCAGCTCGCCGCGCTGGGCGTGCAGCCTGGCCCGCAGATCGAGCACGGTGGCGTCCGCGTCGGCGCCGTCCAGGTCGTCCAGCAGCCGGGCCGCCCGGTCGAGGTCCCCCGCCCGCGCGGCCGAACGCGCCCGGCTCACCGTCAGCTGCGCCCGCAGCGCTTCGCTCATCGCCTGTTCAACCCGCCGAACTCGATCTCGTCGCGCTGGTCCTTCGGCAACATCCGGATCATGCGCTGGTTGACGCCCTCGAGCGCCCGCATGTCGTTCTGCGCGATGGCCCGCTCGCCCTCGCGGATGAGCGGACCGGCCTGGCCGGTGGGCGCGAGCACGTCCCGCAGGAACGCGAACACCTTGACCGGCCAGTCCGGGGAGCGCCGCTCCACTTCGATGAGGAACATCTGGAGCCGTTCCTGCTGGGCCCGCATCGCCGCGACGTCCTGCGCCTGGATCGCGTCCTGCACCCGCCTGCGCAGGTCGGCGAGCGCCTGGCGGTCGCCGGAGTCGCCCAGCCTGTTGACCTTGACCAGCTCCGTCGCCTCGTCGAGCAGCGCTTCGAGCTCCTGCGCCAGCGCCGGCACCTGCACGGCCTGCTCGACGTCGTCCAGGTCCGCCTGGATGTTCCGCAGGCGCTCCTCGGCCGTGGCGGCGGCGCCGGCGTCCACCTTGGCCGCCTGCACCTGCTCGCGGCCGGTCACGATGGTGCCCTCCTCCTCGATCTTGTCCAGCAGGCGTTCGGCCGCGGGTGACCCACCGGCCGACACTGACCTGCGCAGCGACGTCAGCCGCTGCTCCACCTCCGACAGCATCTCCTCCAGCTGCTCGGGGGCGGGGGTCGTGACGTCCGCGAGATTGATCATGGCTTCGAACTGCGTCTGCACCAGCGGCACGTCGGCGACCACGGTGACCAGGCTGGAGCTGTCGACCTCGAAGGTGACCTCCACCTCGCTGCCCGCCGGCAGGTCGATCCTGAGGTCCTTGGGACGGATCTCCAGCATCCCCACCTTGCGGTTGCGATCCCCCCGGTCGCGCTCGCCCTGCAGGACCGGGATCAGGACCGCGGCGTCCGGGTCGGAGCGCCCCAGGGCGATGGAGGTCGTGTACACCTCGCGTTCGGTGACCGGCAAGGTGGCGCCTTTGCGGATCATGGGCGCGAACGAGCCGTCGGCGAGCTGGATGCCGAGCGAGTGCGCCAGCCGCACGCCGCCGAACTCGACCTCGCGGTGCCTGATCGACAACGTGTTGGGGGTGATCGGCTGCGGGGTGCCCTTGTCGTCGATCAGCTCGACCGTGAACTTCGACGTGCGGCCCTTGTCGATGGCGACGTCGGTGGCGAAGGCGCCCGAGGCGTTCAGCAGGACGCGGCCGCTGTTGAAGGGCGGCCGGCCCTCGGGGTTGTCCAGGACGACGGAGTAGCCCTTCCAGTCCGTGGCCGGTCCGCTCACCCGGCCGGCGACGGTGGGCGTGGTCGTCGTCGCGCTGGGCTCGTAGGCCAGCTCGAGAACGAACTCGTCGGCGCCCGCGTTCGCCGGGACGGTGTGCGGGCGCCTGAGCGTACTGGCGAAGATGGCCGCGCCGCGGGCGACGACGGTGGTCGGGTCGAGGCTGGTGTCGAGCTCGATGCCGAGACCGTGCTGCGGATCCGCGAGCCGCTCGCGGAGGCCCGGAGCCAGGGTCTGGCCGCCGACCAGCACAAGCCGGTCGATGTCCGCCGGGCTCAGCGAGGCGTCCTTCAGCGCGGCGCGGCAGAAGTTGATCGCCCGCGCGTAGAACGGCTCCGCGACCGCGTCGAGCTCGTCGCGGGTGAGGACCAGGTCGACCGTCTGCGTGTCGCCGTTCTCGTCGCGCAGGTCGACCATGAACTCCACGCGTTCGAGGCGGGAGAGCTGGATCTTCGCTTCTTCGGCCGCGTTCTTCAGCATGGCGAAGTTCCGCCCCCACCGCGGGCTCTCCCGCCGGAAGTCGCGCAGGTCGAGCTGGCCGGCGGCCTGGGGCCCCAGGATCCGTTCTGCCACAGCCCAGTCGATCAGCTTCCCGCCGAGGTAGGGGTCTCCGGCGTGGTTGAGCACCCGCAGCTCGCCGTCGTGCTTGCTGACCACCGCGGCGTCGAAGGTGCCGCCGCCGAAGTCGAACACCATCCAGTACGCCCGGTCGTCGGCGTCGTGGAACCCGTACGCGAACGCCGCCGCGGTCGGCTCCTGCACCAGCGGCGCGGTGGTGAGCCCGGCCAGCAGGGCGGCGTCGGTGGTGGCCTTGTTCTGGTTCAGCGTGAACGCGGCGGGCACCGTGATCACGGCGGCGTCGGGCGCCGTGCCGCAGTGATGGGCGGCGTCCGCCCGCAACGACTTGAGCACCTCGGCCGACAGCTGCTGGGGGGTGAGCTCCAGCCCGGCGTTGGCGAAGTTCCTGCGCGCGTCGGCCAGCCCCATTTCGAGCTTGAACTCCACCGCGGCGTTCTGCGGATCCCTGAAGGCCCGATCGCGGGCGGGGCGCCCGACCTTGATCTGACCCGGCTTGGGGATCCAGACCGCGGACGGTGTGATGTCCCACCCGTCGTTGTTCTTGAGGACTGTGACGGTGTCGTTCTCGGCCACCGCGATCACGCTGTTCGTGGTGCCGAGATCGATGCCGAAGTCGATGGTGTCACTCATGGTCGTTCCTCACGTGGTCGTCGGGGCCGGAGCTCGGCTGGGGTGGGCAGCCGACGATCACCTGACCCATCTGGATGTGCCGGTCATTGAGGTAGATCGACGGCTGCACGGTCTCCAGGACCGTCTCCGTGTCGAGCGACGGGTCCTCCTGGAAGAGCAGCACCTCCAGGGCGCGCCCGGGGTGGAACTGCTCGCCGTCGTGGTCCTGCACGACCAGGCCGGCCTCCGCCAGCGCGGTACGCGTCGTCCGTACGAAGCGGCCGGCCTGCCGGCTCTTCGCCGGGGAGTCGTCGTCCTGCTTGGTGAGCCGGCGTTCGGCCCGCCACAGGCTCGTCGCGGCGGCGGCCAGGGCCTTCTCGTCCAGGGGAGGCGGCGGTTCCTCGGGCGGGACGATCGTGGCGAGCAGCCGTTCCACGTGCTCGACCAGCTCCTCGTCCCAGTCGGGCGGCGGGATCCGGAAGGAGCGGTGGTGGCGGCGCTGCCGCAGGTCCTCCCGCATCCGCGACAGCAGCCGGCGGGCGGTGCTCACATCATCACCCCCTTGCGCCACAGCAGGAGTCTGGGCAGGTGCCGTTCGCGCAGATGCGGCCACAGGTCGATGGCTTCCTCCAGGAGATCGGCGGCCCGCTGCAGTTCTCCGGGGACCCGGTGGAGCCGCAGGGCCTCGTCGGCGAGGTGCCGGGCCCGTTCCCGGCCGGACGGGGATGCGCGCCGCGCCCGCAGGGCGTCGGCCAGGACGCGGGCGTTGGCCGGGCGGTCGCGGGGATCGAGCGCGAGCGTGGCGAGCACGATCTCGTCCAGCCCTGCGTCGACGTCGGCGTTGTATCTGCTCGGCGGCAGCAGCGGCCGGGTGAACCGGGCGAAGGAGTAGGAGGAGTACCGGCCGGTCTCGCCGTAGGGCAGGTGGTCGGTGAGCAGCAGGTAGGCGATCGTGCCCATCGACCACACGTCGCTGGCGCACGAGTAACCCTGGTTGCTCAGCACCTCCGGGGCCATGAACGCGAGGGTGCCGCGGGCGCTGGCCGTGCGCGTGACGGGGTCGGCCCGCTTGGCCAGGCCGAAATCGCTCACGCGCACCCGGATGGCGCTGCCGTCGTAACCGATCAGGACGTTGGCCAGCGTGACGTCGCGGTGCAGGATCGGCGGATCGTGCTCGTGCGCGACCGCGAGCCCGCTCGCGATCTGCTCCACCACGTCGACCGCGACGGCCGTCGGCACCCCGTTCGGGTAGGCCCGCAGCAGGCTTTCGAGGCTGCCGCCGGGGACGTACTCCATCGTGAAGAACCCGCGCAGGCCCTCGGGGGTCTGGACGGTGTTCGCGTCGAAGAGCCGGACGATGTTCGCGTGTCCGAGGGTGGACAGCAGCCGCGCCTCGTCCAGCATCCGGTGGGTCTCCTCCAGCGAGGCGACCTTCTTGAACAGCTTCATCGCCTGTAGCCCGAGGTAGGCGTGCCGGACCCGGTGCACCTCGGCGAACGCCCCCTCCCCGAGCAGCCGGTCGATCACCAGGGTGTCGGTGACCCGGTCACCGCTGTTGAGCAGCGCCATCGCCCCTCCCCTCGTACTGCACGGCGATCATGGAGACGTCGTCGATCGCCCCGCCGGCCGCGGCGGAGCGGATCAGGCGCTCGCACGCGCTTTCGAGCTCGGGGGCCGTGGTCAGGATCGCGGCCAGGGCCTCGTCGCCCACGCTGCCGGTGAGGCCGTCGGTGCAGAGCAGCAGGCGGTCTCCGGCGGTCAGCTCGTGGACGGATATCCCCGGCACGACCTCGCCCGGCATCCCCATGAATCTGGTCAGCCTGCCCTCGCGCACGTGGTCCTCGGTGAGCCGGTCGAGCCTGCCGTCGCGGGCCAGGTAGATCCGGCTGTCGCCCACGTGCACCGCCAGCGCCGCGCCGTCCCTGACGAGGAGCAGGGCCGCCGTCGCGCCCGTGGTGCCGGGCCCGCCGCGGGCCGTGCGGCGTACCCGCTCGTTGAGCTCGGCGGCCGCCTCGGTCACCGCGCGCGCCACCCCGGGCGCGCGCAGGGCGGCGACGTGCTCGCACACCCGGCGGGGGAAGTGGTCGACGACCGTGCGCGCGGTGGTCGCGGCGTCGGCCAGGCCGCCGATGCCGTCGGCCACGATGAACGTGCCCCCGGCGGGGTCGGCCGCCGCGACGTCCTGGTTCTCCCCGTGCAGGCGGCCGGGCCGGGTGCGGAGCGCGTACCGGATCATGTGGGGGGTCCGCTGACGTTGAGGCGGTAGCCGATGCCCGTGACGGTCTCCAGGATCCGCGGCTGCGACGGGTCGGCCTCGATGCACCTCCGCACGGCGCGCACCACCCCGGCGAGGTCGGCCCTGGTGTACGAGCGGTGCGGCGGCCACTCCTCGCGCGGCCCCCACAGCGCGGTGATCAAAGACGCGTGGTCGCAGGCCACCGCGGCGCCCCCGCTGCCGCGCCCCGCCATGTACCGCAGCAGCTGGTGCCCCTGCGGGCGCAGACCGCTGATCGCGGTCTCCACGCCGTTCTCGACGCGGTACGCCCGCGCGGCCACCCAGTCGTAGCGCAGGCCGGGCCCGGTGTGGCGCACCTCGGTCGGGGAACCGAACGGCGCGGGCTGCGTGGTGTGCGGGTCGAGGAAGGTCAGCTCCCAGTACAGCGGCTCGCCCTCCGGGGTCATGTCACCGAGGATCAGCAGCCTGTCGCCGTGCTGGATGCGCTTGCGCCGCTGCAGGCGCTCGACCACGTCACCGTGTCGCAGCAGGGTGCCGTTGACGCTGGCGTTGTCGGTCACCGACCACATGCCGTCGGCGAAGTCCAGCGTGCAGTGCAGGCGGCCGACCCACCGCTGGGGATCCGGCCCCAGCGGCACGTCGGGGGCGTGCTCGGGCGAGGCGCGCCCGACGGTGATCGGGCCGCTGCCCAGTTCGACCGCGCTCATGACTCCCTCCGGCGAGCTGATGCGCAACGTCACCGTCCGAACCACCGCGACAACCTCCTGTGCGTGCTGGTACGAATCTGGCCCGGAAATTCGCCGCGGGCCATGGAAACGAAGCGGAAACCAGATGGACGCCTCACCGCAGACCGCCGCTGAACGTGCTGTCGTCGGCCTGGCTCACCAGGCACACGGCGTAGATCTCCGCGTCCTTGTCGTCCCACCACCCCTTGCCGGGCGGGCTGATGTGGAAGCGGTAGCCCTCGTCCACACGGGTGCTCGCCTCACACGCGGCCTCGGCCGCGTCCTGGACCTTGTCCTCGCCCGGCCAGGGCTGCGACTTCTCGAAGAGCTTGGGGTAGGCGACGATCTCGGCCCAGTGCGGAAGCTCGCAGTCCACGATCGGGATGTCGCGCTTGTCGGCGCCCCAGGACTCCTGATCCTGGACACAGCTTCCGACCGGGGGGTTCTGCTTGATCTGCGCGGTGTGCACGGACATCGGCACCACCGCCTCGCTCTCCGGCCTGGGCGGTGGGTCGGCGACGTGCGCGCCGGACAGCGGCTTGTCGTCGTGCCGGCTCACCACGCACGGCGTGTAGTTCTCGAACCTGCCTTCCCCTTCGTTCCAGTCCGCTTCCCTCGGGACGAAGTAGTGGATCCGGTACTCCTCGAACGGCAGGTCCTGGCGGGCCTGCAGCCGCGAACACTCGAAGGCGGCCATCGCCTGGACCTGGTCCTCGCCGGGGTAGGGCGAGGGCACCTCGCCGAGTGACGCGTAGCCCAGCACCTCGCCCCAGTGCGGCTCACCGCAGTCGACCAGGAGGACCTGGGAGTGGTCGGTCTGCCAGCCCTCCTTGGTCTCCAGGCACGAGCCCACCGGCGCGTTGTACGCCCGGCTCTCGGAGTAGAGCGCGCCGGTCGAGGGCTCCGCGGTGTCGCCGAACAGGTGGTTCGTCAGGACGATCAGGCCGGTCGGGACGGCGACCCACAACAGGGCGTTGACCAGGCGGAAGAGCCCGCGGAAGAACCCGCCGCGCGCGGCCGGGCGCCGGCGCGGCCCGTACGACGACCGCGTGCGCTCGTACGACGGCCGGTCTGGCGCGTACGACGGCCGGCTCGGCCGGGAGGAGGGGCGGGCGCCTCCGCCGGCGCGCAGCCTGGCCCTGATCCTGTCGATCGCCTCGTCGGCCCACGGCTCGCTCCGCAGGGCCCGCCGAACCCTGCGCAGGTAGTCGTCGGCCAGGTCGTGGCGGCCGAGCTCCTCCCATTTCCGCGCCTCTCGCTCGATCTTGTCGAAGGCCTCGGCGGTGTCCTTCAGCGCGCCGCGGTTCTGCTTGATCCGCTGCGCGGTGACGGGGTCGGAGTTCAGCTCGGCCGCCTCGTCGAGCAGGCTTCCCGCTGGCTCGTCGGCCGCGGGCCCGAGCCTTTCCATCAACGCCGTGGCGCAGTTGTTGAGCAGGATCGCGGTCTGGTTGCGCATGCTGGCCGTGGCGCGGTGCCGCTCGTGCGGCACCAAAGCCTCCAGCCTGACCAGCTGAGGCAGGATCCGCTGGCGGGCGATCGAGGCCGCCCGCTCGTGCCGGCCGGCGTCGAGCTCCTCCATCGCGTCCGTCAGCGCCCTGCGCGTGTCCTCGTAGATCGGCGCGGCGAGGTCCTCCAGGAGGTCGTCGACCGCCGCCATCGGCCACGCGCGGGCCGCGGCCGCCAGTCGCGCCTGGCTCTCCCCCGGCTTGGCGGCGAGCTCGATCAGCGGCTTGACCAGCGCCGCGGGCAGGTCCCTGCGCAGGGCGTCCACGTCGGCCTCGCCGAGTTGCCGATCGTCCAGCGCCGCGATCCGCTGCCGGACGTGATCCCAGAAGACGGCCCGGCGCAGGACCTCCCGCCACCGCTGCCCCGCGTCCGACCACAGCTGCTGGAGCTCCTGGCCTGTGGGGCGGACAGCGGCGGTCTCGCGTTCGAGGGCGGCGCGGTGGGCGCGTACGGCGTCGTCGTGGCCGCGGTGCAGCTCATGGGAGCAGGAGCAGGTGGCGTCGGGGGTGTCCCAGAGCCAGAAGAGCTCCTCGACCAGCCGGCGACGGGGATCGTTCTGCAGACGGTCGAAGGCGGCGCTTACGTCGCCGGGGGGAAGGTCGTGCCCGAGGTCGACGTCGGCGCCGACCGCGATCCTGGGGAGGACGTCCTGCCTGCGCTGCCTGACGGCCCGCCGGTCGGCGTACGTCGACAGTCCGGTGACGCGGAACGCGTTGTGCGTGTACAACGCCACTCCGGCCGCCTCGTCCAATGCCACGCTGATCGCACGGCCTGGCCTGGTCGCATCGCCTGCACCGAACATGTCCTCCCCATCACCATCGAGATCCCGCTGGCATGAGCTTGGCGGAGGCTCGGGCCGGGCTCCATGGCGTGGGCATGGAATCCAGATGGGCGCTCGATGGGTGTGCCGAGGGCTAGATCGTCGTGGGCCGGTTACGCAGACGTCAAGACCCGCGTCACAGCGTTAAGAGATTTCCCAGCCGGCGGTCACCCGAGGAGTCATGAGGGTCAGCGATGTGGTCCGCGCCCTCGCGCCGGCAAGGACGTACGGGATGAGTTGTCCATGGAAGCTCCCGAGGGGCGGAGGTGCATACCGTATGCCAGTTAAGAGGCACTTTTATCGGCGGTCAAGCAGAAGATCGCCGGGCTCCGTCGTATAGGTCGCCGCCCGGCCGGGCCGCCGGCGCGCCCCGGGCACGACTCAGCGGGCGCCCGCGGCGCCGTGACCCTTTAGCCAGATATAAGCGGAAGTACGGGGGATTTCAACGTAACTTCTTGACATTGCGCCAAAAAAGGCGCGTACTTCCATCGAAAACCACCCTCACCGCACCTCCACAGCATCAGTGATCACGATGCGACGCCCAGTCGTCCGCGCCGGCCCACCGCCGGCATCCGAGCAGCTGCACCTCGCCCTCACGCAAGTGAGGCGCCGTCACCGATTGGGGAACCATGACCGAGGTAGGCAGAGGCATGGCGAAAAGCCTGTTCTCCCGGCGTGCCTTCACCGCATCCGCGGCGTTCGCCGCGTTCGCACCATTAGTCGTATCGAGCCAGAGCGAGGCGGCGGTCGACAAACCCGCCGACAAGCCGGGCAAAGGCGGCAAGGACCCCGTCGTCCGCCGGATGACCCTCTACGCCGAGCAACTGCCGGACGGCCAGCTGGGCTACGGCCTGGAGCCCGGCAAGGCCACGATCCCCGGGCCCCTGATCGAGATGGTCGAGGGCGAGACGCTCGAGATCGAGATGGTGAACAACCTGAGCGTGGCGGCCAGCCTGCATGTGCACGGGGTGGACTACGACCAGGCCAGCGACGGCACGCGGCTGACCAACAGCTTGGTGGAGCCCGGCGGGCGGCGTACGTACGTCTGGCGCACGCACGCGCCGGGCCGGCGCCCCGGCGGGAGCATCGAGCCCGGCAGCGCGGGCTACTGGCACTACCACGACCACGTCGTGGGCACCGACCACGGCACGGGCGGCATCCGGCAGGGGTTGTACGGGCCGCTCATCGTCCGCCGCAAGGGCGACACCCTGCCGGACAAGACGTTCACCGTGGTCTTCAACGACATGATGATCAACAACCGTGCCGGTCACGAGGCGCCCGAGTTCGTGGCGAAGGTCGGCGAGCGGGTCGAGTGGATCGTGATCACGCACGGCGATTTCTACCACACGTTCCACATCCACGGGCACCGCTGGGCCGACAACCGCACCGGCCTGCTGGAGCACCCGCAGGACCAGAGCCGGATCATCGACACCAAGATCACCGGACCGGCCGAGTCGTTCGGCTTCCAGGTGATCGCCGGCGAGCGCGTCGGCCCTGGGGCCTGGATGTACCACTGCCACGTCCAGAGCCACTCCGACATGGGCATGGCCGGGATCTTCATGGTGACCGACGAGAACGGCAACGTCCCGGACCACTCGGGCGGCGGCCACTCCGGCCACACGGGCCACTGACGCGCCCCGCAGGACCCGGCGGCGAGAACACTCCCCGCTGCGATCGACCCCTCAGCCCTTCCCAGCAGGTCCCGAATCACCCTCACCGCGAAGGAGCGAACGATGGCCGGAAAAGGCCTCTTACCGCCCCGACCACCCGCCTGGCGCCGCGCGCTGATCACGATGTCGAGCGCCGTGCTGCTGCTGGGGCTGGCCACCCCTGCGGCCGTACCGGCCCTGGCACAGGAACAGGCACAGGCGCAGGCGCAGGTCGCGCCGCCGAAACCGCCCGGGAAAGACTCCGTCAGCGTGCTCGTCTTCCACGGCCCGGCCGACGAGCAGGACGACCCGGTCGAGCAGGCCGCGGCGGCGATCAAGGAGCTGGGCCAGAAGAACGGCTTCTCCGTCGACGTTTCGCAGGACCCGGCCGTCTTCACCGCCGACAACCTGGCGCGCTACCGCGGCGTGGTGTTCCTGTCCGCCGAGGGCGCGCCGCTGAACGACGGCCAGCTGGCCGCGTTCCAGGCGTACATCAGGAACGGCGGTGGTTTCGTCGGCGTCCACGACGCCGCGCGCGCCCAGGCGGACTCGGCCTGGTTCACCGAGCTGGTCGGCAGCCGCCCCGCCGGCAGCCTGCCCCCGCCGGAGAAGGTGGTGGAGAGCTCGGCCAGCGGCGACAACCCGCCGAACGAGACCAAGGACAAGCTGTTCGACGGGAGCAACGACAGCAAGTGGCTGGCCCGGACGCCGACCGGATGGGTGCAGTTCAGGCTCGAGGAGCCGGTCGCGGTGGCCCACTACGCGCTGACGTCGGCCAATGACTTCCCCGGCCGCGACCCGAAGGACTGGACCCTGCAGGGCTCGCAGAACGGGACGAACTGGACCGACCTCGACCGGCGGACCGGGGAGAGCTTCCCGCAGCGGTTCCAGACCAAGGAATACACGTTCGAGAACACCACGGCGTACCAGCACTACCGGCTCAACATCACCGCGAACAGCGGCGAGCCCCTGATCCAGCTCGCCGAGCTGCGGCTGTTCGGCCCCACCGCCGGAGAGCCCCCGGAGAGCAAGCCGCAGGAGGCGGTCGTCGACCTTGTCGACCGGCAGCACCCGGCGAACAAGGGCCTGCCGTTCACCGTGAAGCGCACCGACACGTGGATGAACTGGAGCCCGAACCCGCTGGGCAAGGTCCACACGGTGGCGCAGGTCGGCGAGCACACCTATGACGCGGGCCTGAACGGCAACGGCGCGTTCCACCCGATCTCCTGGTGCCGTGACTACGACGGCGGCCGGTCGTTCTACACCGGCATGGGCGGCACGCGGGCGAGTTACACCGGCGACGAGCACTTCCGCAGCCACCTCGGCGGCGCCATCAAGTGGGCGGCCGGGCTCGTCCGCGGCGACTGCCAGGCCACCATCGCCGCGAACTACACCATCGAGCGGCTGACCGCGCAGAACAAGCAGGGCCAGCTCGACCAGATCGGCGAGCCGCACGGCCTGACTGTCGCGCCGGACGGCAAGGTCCTCTACATCGGCAAGGCGGCCTGCGCCACCGGCCCGATCGCCGACTGGAACGACCCCAAGGTCGGCCTCGGCTGCGGCACCATCCACCAGTGGGATCCGAAGACCAAGCAGGTCAAGCTGCTGACCACGCTGCCCGTCATGGGCAACCGCGGCAGCGGCGACGAGCTGGTCAAGAACGAGGAGGGCCTGGTCGGCATCACGCTCGACCCGAAGTTCGCGGAGAACGGCTGGGTCTACGCCTACTGGATGCCGCACGAGTCGATCGACAGGGACCGGCGGATCGGCAAGCGCACGGTCTCCCGGTTCACCTATGACGCCGCCGCCCAGACGATCGACCAGAGCACCCGCAAGGACCTGCTGCAGTGGGACACCCAGATCCACAGCTGCTGCCACGCGGGCGGAGGCATGACGTTCGACGAGGACGGCAACCTCTACATCGGCACCGGTGACAGCAACTCCTCGGGCGGCTCCGGCGGTTACTCCGGCAACAACTGGACCGCGGAGTACAAGGGCGTGTCGTTCCAGGACGCCCGGCGCACCTCGGGCAACACCAACGACCTCAACGGCAAGATCCTGAGGATCCATCCGGAGCCCGACGGCACGTACACGATCCCCAAGGGCAACCTGTTCACCGGCGAGGAGGAGGGCGGCGGCAAGACCCGCCCGGAGATCTGGGTGATGGGCGTGCGCAACATCGCCCGCCTCGCCTGGGACAACGTGAACAACTGGATCACCGCCGGCTGGGTCGGCCCGGACGCCGGCGCCCCGAGCGAGACGTGGGGCCCGGCCAAGTACGAGACCGCGACCATCCTCACCTCCGCCGGCAACCAGGGCTGGCCGTACTGCATGGGCGACAAGCAGCCCTATCGTGACCGCAGCAACGTCGACGCCACCCAGCCCGCCGACTGGTACGACTGCGACAACCTGAAGAACACCTCGCCGCGCAACACCGGCCTGGTGGACATCCCGCCGGCGCGCGCCAACATGATCTGGTACTCGCCGCAGGGCGGCGGCCCCGTCTACCCGAAGCGGGACGACGACAGCGGCCTGCCCACGTACAAGCTGGGCGACGAGACCTTCACCATCCCCTACCTCAAGGGTGGCGGCCAGGCCGTCATGTCGGGGCCGACGTACCACCGCTCCGAGGTCGACACCGACAGCGGTATGGCGTGGCCGGCGTACTGGGACGGCAAGTGGTTCATCGGTGACCAGTCCAACGCCAACAACCGCGTCGCCGTGACCGTCGACCCGAAGAAGGTCCCTGAGGCGGGCGCGCCCGTCTTCGGCGAGGACCTGCGCCACATCATCCAGACCGGCGGCGGCACCACCCAGCTCCAGTCGTGGATGGACGCCAAGTTCGGCCCGGACGGCGCGCTGTACATGCTCGACTACGCGGGCGGCTTCTTCAGCCTGCACCCCAACCAGAAGCTGATCCGCATCGCCTACAAGGGCGGTCCGGCGACGCCGGACCCGAGTGACGCGGTGGCGCGCCCGGTGCGGCAGAGCGACCCCAAGACGGTGGCGTTCTCCAGCACGAAGGCCGGCGGCGTGTCGTGGGAGTGGGACTTCGGCGACGGCGGCAAGCCGTCGAAGGAGGCGAACCCGACGCACACCTACAAGGACTTCGGCACCTACAAGGCGACGCTGAAGGTCACCTACGCCGACGGCGAGTCGGCCACCGGCACCATCGACGTCAAGGTCGACTGCGCCGCGCCCGACGCCCGGCCGACGGTCCGGCTGCTCGACACCGACACCGGCGTGCCCAACCGGGTGGCCGCGGGCGCCTGCACGCTCAACGACCTGATCGACGACGAGCGCGAGTGGAAGAACCACGGCGAGTTCATGAGCCACCTGAACGACGTCGTGAACGACGCCCGCAAGGACGGCGTCATCGACAACCGCGAGGCGTCCGCGCTGAAGAAGGCCGCCGCCCAGTCGCAGATCGGCAAGACGAACGGGTACGAGACGATCTTCGACGGGACGGCCCAGTCGCTGCAGGGCTGGACCCAGGCTCCGTCCGGGCAGTTCACCCTGCAGCCGGACGGCTCGATCCGCGCCTCGGGCGGTCTCGGAATGTTGTGGTACTCGGAGAAGGCGTACGCCGACTTCTCGCTGAGGCTGCAGTTCCGTGACATCGCGCCGAACACGGGCCGCGCCAACAGTGGCGTCTTCGTCCGCTTCCCCGACCCGAGGACCCCGCTCGACCAGCGCCCTTCGGGAAGCTGCGGAACGGTCGGCTCGGCCCGCACGTCGCCCGCCTGGGTCGCGATCTTCTGCGGGCACGAGATCCAGATCTACGACGGCGACACGGGCGAGCCGCAGAAGACCGGCTCCGTCTACAACTTCTCCTCCAACGGCCTGGACAAGGCGGGGGTCACCCCGAAGGGCCAGTGGAACGACTACGAGATCCGGGTGGTCGGCCAGCACTACACGATCATCCGCAACGGCAAGGTGATCAGCGAGTTCGACAACACGCCGGGCAAGCAGTCGTCCCGCGCCGGCGACCCGCCCACGGATCTGCGCCAGTTCATCAGCGGGTTCGTCGGGTTGCAGAACCACGGCAACAACGACCTGATCGAATTCCGCAACATCCGGGTGCGCGAGCTCTAGGCCGGTCCACCGGCCGGGCGCCGGGCCGGGGGCGTTCCGCCCCGGGCCCGGCGCCCCACCCCAGCCGGAGCGTGCCCTTCGCCGGCACGCGCGCAGACTTTGAGAGGTGCATCGTCCATGCATGTCCCCTTGATCAGTGCCTTACGGCGGGCGCTCAAAGCGGCCGCCACGGCGCCGGGCCTGGCCGTGCTGCTGCTGGCCGCCGGGCTCCCGGCGCTCTTCCTGTCGTCGGGCCAGGCCGCCGCGCAGCCCCGCCTGCAACTGACCGCCTCGGCGGACCAGGTGCTCACCTGGACCGCCGACGACGGCATGACCGCGTACAAGTCGGCGCCGACAGAGGCGACGGCGGGTCCTGCCACCATCGTCTTCGAGAACAGCGTGGCGACCGGCAACGTCACCGGCATGACCCACACCCTGACCTTCGACGTCTCCACCCCGGGCTACAACCACGACGTCAGGCTCAACATCCTCGCCAGCCCCATCGACGCGAACGGCGGCCGGCACGAGGCGCAGGTGAACCTCACGCCGGGCAAGTACCGCTTCTTCTGCGCGATCCCCGGTCACGGCCAGATGGTCGGCGAGCTGGTGGTCACCCAAGGCGGCGGCTCGGACACGACCGCGCCGCAGGTGTCGGCGCAGGTGGCGGGCGACCAGGACGAGGACGGCAACTACGTCGGCTCCGCGACCGTGACCGTCTCCGCGAGCGACACCGAGTCCGGGGTCGAGACGGTCGAATACGCCCTCGACGACGCGGCGTTCGCGCCCTACACCGCGCCGGTGACGGTCAACGAGATCGGCGCGCACACCGTGCGCTACCGGGCCACCGACACGGCCGGCAACACCTCGGAGGTCGGCTCGGTGGCGTTCACCGTGGTGGCCCCGCAGGAGGAGGACACCACTCCCCCGCAGGTAACGGCGGAGGTCGGGGGTGACCGGGACGACGACGGCAACTACGTCGGCTCCGCGACGGTCACCATCACCGCGAACGACGCTCAGTCCGGGGTCGACACGGTGGAGTACTCGCTGGACGGCCAGCCGTACGCGGTCTACACGCAGCCGCTCACGGTCGGCCAGCCCGGCGCCCACGTCGTGACCTACCGGGCCACCGACAAGGCGGGCAACACCTCCGACGCGGGCACGACGGAGTTCACCGTGGTGGCCGAGCAGGAGGAGGACACCACTCCCCCGCAGGTGACCGCGCAGGTGGCGGGCGACCAGAACGAGAACGGCGAGTACGTCGGCTCCGCGACGGTCACCGTCACCGCTGACGACACCGAGTCCGGGGTCGACACGGTGGAGTACTCGCTCGACAACGCGGCGTTCGCGGCCTACACGGCGCCGGTGACGGTCAACCGGGCGGGGGCGCACACCGTGCGCTACCGGGCCACCGACGAGGCGGGCAACACCTCGGAGGTCGGCTCGGTGACGTTCACCGTCGTGGCTCCCCAGGGCGGGGACACCACCCCGCCGCAGGTGACGGCGGGCATCACCGGGAGCATGGACTGGGCGTGGAACTACGTGGGCTCCGCGACGGTGACGATCACGGCGAACGACACCGAGTCCGGGGTGGACAAGGTGGAGTACTCGCTGGACGGCCAGCCGTACGCGGTCTACACGAAGGCGCTGGCGGTCTCCCAGCCCGGAGCGCACACGGTGACCTACCGGGCCACCGACAAGGCCGGGAACACCTCCGCGGTCGGCACGGCCACATTCATGCTCGTCAAGGCGGCGTCGGGCGGGGACGACGACCCGCCGGGCGAGCAATGCCCGAAGCCGGGCAAGGGCAACGGCAAGGATTGCAAGAAGCCCTGATCTGATCGGCCGGGCGGCCTGTCTCCTTTGCGAGAGAGGCCGCCCGTGCGTCATCGGTCGCCGGTGGGCCGCGTCTGGCGGACCCCGTGCCGCCAGACGTCCACGATCGAGCGCGTCGCGGTGATGTCCTGGAGCGGGTCGCCGTCGACGAGCACGAGGTCGGCCAGCAGCCCGAACGCCTCTCGCAGGACGAACGCCGCCCGCTCCGGCGGCGTCAGCCGTTCGAGCAGGATCATGACCCCGTACGAGAGGGACTCGCGCTGCTCGACCGTCTCCAGCGGGCCGAAGGCGCCGCTGGAGACGCGGACGGGCTCGGGGAACCACGGCCCGGGGTAGCGCTCCCGGTCCGCCCGCGCGGAGGTGAGCCGGTTGAGGCACAGGTTCGTGACGACGGTGGTGAGCCACGCGCCGGGGACGGCGACCTGCGTGCCGCGCTGCCAGCGGATGTAGGCCTCCTGGACGACGTCCTCGGCCTCGCCCGCGTCCCCGAGCAGCCGGTACGCCAGGCCCAGCAGCCGGGGACGGTCCGCCAGGAAGACCTCCAGGGAGTTCATCGCCCGGTCAGCGCGGCCTGGCCGCTCGGAGGAGACCGGCCGGGAGGTAGGGGGAGACGACCTGGACGTCCCAGCCGCGGCGGCGCGCGTGGCAGGCCAGGGCCAGGACGTCGAGGTTGATCGCGGCCTCGGAGTCGTCCGCGCGGTCGGCGACCCCGTAGTGGTCGCGGTGGGCGTCGAGGGCGTCGAGCAGGGCCAGGTTGAAGCTCTCCTGGTCGCCCTCGACCAGCTGCGCGAGCAGGACGGCGGGCGGCGGGAAGAATCCCCAGGTCCTGGCCTTGTCGCAGTCGTGCAGGGCCTGGTCGGTGGCGGGTTCGGGGTCGGCGCCGCGCAGGTAGTCGTGCAGGGCTCTGCGGTAGGAGGCGAAGGCGGAGCCGTCCTGCCGGAGGGCGGCGGAGCCGGCCACGACGACCGGGGCCAGGTCCTCTCGGGTCCCGGTGATCAGCGCGAAATTCACGGCGGTGTGCCAGGTGCCGGGCTCGGCCGCGCGGTGAGCGGGGTAGGCGAGCGTGCGGCCGTCGATCGTCACCTCGACGCCGGCGCCGGGCTCGGCGAGCGCGACGCGGAACAACGCGGCCCCCAGCTGGGAGGCCAGGCGCAGGTTCGCCAGTTGCCCGTCCGTGACGTCGTCGGACAGCCCGGCGCGGGCCACGAAGAGCAGCTCCTGATACCGCAACGCGGTCGACAGTCCTCGCGGGTCCAGCGGCTTTCCGTCCTCCGGGGTGAACGCCTCCCTGGTGTACTCCTCGAACAACGCCTCGCTCTCCGGGTGCAGGAAGCCGGGCGGCCCCGGCCGCCGCACCACGACCGGCCCGGCGGCCAGCTCGGCGACCGCGTCAGGACGCCTCTCCCGGCCGTACGCCCGGACCCTCGGGCCCGCGGTCGCGAAGCCGGTCACCAGCGCGCGCGGCAGATAGCCGGTCTCGGGCGGCGGCCAGCCCTGACGGCGGTAGGCCAGGGCGGCGAGGGCCAACGGGAGGAGCGGGAGCAGGGTGCGGGGCCGGTCTCCGGGCCCGTGGAGCGCGCGGTGGCGGAGGAGCAGCTCGGCCAGAGCGGTGCGGAACGTCTCCTGGTCGCCGGCTTCCAGGGCGCGCAGGGCGTGGACCGCTGTGGCGTGCGGGAGGGTGGCGTCGGTCGCGGCGCGCGGTTCCTCCGTGTCGCCGATGACGTACGCCATCAAGCCGTCGACGAGCTCCTCCTGGGCCGTGCCGCGGGCGAAGTGGAACGCCTCCCCGTGCCGCTCGGCCGTGCCCGCCAGGACCGCGAGGCAGAACGCGTCGAGCCAGCGGTCCGCGGTGATCGGCTGCGGCGTGCCCCCGGGCTCGGGCCCGTAGGTGATGCCGAAGTCGACGTAGTCGAGGTAGACCGAGAAACCGGCGAACGGGTGGTACGCCGCGTACGCGACCGCTCCGGCGGCGGCCTCGGCGGCGTTGCCGAAGGCGGCCCTGGCCTCGGGGGTGTCGAGGTCCGGCGTCCCGGCGGAGAGCGCGCCCAGGTAGTCCAGGAACTCCTCGCAGATCAGCCACCACTCGTACGCGGTCATCGGGCCGGCCTTCGCCATCGACCTGACCATCGAGCCGATCCTGTCGGCGAACCCCTCACGGGCCGCCGCCACCGTTGCCTCGCGCACCTCGTGACGCTGTCCCCCGGAGATCACAGCACCCCACCTTAAACCGAAATATCGGGATATGGCGCTACCTGTGGGCCTTCGCCCGGCGGATGAGCGAGGCGGCCGCGGAGACCAGCGCCATGGCCGTGGCCAGCGCGAAGACCACCACCAGGCCGTTGTGGAACGGGTGCGAGATCAGCTCCGGGAAGAACCGGCGGCCGGTGAGCACGTCGACGTGCGCCGGGGGCAGGTGGCCCAGCAGCCCCGGCCCGAGAAGGTGCCCGACGGGGTTGTAACCGAGGAACGCGGCGAACAACACCCCCACCGGCGGCAGCTCGGCGATGGAGTGGGCGGCCTGGGCGGGCACCCCCTGCGCGGTGAGCCCGACGCTGAGGACGCCCGGCAGCGAGTCGGACAATCCGGCCACCATGAGGCGTGGCCGCGTTCCCGCCGGCGAAGGCCGTGCTGCGGAACAGGCTCAGCCGGATCAGGGGCTCGGCTGTGCTCGTCTCGGCCAGGCAGAAGACGGCCAGCATCGCGACGCCGCCGGCGAGGGCGGCCAGCACCCACGGGTTCGTCCAGCCCATGATGTGGCCGCCGTACGTGATGCCGGCGAGCAGGGCCGTCAGGCCCACGGCGAAGGTGATGTTGCCCCACCAGTCCATGCGCCCGGGGGCGCGCTTGCCGGTCTCGTGCAGGGAGCGGTACGCCCAGACGGTGCCCGCGACCCCGATCGGGACGTTGACCCAGAAGACCGAGCGCCAGTCCCACTCCGCGAGCACCCCGCCGAGCACCAGGCCGAGGAACGAGCCGGCGATGCCCGCCACCATGTTGACGCCCAGCGCCATGCCGCGTTGCCGGCCGGGGAACGCGTCGGTGATGATGGCGGCGGAGTTGGCCATGAGCATGGCGCCGCCGACCGCCTGCACCACCCGCCACCCGATCAGCCACAGCGCGCCGCCCCCGCCGTGGAAGGGATCCAGCGAGAGCACGACCGACGTCAGGGTGAAGATGACGAACCCGCTGTTGTAGATGCGGACCCGGCCCCACATGTCGCCCAGCCTGCCGAGCGTGACCACCAGGACCGCCGTGACGAGCATGTAGCCCATGAGCGTCCAGAGCAGATAGCCGACGTTCCCGGGCTCAAGCGGGTCGAGCCGGATGCCTGTGAAGATCGCGGGCAGCGAGATCAGCACGATGGAGCTGTTGATGGAGGCGATCAGGACCCCGAGGGTGGTGTTGGTCAGCGCCACCCACTTGTAGTGGGGGTGGTCGGCGGCGATCCAGGTGCGGCGGGCGCGTGGCGGACCGGTGTTCCGGCCTGTCGTCCGGTGGGTCACCATGCCACGGGCAGCTCGTAGACGCCGTAGATGAACCCGTCGTGCTTGAACGGGATGCGATCGAGGTCCACGGCCGGTCGCAGCGAGGGGATGCGGCGGTAGAGCGTGCCGTAGACGACCTGCAACTCGACGCGGGCCAGCGGCTGACCGAGACACTGGTGCACGCCGAAGCCGAACGCGACGTGATGGCGCGCGTTGCGGTGGAGGTCGAGCCGGTCGGGGTCGGGGAAGGCGGCCGGGTCCCGGTTCCCGGCGTCGGTGGCCAGGATGACGCCCTCGCCGGCGCGGATGGTCTGCCCGCCGATCTCGATGTCCTCCAGGGCCACCCGGCGCCGTCCGGTCGCCACGATGGTCAGGTAGCGCAGGAGCTCCTCGACCGCCCCCGCGACCAGCGCCGGGTCGTCGGTCTCCCGCAGCTCGGCCAGCCGGCCGGGGTGGTGCAGCAGCGCGAGGGTGCCCAGCGCGATCATGTTGGCGGTGGTCTCGTGGCCGGCGATCAGCAGCAGCCGCCCGATGGACGCCGCCTCCCCCCGGGTCAGCTCGCCGGTGGCGACCCGCTTGACGGCCAGCTCCGAGAGCAGGTCGTCCCCGGGGCGCGCGAGCTTGTCGCCGACCAGCTCGTCGAGGTAGTCGACCAGCCGCTGCTGGGCCAGCCTGGCCTGCTCCGGAGGCGTGTCGTTCTTGACCAGGATCCGGCTCTGGGCCTGGAAGAAGTCATGATCGGCGTACGGAACGCCGAGTAGCTCGCAGATCACCCGCGACGGCACCGGCAGCGCGAACGCCTCGACGAGGTCCACGGGGTTCGGGCCGGCCAGCATCTCGTCGATCTGGCCGTCCACGATCGCCTGGATGGCCGGGCGCAGCGCCTCCACGCGCCTGATGGAGAACGGCGCGGTGACCGTCCTGCGCAGGCGGGCGTGCTCGGGGTTGTCCATGGTGAGGAACGTCTGCGTCTGCCGCCGCAGCTCCTTCTGGGACGGGCCCTGATGCGGGTAGTGCGGGTTGCCGCTGTCGGCGCTGATGCGCCGGTCGGCCAGCAGCGCCCGCTGGTCCTCGTACCGGGTGACCAGCCAGGGGGTGCTGCCGTCCCAGATGCGTACGCGGGTGATGGGCGCGGCGGCCTGCAGCTGCCGCAGGCGCGGCGGCGGGTCGAACGGGCAGCCGGGCGCGCGCCGCATCGGGTAGTCCTCGGCCACGGGGGGTGTGGTGGTGGTTTCCGGGTTGGCGGTCATGATGCCTTGCCCCTTCTCCGGTGGTGAACGTCCTCGGTCGTGAACGTGATCGAGGCCTGGGCGCTTCAAAGCCGGCGCCGCCTTCTCTGCCGCGCTTCAGGCGCCGGCGGTCGCCTGCTGGGGCGGCGCGGGTCGGGCGCCGGCGGGAGTCTTCTGGGCTGCGGCGCTGGAGAGCAGTCGCCTGATGGCGGGGCGCGCGGCCCGCATCGCCGTGTCGAGGACCTCCTGGTCCTCCGGTGGAAGCTCCGACAGCAGCTCGGCCATCCGGTCGCGCTGGGCCTGCCGGTGCTCCTCCAGCAACCGCCGGCCGGCGTCGGTGACGGCGACCATGACCACGCGCGCGTCCTGCGGCTCGTCCACCCTCCGCGCCAGCCCGAACTGCTCCAGCCGCTTGACCACCTGGGTCATCGACGGCTGGGCGATGCCCTCCGCGGCCGCGAGCGTCGTCAGCCGGAGCGGCCCCTGGCTGTCCAGCCTGGAGAGCGTGGACAGTGCGGTGATGTTGAGGTCTCCGTACACCGACAGGTGACGCAACACCAGCCGTGCGACCTCTCTGAACGCGTCGGCCATGTCCGCGGCATCAGGGCCCATGCTCTCCGGCCTTCCTGCGACATGTCAGGCTCCAGGCGGGCCGAGCCTCGACACGCCGGTCACCGTGACCACGGGTGCGGGCGTGCATAACAGCACCACGTCCTCCAGCCTCGGGTGGTGCCCTCCGGACGCTCGTCCGGGGAGACGCCTACTGCCGTCGTATCACCGGCCTATATAGGACATCTATCTAAATTAGGCAAAAACTGGATAAATGCCCCAATGAAGTGCTTCGTACGGGTAGGGCAGGGCGGTCAATCGCCGGTCAGATACCGCCATTTGGTCATACGGTGCCGGAGGTCCAGAGTGGCGGCGTTTGCGGAGAACGTGCCGTCGCCTCGGTGATGGAACTCGCCCGCGCCCCGCTTGGCGGCGTCGTACCAGGCCCGCTCACCCTGGAGGATCCACAGGCCGTGGTCCTCGACGAGCCGGTCGTCGGCGACGGTGCATTCGATGTTGGCGAAGCACTCCATGACGAGAGGCGCCCGCACCACCGCACCGGGCGCCGGAGTGAAGCCGAACCGCTGCCATTTGTCGACGTCGCCGCCGGAGACGTTGCCGACGTCGACCACCCGCTCGGCCAGGTCGATGGAGGGGATCGCGATGACGCACTCCCCCGTGTCCGACAACGCCTCGTAGCTGTGGTCCCAGGGGCCGAGGACGAGCGCGATGAGGGCCCCGTGCGCGACCGGCATGTTGAAGGCGTTGGTCATCAGGTTGGCCCGCCGCCCGTCGAACGTGGACACCATGACGACCGGCCCAGGCTCGATCAGCCGATGCACGTTCTCCACCGGGTACTCCACGAAACCGCTGACAGTGCTCATGGTTCATTCCTTTCCGCCGCCGGCGCAATCTCTCGTCATGGCTGTCTCGTCATGGCCGGATCGAGGGCCGAACCGGGGCGGACGGAGGGCGCGCACCTCCGGGCAGTCAACGTCGGGGAGAGCCGTCATGACCGTCCGGCCCCCACTCGTCGTCACACTGCCGCGGCGCGACGACGGCCGTGCGACTTCTTGAGATATCCGTCGGCAGTGCGATCACGTCTATCACCTGTCGAACAGGTTCCGTCACGACCGAACAGGAGATATCGCCGCCGGGCATATGTCTCGCAGGCGTGCTGGGAGAAGAAAACGCGACCGTCGAAGCGAGGTCCGGCGGCGACGTCGTGCACGTCATTCCCCTACCTGAGCCCACCGTCGGATGAGCAGCGCCGGAAGAGGTCACTGGTGCGCGTCGTTCCAGTATCTGTACCAAGGGCCCCGCAGGTGGCGCGTATCACTCGGCCTGTGCTCGGGGCTCCAGACGTACCCGTAGGAGTCCCCGTCCCAGCCCTGCTCGCCTCGGTGGAAGTAGACCAGGTCGTCCTCCCGCCGGACGAACTCGAACGTGAGGCTTCCGATGCTCCGGCCCCTGAGCTCGACACCCTCCCCCAGCGTGCGGGCGACCGCCTCCATGTCCGCCGCCGAGTGAGCGAAACGCAGCCGCTCACCACAGATCATTGCCACAAGGACGGCTGCCACGAGCGCCGCCCCCACGTACGCGGCTCTGCGTAAGGCGGGCGTTCCCCCGCGGATCATGCCGGGCATGTGGTCATCGTCGCACGTGCCGTGACCCCGCCGATGGCCGTCTCAGTGCAAGGTGGCGAGTTGGGCGCGGTCGAAAGGTCTGAGGTCGGCGGTGCGTCCGGTCAGGATCTTGGCGGCCCAGCCGGGGTCGCCCAGCAAGGCGCGGCCCACCGCCACGAGGTCGAACTCGTCGCGCTCCATCCGGTCCAGCAGCCGGTCGATGCCGGCGACGCCGCTCGGCTCGCCCTCCACCGCCCTGGTGAACTCGTTGTCGAGCCCCACCGAGCCGACGCCGATGGTGGCCTTGCCGGTGAGCTTCTTGGCCCAGCCGGCGAGGTTCAGGTCCGAGCCCGCGAACTCCGGCAGCCAGTACCGCCGGGTGGAACAGTGGAACGCGTCAGCCCCCGCCTCGGCGATCGGCGTGAGGATCGCCTCCAGTTCCTGCGGCGACGCGGCGATCCTCGCCGTGTAGTGACCCACCTTCCATTGGGACATCCGCAGGACGATGGGGAAATCCGCCGACACGGCCGCCCGGCAGGCCGCCACGATCTCGGCGGCGAACCGCGCCCGCGACGCGGGGTCACCGCCGTAGGCGTCGGCGCGCCGGTTCGTACGGGCCCAGAGGAACTGGTCGATGAGGTAGCCGTGGGCTCCGTGGAGCTCGACGCCGTCGAAGCCGAGCGCCTCGGCCGCGGCGGCTCCTGCGGCGTAGGCGGCGATCACGTCGTCCATGTCGGCCGTCGTCATCGCCCGGCCCGGCTCCGAGTCATCCAGGGGAACGCCTGAGGGGCCGATGCGGGGTGCGCCGGGAACCGGCGGGGCGCCCGCGACCCGCGCCATGCCGACGTGCCACAGCTGCGGCATGATCAGCCCGCCGGCCCGGTGGACGGCGTCCGCCACCCGGGCCCAGCCCGCGAGCGCGTCCTCGCCGTAGAAGCGGGGAACGCGGTCACGGGTACCGGCCGACGGATGACCGACGTACGCCCCCTCCGCGATGATCAGCCCGACGCCGCCCTCGGCCCTGCGGGCGTAGTACCGCGCCACGTCCGCGCCGGGCACCCCACCGGGACAGAACTCCCGGGTCATCGGCGCCATCGCGATCCGGTTGGCGACCACCCGCCCTCCCAGGAAGAACGGGCGTAGGAGCACATCTCTGGCACGCACGGCAGAACTGCTGGACATCGGCATCATCACCCTCCGTCACAAGAATGCCACTACATGTGACGATGCCGGTCCAGATCTCATGGCCGGCCCGGGCGACCCCCTTGAGCACGGCCGTGGCGGCGTCGCCGTCGCCGGCACGGCGCCAGGATCTCCACCTCATGCGTCCTTCGTCCCCGCGGCAGGCGGCTGCCAGGGCCAGCGGCCCTCCAGCTCCACCTCCAGGGAGAAACTGAGAAACGTCCGCACGAGGACGATCAGCGCGAGGACGCCGACGCTCGCGAACGTCGGAGAGATCGCGACCGTCCGGATGATGTCCGCGGCGACGAGGAACTCGAGCCCCAGCAGGATCGCCCGCCCGAGCCCCTTGCGGTACCTCTGGTAGGCGTCGTGAGCGGGACGCCGCAGCAGCAGCCGGTAGCCGAACCGGCAGGTCGCCACCAGCGCCCCCACCACGATGGCGGCGACGCCGGCCATGTCGACCGCCTGGCCGGCCATCTCGATGACGGGCTTCAGGTCCATCGTCAGTCCTCTGGCCGGTGCTCCCCCGGTTGCCTTGCTCGCGAGCGAGCCGCGCGCCGGGGTTCCACGGTGTACCGCCGATGGGGTCAGCTGATCGCGTCGAGGAGGCGCCGGCAGTCACTCGCGCAGCCGCGGCACGCCTGGGCGCACAGCCGGCAGTGCTCGTGCATGCCGGCGTGACGTTCGCACTCCTCCGCGCAGCTGGTGCAGGCCTGGATGCACGCCTGCAGCTGGGCGCGGGTGATGTTGGCGTCGTAGCCGGTGTGGCGCGACAACACGCGGGCGGTCGCCTCGCAGATGTCGGCGCAGTCCAGGTCGGTGCGGATGCACTTGCGGAGCCGGTCGATCTCCTGCTCGCTCAGGCAGGCGTCGGCGCAGGCCGTGCACGCCTGTGCGCAGTCGAGGAGCGCCTGGACGGTGTCGGCGATCTGGCCCCGGTCGAGGTTGATGTCGGCGGGGTAGGTGTCGATCATTTCGCGTACCGGCATGGCAGGACATCCCTTCTCTGCTTCCGAGCCTGCCCTACCCCCGCCGGCCGGCTGAAACGGTGAAGCGGCAAGTGATCAGGCGAGCCCGTCCCGCGGGTCTGCGAGGGCGTCGCAGCTCATGGTGGCGGGGCCGGCGAGGCGCAGGGCGAGCAGCGCGACGTCGTCGGTGAAGTCGTCGCCGCGGTGCTGCAGCAGGCGATCGCACATCTCCTCGATGGGCAGATGACGCAGCTCGGCGGCGGCCCGGGCCAGGCTGGCCATGCCCTCGTCGAGGCCGTGCACGGGATCCTCGATGAGCCCGTCGGTGTAGAGCACCAGAATGGATCCGGCGCGGATGATCTGCTCGCAGTCCGGCCGGGACAACTCGGGCATGACCCCGAGGGGATGGCCCCCGTCGCTCCACAGGTAGCGGACGGGGCCGTCGGGGGGAACCAGCAGCGGAGGCGGGTGCCCGGCGCTCCCCCACCACAGCCGCCACTCACCGCCGGTGTGCCTTTCCAGGCGAGCCAGCAGAACGGTGGCCATCGGACCGCCGTGCAGGCCGTGCAGCACCTCGTCGAGCCGTTGCAGGATGCGGGAGGGCGGCCGGCACTGTTCGTAGGCGATCACCCGCAACATGTTGGAGATCTGGCTCATGACGGTGGCCGACCTCAGGTCGTGGCCCATCACGTCGCCGACCATCAGGCAGGGCACGCCGTCGGGCAGCATGATCGCGTCGTACCAGTCGCCGCCGATCTGCGGGACGGCGCCGGAGGGGCGGTAGCGCGCGCATGCCTGCAGGCCACGCAGATCGGGCAGCTTGGGGAGCAGGCTCCGCTGGAAGTCCTCGGTGCTGCGCCTGATCCGCTCGTACAGGCGGGCGTTCTCGATGGCGACACCGGCCGCGCTCGCCAGCGCCGCGATGATCCGCTCGTCGTCGTCGGTGAACGGCCCGCCGGAACGTTTGTCGGCGACGTACAGGTTGCCGTAGACGGTGCCGCGGACCAGGATCGGCGTCCCGATCAGGGTGCGCATCACCGGGTGCCCGGGGGGAACTCACGGAAGCTCGGATGGGCCTGCACGTCCTCCACGCGCAGCGGCCGGGGGTGTTCCACCAGCTCCGCCAGCAGTCCATGGGCGGTCGGCATCCGGCCGACGGCGTCGTACACCTCTTGCGAGACGCCGCACGTGAACAGGTCGGCGAACTGGCCCTCCTCGCTCAGCACGCCGAGGGCGCCGTACCGGGCGTCCACCAGGTCGGCGGAGACCTCCACGATGGTGCGGAGCGCCGCGTTCAGCTCCAGCTCGGAACTGATCGCCAGCACGGCCTCCAGCAGGCGCGCCATCCGGTCGTGCAGGTGCTGGATCTGCCTCAGCCCTTCCTGCATCCGCTGCAGATCCTCGGCACCCAACGGCTCCAGACTCCCGCCGAACGCGCCGCCATCC
>NZ_SMKQ01000110.1 GCF_004348995.1 Nonomuraea terrae
CCGCCTCCTCGCCGTCGTCGCCGTCCCGCCACAATCCCCAGGCCGCCTTGACGCCCAGCGCCAGCGGCAGCAGCCCGAGGTACGGCAGGACGTCGTCCGGCAGGAAGGTGGCGCCGAACGCGGCGGCCACCGCGACGACGAGGATCGCGGTGAAGCCCGCGTACTGGCCGAGCACGATCCGCAGCGCGCCGCGCCGCCCGGCGGCCCGCGCGAAGAACAACGCCAGGAGCACGATGTCGTCGATGTTGGTGACGGCGAACAGGGCGGCGGCCTGCCCGACGATGCCCGCGTGCACGGGTTCCTCGATCACGACGACCATCATGGACCGGGTCAGACGAGGAAGAGCAGGGCGGCGGCGAGCAGGACGACGACGGCCGTGGCGAAGTGGATGCCGAAGGCGGTCGCCTTGGTGCCGCCGTGACGCAGCACGATCAGCGTGTCGGCGAGCGGCACGAGGGCGACGACGAGCATGAACCACGCCTCGGCCCGCAGGCCGGCGAAGACCAGCAGAGCCAGACCGAGCAGGCCGAACGTGAGGTCGCGCACGCCCTTGATGGCCAGATAGGCGGCATCGCCGTCCGGCTTGGCGGGAACGCCGTAACCCGCGGCCGACGGCCGGGGCACGAGCAGGAACCGCGCGCCTATGAAGATGATGAACAGATTCAGCAGGACGGCGAGCGCGTAGGCGGTGACGAGCATGGCGTTCTCCAATTGCTAGCAGCGCTAGATTCGAGAGCGAGGCTAACATAGCTCCGGCAGGTTCTCTAGCGTTGCTAGGATCGCCATCATGTCGATCCAGGCGCGCCGGAAGCGCGAGAGGGCCGAGCGCGAACGACTGATCGTCACGGCGGCCCGTGACCTGCTCGAATCCGAAGGCTGGGACGCCGTGACCACACGCCGGCTGGCCGACAGGATCGAATACAGTCAGCCGGTCCTCTACAGCCACTTCAAGGGCAAGAGCGCGATCATGGCGGCGGTCGCGACGGCCGGTTTCGCCGACCTGGCCACCGAGCTGCGCGCCGCCCGCATCGCCGCGGGCGAGCCCAGGCAGGCGCTCGCCGCCGTCGCCGCCGCGTACGCCGGGTTCGCCGAGCGACACCCCACCCTGTACGAGGCGATGTTCACGCAGCCCGTCGACCTGCCGTTCGGCAGGCCCGACACACCGCCCGCGCTGCGGCAGGCGTACGAGGAGCTGCGCGAGGGGCTGCGCCCGTTCACGCGCGAAGACAACGTGGAGACCCTCACCGAGACGTTCTGGAGCGCCCTGCACGGGCTGCTCGTCCTCAGACGCAGCGGCCGGCTCCCCCACGACGACCACGAACGGCGGCTCGCCCTCCTCCTCGACCGCTTCGCTACGTGAGGAGCGTGTAGTCGAGCAGGGTCGGCGGCCAGAGGGCGTCGTCGCCCGCCATGGCCTGCGGCTCGTACGTGTGCAGCTCCAGCGCCAGGTCCTCGGCGCACCAGTAGGACGCGTGGGGGTGCGCGTCGGGGCCGTCGCACCACAGCCTGCGCTCGCGGTGGATCACGTACACGAAGTAGGCGTACGACTCGACGTCGCGGTGGGCGACGCGGGCGCTCTCCAGTGATTCGTGCACCTCGTAGACCAGGCCGGTCGAGCCGTCCAGGAGGAGGGACCAGCTGTCCAGGAAGTCCAGCATGAACAGGGTGCCGAGGTCGTTGGGCAGGCCCTCGCAGGCGAGCAGTTCCGCCGCGCTCTCGGCCCACCACTCGCTCATGGGCACGGCGAAGCGCCGGTCGTCGCCCGAGAAGCCGGTCTCGTGCACGCCCTTCTCGGGCAGGCCGATCTCTGTCAGGAACCGGCGGGTGGGCTCGTGGGTGATCGCCGGGTGCAGCTCGTCGTGCCTGACCACGCCGGTGGGGCCGTACAGGTCGAGCAGCAGGTCGCGGGTGACCCGGGTCTTCGGGCGGCACAGCGGGAGCGGCGGCCGGGGAGCGCCGCGTTCGTGCCGGGGCAGGTGGCGGGAGACGTACTCGGGCGGGGGCAGCTCGTCCGCGACCGGCCAGCCGCGCATGACGGCCGCCAGCTCGGCGTGCGCCTCTTCCGGCGGCGTGACGGCCTGGGCCAGGGCGGGAAGGTCGATGACGTACGCGGGCAGGCCCGGCTCGGCCGGCGGCAGGCGGGCCGCGGCCTCCGCCACGCCGCGGGCGGCGGCCTCCGGGTCGTGGCGGTGCCGGCCGCAGTGCAGCAGCCGCCAGGTGTACGGGCCGATCGGGGCGAAGGCGAGAGCCAGCGTGCCGGCGGCGGCGCGGGCGTCCGGTGACAGGCCGTCCAGCCAGGCGTGCGCCACCCGTTCCGACAGGGGCATGTCCGGACCCGGGTCGGCGCCTTCGGCGCGCGCGGCGAAGGCGGCCAGGCCCGGTGACGGGTAGACCTGGTCGGCGGTGAACGGGGAACGTGCGGAGCGCTCGGCGGCGTACCAGGCGGTGAAGGCGTCGCGGTCGGTGCTGCTCGGATCGTCCAGATCCAGGACGAACACCGGCTCCTCCGGGTCGATCACGGCAGCCGCGTCGCGGCCTTCCAGCAGGAGGCGGGCATGGCGGTCGGCGGCGAGGGGCCGGACGAGGTCGGTGAGGACGCGTTCGGGGTCGGTGCTGCGGTGGAGGTCGGCCAGCGTGACGAGCGCAGGCTGGTCCAGGCCGGCCAGGTCGTCGATCTTGAGCTGCCGGGCCACCTCGGCCACGGCCTCGCCGGCGTCCATCCCGCGCAGGCAGACGGCGGCCTCACCCGGGTCCGGGTAACCCGACCAGTGCCAGAGCGTGGCGTGGTTGAACCAGGCCAGCAGCCGGGTCTTGCCCGAGGCGGGCGAGCCCGTGACGACACAGATCCGCGGCCCGTACGGGTCCTCGCGCCAGCGCAGCAGCGCCTCGGCTGCGGGCGCCCGCCCGGCCGTGGGCTCGCCTCGGATGCCTCGGCCGGGACGCCGCTCCACCCAGGCGGGCATGTCGCCGGCCAGGTAGTCGGGAAGCAGCGGCGCTCCGACGAGCCGCCGGGTGAACATCACGACGGCCGCGTGGGCCTCCGCCATCCGCACCGCGCCGACGGCCCATCTCTCCCGGACCTCGGTCACACAGGTCTCGCCCTTGTGCCGGATCAGGCGCATCGTGTCGCCGTCGTGCTCGTCGGCGAGGTCGCGGAGATCCTCGAAGTACGACTCCTGGATCTCGCCCAGGACGCGGACGTGGTCGCGCAGTTTCCGCGCCTTCGGATGGTCGCCGAGCTCGGCCAGCACGCCGTCGAAGTGGCCGAGCCGCACGTCCGGCCAGGGCAGGCCCACCACCTGGAACGCGCCGGAGAGGTCTGGGGGAAGGTCACGCGGTACATCCATGGTCCGGACGACCCTATCGCGGCAACCTGGGTTGACGCAGCTGAGGTTCGTCAACCAATATTGACGCAGTGAAGGAGGCTCCGCATGACCAATCCCGTGGACGAGCTCGTACGCCGGACCGCCGAACGCCTGGCGGCCCGGCGGAAGGGCGCGGTCGTCGTCGGCGCGGCGCACGGCGACCTGACGGCGACGTACGGCGCCGACCCCGGCACCCTGTTCGAGATCGGCTCGATCACCAAGACGTTCACCTCGCTGGCGCTGGCCCGGCTGGTGGTACGCGGCGAGCTCACCCTCGGCCGGCCCCTGCGCGACCTCCTGCCGGCCGCCGTACCGCGCCGCGACGGCCATGACATCGAGCTGGTCCACCTCGCCTGCCACACCTCAGGGCTGCCCCGGCTGCCGAAGGGGCTGATGCCGCGCGCCCTGTGGCAGACCGCCGACCCGTACGCCGGATGCACCGAGGCGGTGCTGCTGGACGGTCTGGCCCGGACGCGGCTGCGCTCCACACCCGGACGCCGCTTCCGCTACTCCAACCTCGGAGCCGGACTCCTCGGCCTGGCGCTGGCCCGGCACGCGGGCGTCGGCTACGACGAGCTGATCCAGGCGGAGATCTGCCGCCCGCTGGGCCTGACCGACACCCGGGTGACCCTCACCGGTGAGCACGCTTCCCGGCTCGCGCCCGGCCACTCCGCCTTCGGCCGGCCGCGTCCCGGCTGGCGGCTGGCGGCGCTCGCCGGGGCGGGCGGCCTGCACTCCACGGTGCCCGACCTGCTGCGGCTCGCCCGGGCCACGTTCGGGGAGGCTCCCGAGGAGCTCGTGAAGGCCATCGCCCTCAGCCGCGGCACCGGCCACCGCCTGGGCCGGGCGAGCACCGCGCATCCGGGCTGGTTGTCGATGACGCGGGCGGGCGATCGGGAGGGGCCGCGTTTGCTGTTCCACAACGGCGGCACCGGCGGATACCGTTCGCTGCTGGCCGTGATCCCGGAACGCCGTGCGGCCGTCGCCGTCCTCAGCGCCGACGCGCGCGCGGTCGACCGCCCCGGCCTGGGCCTGCTGGCCCAGATGGTCTCCTCCTAGAGGGTCACGTACCGGCGGACGACCGGCCCCAGGTAGTCGACGTGCGGACCGTCCAGCTCCGCCAGCTCGGCCGGGGAGCGGACCAGGGCGATCCGGTCGAACTCGGGCTCGCAGCCCCGTGCCGTCTCCGAGGCCACCAGGGCGGCGAACCGTTCGCTCAGCACCGACGCCGGCAGGGGCGGGGCCTGGAACACCGCGCCGACGTTCCCTTTCTCGCCGCGCGAGACCAGCCACAGGGTCAGCTCGCCGGGATCTGCCACCACGCCGGTCTCCTCCACCAGCTCGCGGGCGGCGTGCCGGCGCAGCGCGGCCACGTCGAGCGGCTCGCCGCCGGCCGGCGGCTCGACCGTTCCGCCCGGCAGTTGCCAGCGGCCCGGAGCGGCCGTGGAGGCCGACATCCGGCCCGCGACCAGGGATCCGTCCTCCGCCGGCTGCACGATCGACACGAACAGGGACGGCAGCCACGACGCGGCCCCGGGCACCCGGCGCAGGGCGTAGTAGCGGTAGGTCGTACGGGCCCAGGTGATGACCAGGTCGCTCTGCCCCTCCCGGTCCAGCCTGGTGCACGAGGCCACCGGCCCGTCGAAGAGGAGCGGATTGTCCCGTACGGACTCCTCCCACACGCGGTTCATGGCCGCCTCGTCCTCGGGCGACACGTACGGCGGCGGGCCTTCGACCAGGCGGATCCCGCGAACGTCCAGCAGCTCGACGCCGGAGGACTGCAACAGTTGTTCGGTCACCGGCTCATGCTCGCCGACGACATCGCAGGTCGCCCGGGACTCGACCGTCTGTGTCCCGGGGCACGACCGACTTTTGGTATTTGCCCGAGGGCGCCGCCCGGCCCGGTACGGCCGGGCGGCGCGAGCGCTAGACGAGGCGGGTGACGAGGCCGGTGTCGAGGGAGTAGTAGGCGCCGACGATCTTCAGCTGTTCTCTGGCGATCCGGCGGGCGAGCAGTTTGTTCGCCTTGAGCTCGGCCACGACGCCGGTCGTGTTGAGCCTGATCATCTTGTCCACCTTGCCGCCCGCGCGCTTGTACGCCGGGCGCAGGGCCTTGACGATGTCCTGCAGGCTCCCCGGGAGCCGCTCGCCTTCGCTCAGCGCGTGCGCGGCGGCTGACACCGCGCCGCAGCGCTGGTGGCCCAGCACCACGATCAGCGGGACGTCCAGCTCGGCGGGGCCGTA
Source organism: Nonomuraea terrae (assembly GCF_004348995.1). GTDB lineage: Bacteria > Actinomycetota > Actinomycetes > Streptosporangiales > Streptosporangiaceae > Nonomuraea > Nonomuraea terrae. The sequence continues at coordinate 5,610 of NZ_SMKQ01000110.1, forward strand.
CTCGATGGCGCCCGACACGAGCGGGTCGATGGTCTGGGCGGCGCTGCGCACCGTGAGGAGGTCCCCGAGGCCGGCGTCGAAGACCATCTCCGGGGGGACGCGGGAGTCGATGCACGACACGACGGTCGCGTACGGCTCCTGCTTCTCGGCGACCTCGGCCCGTCTGGCGAGGTCCTGGTGCGGGTGGAGCACCTCGCCGGAGACCCAGCGGCGGTTGCCCTGCCTGAGCTGCGCCCAGGCGTCGTCGGGGGTGCGTCGCCGGGTGGCGGAGGCGGGTACGGCGGGGGCGCCTAACAGCAGGCCGGCGGTGAGGAGCCCGGTGGTGCGGAGGATTGCGCGACGGGGGACAATCTTCGCAGTCATGGAATTCAGTATGGTGTATACACCACTGACTTCTTGGCATATTTCCGTCATGTCGCAATGACGACTTGCCTACCCCTGGTGGACCGTGATCCGCTGCTGGGATTCTCCAACCTCGACATGGTTCATGCGGGGAGACGACGATGCCGCGAGGTTGGTTAGGCGCGAGAACACGCCCCTGGGCGAAGGCGCTCGGCGCCGGCACGCTCGCGGCGCTGCTGCTGGGCGCACCGCTGCCGGCGTATGGAGAGGAACCCGCCCAGGCCCGCGCGGTGGGCACCGTCACGCTGGTCACCGGCGACCGGGTGTCGGTCTCCCGGCAGCCGGACGGCGCCCACCTCGCCACCCTGCTCCCCCGCGACGGCGGGAAGCCACAAGGCGCGGTCAAGGTGGTGGAGCGCGGCGAGGACGTGTACGTCATCCCGGCGGAGGCCCAGGCCCACGTCGTGGCCGGCGTGCTCGACCGTGAGCTGTTCAACGTCACCGGCCTGCTCGCCGACGGCCACGGCGACGGCCCGACCCCGCTGATCGTCGCGTACGACGAGGTGTCCGGAGCCCGAGCCGCCGAGCAGGCCCCCGCGCACAGCACCCGCACGGCGACCCTGGAGAGCATCGACGCGGTGGCCGTCGAGGTCCCGGCCGTCGAGGTCCCGGCCGGCGAGGCCGCGGCGTTCTGGGCCGGCCTCCGGGGATCGCTGGACGCCGGCGCGCGGCAGGCGGCCCCCGGCGTCAAGCGGGTCTGGCTCGACCCGACGCTGGAGGCCGATCTGGCCGAGAGCGTCCCGCAGATCGGCGCCCCGGCCGCGTGGAAGGCAGGGTTCGACGGCGCGGGGACGACGGTCGCGGTGCTCGACACCGGGTACGACCCCGCGCATCCCGACCTCGGCGGCAAGGTCCAGGGCTCGGCCGACTTCACCGGCTCCGGCGTCGCCGACCGCCACGGCCACGGCACGCACGTGGCCGCCACGGTGGCCGGCGGCGGCGCCGCGTCCTCCGGCACCCACGTCGGGGTCGCTCCCGGGGCCGGGCTGCTGGTCGGCAAGGTGCTCGGCGACGACGGCAGCGGCCAGGGCTCCTGGCTGATCGAGGGCATGGAGTGGGCGGTGTCCCAGGGCGCCGACGTGGTGAACATGAGCCTGTCCACCGAGGCGACCGACGGCACCGACCCGCTGAGCCAGGCGGTCAACGAGCTGAGCGCCCGTTCCGGCGCCCTCTTCGTCGCCGCGGCCGGCAACACCGGCCCGGATGAGCTCACCGCGCGTTCCCCGGGTGTCGCGGACGCAGCGCTGTCGGTGGCCGCCGTGGACAAGTCCGACGTGCTCGCCGATTTCTCCAGCCGCGGCCCACGCCTCGGCGACCACGCCGTCAAGCCTGACCTCGCCGCCCCCGGCGTCGGCATCGTGGCCGCCCGGGCCGCCGGCACCGGCCTGGGCACCCCGGCCGGGGAGGCGTACACCTCGATCTCCGGCACCTCGATGGCGGCGCCGCACGCCGCCGGGGCCGCCGCGATTCTCAAGCAGCGCCACCCCGACTGGACCGGCGAGCGGATCAAGGCCGCGCTGGCGGGCTCCGCCCGCGAGGTCCCCGGCACCGTGTACGAGGTCGGCGCCGGGCGGGTCGACGTCGCCCGCGCGGTGACCCAGACGGTCACCGCGAGCCCCGCCTCGCTCAGCTTCGGCCGGCACCCGCACGATTCCCGGGACCCGGTCACCCAGACGATCACCTACCGCAACGACGGCGGCGCGGACGTCGCTCTCGCGCTCGCCGTCACGACCGACTCCCCGGCCGGCCTGTTCACCCTCGACCGGAGCACGCTCACCGTGCCGGGCGGCGGGACCGCCGAGGCGAGGCTGACGCTGGATCCGAGGCTCGCGGAGTCGGCGACGTACGGCGGCTGGGTCACCGCGACCGGCGACGGCGCCGTCGTCCGCACCGCCTTCGGGGCGCGCAAGGACCCCAGGATGGTGCAGGTCACCGTCGAGGGCATCACCCAGAACGGCTCCCCCGCGGCCGGCGGCAGCTCGGTCGACCTGTGGAACCTGGACACCGACGCCTGGCTGACCGGGCTGTTCGGCGGCAAGGGCGGCCCCGGGCCCGCGGTCGTGTCCGTTCCGGTCGGGACGTACAGCGTGACGAGCGCCCTGTGGACGCTCGACGACTCCGGCGCGTACGGCAGGGACGTCGCGCTGGTCGCCGAGCCCGAGATCGAGCTGACCGAGGACACCCGCCTCGTCCTCGACGCCCGCACCGGCTCGCCGCTCAACCCGATCACCCCCGACCCCGACGGAGACCCGAGAGCTCACCCTCGGCTACCACCGCGCCGCCGGCGAGCACGACTTCTCCGTGCACTACCTGATGGACCGGTACGTTCGCAACGCCTACGCCGTGAAGACGGAGCCGGTCGGCCGGGGCGACTTCGAGGTGTCGGCGCACTGGGAGCTCTACGCCCCCGAGTTCACCATGAAGCTCGCCGGCTCCACGCTGGAGGCGGAGTACGCCATCGACTCGCCGCGGATCGACGGGCGGCACCGGTACGTGCTCGCGGACGCCGGGCGCGGCACGCCGGAGGACGTCGCAGGCCGGGACCTGCGCGGCCGGCTGGCCCTCGTGCGGCGCTCCGCCGACGTGAGCGTCGCGGACCAGGTCAGCACGGTCGGCGAGGCGGGCGCGGCCGCCGTGATCATCCACCATGACCGTCCCGGTTTCCTCATCACCCAGGTGGCCTCCCCGATCCCGGCGTTCACCGTGGAGCAGGCGGTCGGCCTGGAGCTGCTCGCCCGCGTGGGGTCCCGGCTGGAGATCACCGGAATCCCGGACAGCCCGTACGTCTACGACCTGTTCCCGTACTACGCCGGGCGCGTCCCGGCGAAGATCGAGCGGCGAGTCGAGCACCGGGACCTCGCACGGACGACGGCGCACTACTACGGCGGCACCGGGCGCGGCGCCGAGGTGAACTTCCCGCACCGGCCGTACGACAGCTACATCATCCGGCAGGCGCAGGAGGTGGCGATCCCGTCCACCCGCACCGAGTGGACCACTGCCGGCGACGGCGTCGTGTGGCGGCCGTTCACCTGGCGTACCGCCGGCCAGGACGGCGGGCTGCTCGGCTCGCCGCGGTCCTACCGGGCGGGGCAGAAGCGGACCGAGGAGTGGTTCGCCCCGGTCATGCGGCCCGGGGTCCCGGAGGTGCTGGAGGACGACGACGCGCAGTGGGGCCTGCCGGGCTTCCGGGAGGGTGACGCGTTCACCATCATGGTCCGGAACATGCTCGACGGCGGCGACCACTTCTCCGAGCGCGAAGGCGAGGCGCGGGCGCGCCTCTACCGCGACGGCGAGCAGGTGGCCGAGCGGGACGCCCTGGAGGGCACCTGGCCGGCGGCCGCGGAGCCGGCCCGCTACCGGCTCGAACTGGACGTCCAGCACTCCGAGCCCTGGTGGGAGCAGGCCGCCCGCACGCGCACCGTGTGGGGGTTCGACTCCCGCCGGCCCGCCGAGGGCAAGCGGGAGCTCCTCGACCTGCTGCAGATCGACTACGACGTGCCGGCCGGCCTGGACGGGGCCGTCCCGGCGCGCAAGCCGACCAGGCTGGGGCTGCGGATCTACCCGCAGACGCACCCGAACGCCCTCGTGAACGCCGCGGTGAAGGTGTGGACGTCCCATGACGAGGGGGCGAGCTGGCAGCAGGCCCGCAAGGTCAAGCAGGCCAAGGACGGCTCGCTCGACGTGACCGTCACCCACCCGAAGGGGGCGAAGTCGGTCAGCCTGCGCGTCGAGGCGGTCGCGCGTGACGGCGTCTCCATCGACCAGACGGTGATCCGCGCGTTCGGCCTCTCCTGACCCCCGGCCGCCACTGACCTTCCCCCATGGGGCAGGGGCGGCCGGTTTACCCGCGGAATGGGCGATCTACCTCGCCGTACGAGCAAGTTGGCGGAAGCCAGGTCGACTCCCGTCCATGAACACGGCGAATTCCGGATACATCCGACTCGGAGGCTTGTTTTCCGAGGTCGCGCCGGTTCGCGGCCCGCGTGAAGGGCGCGTTCCATGGCTGTGTACGCCTACCGGTGTCCGCACTGCTCCGCGATCGAGGTCGCCTTTCCGATCGGCACCGCACCCGCCGCGGTGCCGTGCCCCGGCTGCGGCGCGTCTTCGGCCCGGACGTTCTCGGCGCCGATGCTGACGCGTACTCCGGCTGCCCTGTCGGCTCAGTCGCGGCGCGCGGAGCGCAGCGCCTCCGAACCGGAAGTCGTCACGTCCCTGCCGCGACGCCGCGCTCCAGGCCCGGTGGCCGCCCATCCCGCCGCCCGCCGCCTGCCGCGTCCGTGACCGTCCCTGCCTCGCCGCGCCGAAAGGAATCCAGCCGTGCCTGAGCTGATCTTCCCGCTCGACTCGACCAAGAAGTTCACCGACCAGGCCAAGGTCGGGCACAACCGCTGGCACCCTGAGATCCCGCCCGTGGCCTGGGTCAAGCCCGGCGACAGCTTCCGGGTGCACTGCCGGGAGTGGTTCGACGGCGCGATCCACAACGACGACTCCGCCGAGGACATCCGCGACGCGCCGCTGACCACGGTCCACGCGCTGAGCGGCCCGTTCGGGGTCGAAGGGGCGGAGCCGGGCGACCTGCTCATCGTGGACATCCTCGACCTGGGCCCCATCCCACAGGAGGACAGCGGCCCGCTGGCCGGTCAGGGCTGGGGCTACACCGGGATCTTCCCCACCAGGAACGGCGGCGGGTTCCTCACCGAGCAGTTCCCGGACGCGTACAAGGCGATCTGGGATTTTTCTGGCCAGAACGCCACTTCGCGGCACATCCCGAGTGTGTCGTTCACCGGGATCGTGCACCCCGGGCTCATGGGCACCGCGCCGTCGGCGGAGCTGCTCGGGAAGTGGAACGCGCGCGAGGCGGCGCTGATCGCCACCGACCCGCGGCGGGTGCCACCGCTGGCCCTGCCACCCGAACCGCAGGACGCCGTCCTCGGGTCCGTGCCGCAGTCCGAGTTCGACCGGGTCGCCGCCGAGGCGGCACGTACCGCACCACCTCGGGAGAACGGCGGCAACCAGGACATCAAGAACCTCACCAAGGGCTCCCGCGTCTTCTACCCCGTCTACGTCTCCGGCGCGAACCTGTCGGTCGGCGACCTGCACTTCTCGCAGGGGGACGGCGAGATCACCTTCTGCGGCGCCATCGAGATGGGCGGGTTCATCGACCTGCACGTCGACCTCATCAAGAACGGCATGCAGACGTACGGCGTCGGCGAGAACGCGATCTTCATGCCGGGCCGCGTCAACCCGCAGTACAGCGAGTGGCTGGCGTTCTCCGGCGTGTCCGTCACCCTGGACGGGGAGCAGCGCTACCTCGACTCGCAGCTGGCCTACCAGCGGGCCTGCCTGCACGCCATCGACTACCTGACGACGTTCGGCTACAGCCCCGAGCAGGCGTACCTGCTCCTGGGCGCCGCGCCGATCGAGGGCCGGCTGTCTGGGGTGGTGGACATCCCGAACTCCTGCGCCACCGTCTACCTGCCGACCGCCATCTTCGACTTCGACGTCCGCCCGAACGCCTCCGGTCCCGCCCGCGTCCCCCAGGGCACCACCGCCCCGCACGCCAGCTTCACCTGACCGGGGAGGTCACGACGGGTAGGGAACGGTCTCGCGGGCCGAGCGGAGCGCTCCCGCCCACCAGGCCAGCTGGTCGAGCAGCGTCTTGGCGTACCCGGACGCCTGCGGGTCGAGCGGGAGACCGTCCTGCCAGGCGGTGAAGTAGTTGGGGAACGCCAGACCGTCGCGGATCGTCACCGCGTGCAGCTCGGTCAGCACGTTCTCCAGGTGCAGCACGGCATGCCGGCCCCCCGCCGCGCCGCCGTAGCTGACGAAGGCGACGGGCTTGGCCGTCCACTGGGTGAAGTGCCAGTCGATGGCGGCCTTGAGCGAGGCGGGGTAGCTGTGGTTGTACTCCGGCGTGACGATGACGAACGCGTCGGCGCCCGCCAGGGCCGAGGTCAGCGCCGCCATCCCGGCCGGGCGGGGGTAGCTCTCGCCGGCGTACTTCGGCGACTCGGCCGGCAGCGCCAGCGGGATCTCGACCTCCGCGAGGTCCACGACCTCGACCTTGAATCCCCCGTGCTGACGGGCCTGGTCGGCCACCCACGACGCCACCACCGGACCGAACCGGCCTTCCCGTACGCTTCCGACGACGATCACGAGCTTGTGCTTGTTGTTCATGCCCACCACCATCGGGCGTCGCCTTGGTCACAACCAGACCGCGCTCAGGCTGGCCCCCGCAGGGCCACCTCCAGCCCTCCCGCGAGAAAAGTACGGCGTCGTAGGCTCATGGCATGGGTACGCCGTTGGGTGACTTCATCCGAGCCAAGCGCGACAGTACGCAGCCGGACGTCCTGGGCCTGCCGGATCACGGCCGCCGCCGATCCCCCGGTCTGCGACGTTCCGACGTGGCCGCCAGGGCCGGTGTCAGCGTCGAATACCTGACCCGCATCGAGCAGGGCCGCGACCGCAACCCGTCGCCGGCCGTGGTGAACGCGCTGGCCGACGCCCTCAGCCTCGACCCCTCGGAACGCAACCACCTGCGCTACCTCGCGGAGATCGCCGGCGGTGCGTGCTCACCTCCCGGCCGGGCCGCAGCGCCGCGCCGCGACATCCGGCCGTCCGTCCTGGAGACCCTCCGCCTCCTCGAACCGGGCATCGCCGTGGTGACCAACCGGGTGGGCGACATCCTCGCCCACACCGGCGGCTACGAGCTGCTGATGAGCGGGACCGGCCTGCTCGACGCCGACCAGCCGAACCTCACCCGCTACGTCTTCGTCGACCCCGGCGCCCGGACGTTCTTCGCCGACTGGGACGCCGTCGCGGACGAGCAGGCGTTCGACCTGTGGCACGCGCCCTCGATCCAGAACTTCGAGTGGCTCACCGCCGAGCTCGCGCCCGTCGCCGGCCCCGACTTCACGCAGCGCCTGAACCGCCACGTGCTCCCGCAGCGCGGCGTGCTCAGGCTCAACCACCCGTCCGGTCACGAGCTCCGCCTGCAGCGCGAGACGCTGGAGCTCTCCTCGGACGACCAGCAAATCGTCGTCTTCCTCGCCGCCGACGAAGCGACCGCCCAGTGCATCGAACAACTCCGCCGCCCCACCCACCTGCGCGCCGTCCAGTGAAAGCGCCGGCCATACCGACGCCTTGACGCCGCCAGGAGGTGCTGGTCAGGGGCTTGCCATACTGACGCGCATGACGACGTCAGCCATCCCGGCCACTCCTACGTCCGGCCACCTCTGGCGGGGCCTGTTCCTGGTCTGCCTGGCAGGCGTGGTCTGGGGCACCATCGGGCCGGCGGCCCAGGTCGTCCACGACGCTTCCGGTCTTTCGGCGCTGACGATCGGCGCCTACCGTGCGATCGCCGCCGTCGTCGTGCTCGTCGCCGCCGCGGCCATGATGGGCCGTCTGCGCGCGTGCCTGTCGCTCGGCCGCCGCCACTGGCGTCGCGTGAGCGCCGTGGGCGTGCTGACCGCCGCCTTCCAACTGCTCTTCTTCGTGGCCGTCCTCTGGGCGGGAGTGAGTGTGGCGACCGTGGTCAGCCTCGGCTTCGCCCCTGTGCTTCTGCTGGTCATCGGCAGCGCGCGACGCCGCAGCCGGCCGTCCGCCGGTCAGGTCCTCACGGCCGCCGTCGCCCTGTTCGGGCTGCTGCTCATCAGCGTCGCGGGGGGAACCGCCGAGGAGGCGCCGCACCCCACACTCGGTGTCCTCGCCGCCCTCGCCTCGGGGGCCGCGTACGCGCTGTCGGCTGAGGCGGCCGCGCCGCTGACCCAGCGACTGGACACGCTCACCATCACCACGGTCACCATGTCCGTGACCGCGGCGGCCCTGGTACCGGGCGGTCTGCTCGTGGCATACGTCCGCGGCGAGCCGCTCATGACCGGCGACACCGGATCCTGGCTGCTCATCGTCTACCTCGGGACCGTGACGATGGCGCTGGCGTACGCGCTGCTCTACGCGGGACTGCGGACCACGCCGAGCGGAGCGGCGGTCGTGGCCACGCTGCTGGAACCCGTCACCGCCGTCGTGATCGCCGTGGTGTTCCTGGGTGAACGCCTGGCGCCCGCCGGTCTGGCGGGCGCCCTTCTGATCATGGCCGCGATCGCCACCCTGGGCCGCCGTTCCGGGCAGGCGTCGAGCCGGCCTACTCGTCCTCGGCGAACACGACCTCGCGGCGCTTGCGGATCGCCGGCAGGACGGCGATGAGGAGGGCCGCCGCGGCCAGGGCCAGGAGCACCGCGGAGATCGGGCGGGTCAGGAAGACCGACGGGTCGCCGCGCGAGATGATGAGCGCCCGCCGCAGGTTCTCCTCGACCAGGGGCCCGAGGACGAAGCCGAGCAGCAGCGGCGCCGGCTCGCAGCCGCACTTGATCAGGACGTAACCGAGGATCCCGAAGAAGACGATCGCGTAGACGTCGTACGCGTTGAACCCGAGCGAGTACGTGCCGATCGCGGCGAACAGGATGATCATCGGGAACAGCACCTGGTACGGGATGCGCAGCATGCGCACCCAGACGCCGATCAGCGGCAGGTTCAGCAGCACGAGCAGCACGTTGCCGATCCACATCGACGCGATCAGGCCCCAGAACAGCTCGGGTTCGTCGGTGATGACGTTCGGACCGGGGGTGATGCCGTGGACGATGAACGCGCCGACCATCAGCGCCATGACCGGGTGGGCGGGCAGGCCCAGGGTGAGCAGCGGGATGAACGACGTCTGCGCGGCGGCGTTGTTCGCCGACTCGGGCCCGGCGACGCCCTCGATGGCGCCGTTCCCGAACTCCTCCTTCCGCTTCGAGATCCGCTTCTCGACGGCGTACGAGGTGAACGAGGCCAGCACGTGGCCACCGCCGGGCAGGACGCCGAGCGCGGCGCCGAGACCGGTGCCCCGCGCGATCGGGCCGACGATGCGGCGCCGGTCCTCGCGGGTCGGCCAGAGGTTCTTCACCCTGCCCACGATCGCCGTGCGGGTCTGCTCGTTCTCCAGGTTGCGTAGGATCTCGGCCACGCCGAACATGCCGACGGCGACCGACACGAAGTCGATGCCGCCGTACAGCTCGCGCTGCTCGAAGACGAACCGGGGCGTACCGGTGTAGATGTCCTGGCCGACCGTGCCGAACAGGACGCCGAGCGCGATCATCGCCAGGGCCTTGAGCGCCGAACCGCGCGCCAGCGCGATCGACACGATCAGGCCGAGCAGCACCAGCGAGAAGTATTCGGCCGGGCCGAACTCCAGCGCGACGCGGGCCAGCGGCGGGGCCGCGACGGCCAGCGCGACGGTGGCCACCGTACCGGCGATGAAGGACCCGACCGCGGCGGCGGCCAGCGCCGCACCGGCCCGGCCCTGCCGGGCCATCGCGTGCCCGTCCAGTGCGGTGACCGCGGCGGACGACTCACCGGGCAGGTTGATCAGGATGGCGGTCGTCGAGCCGCCGTACTGCGCGCCGTAGTAGATGCCGGCCAGCATGATCAGGGCCGTCACCGGCTCGAAGCTGAATGTGATCGGCAGCAGCATCGCCACCGTCGCCGTCGGCCCGATGCCGGGCAGCACGCCGACCGCCGTCCCGAGCAGCACTCCCAGGAAGCAGTAGAGGACGTTCTGGACTAAGAGGGCGGTCGAGAAGCCCAGCGCGAGGTTGTCGAGAAGTTCCATGCCTCAATCCGGATGCCGCGTCAGAACCCCAGCCAAGGGCCCCATAGCGGGATCCGCAGCTGAAGTCCGACGACGAAGATGAGCGTGCTGGCCACGGTCAGCCCGGCGGCCACGGCCAGGGCCGTGAGCGGCCGTACGCGCGAGCTGGCCAGCGTGGTGAGCAGGGCGGTCACCGCCGACGTCGGCACGAACCCGAGGCCGCGTACGGTGAATCCGAAGAACACGACCGCGAGCACGATGACGCCGACCGCCCGCCAGGGGATCGGCCCGAACGAGATCATCTCGCCGGCGATGAGCCCCTTGACGACGATCGCCAGCCCCAGGGCGGCCAGGATCAAGCCGACCAGCAGCGGGAAGGCGCCGGGGCCCATCCGCAGCGGGGTGCCCAGCTCGTAGCCGAGCGACCCTGCCACGAATGCGCCACCGATCAGGACGAACATTCCCCCGGCGAGCACGTCGGGGAAGGACCGGCGGCGCTCCACGTCAGGACGCCTTGACGCCGGCGTCGGCGATGACCTTCGCCCAGGTGCCGAGCTGCTCTTCGAGCTTGGTGCGGTGCGCCTGCGGGGTGGCGTCCTCGGCGGGGACCGGCGCGGTGCCGAGCTTGGCCATCTGGTCGATGACCTTCTGGTCGGCCAGCGCCACCTTCAGCGCCTCGGACAGCTTCTGGACGACGTCCTGCGGCGTGCCGGTCGGGACGTAGAGGCCGTGCCACACGCTGACCTCCAGCTGGGGCAGCCCGGCCTCGGCCGTGGTGGGCAGGTCGGGCAGGCTCTTCACCCGCTCCGGCGTGGTGACGGCGTACGCCTTGACCTCGCCCGCGGAGATCTGGCCGCTGGTGTTGGTCGTCTGGTCGCACATGAAGTCGACCTGGCCGCCGACGAGGTCGGTCAGCGCGGGGCCGGTGCCCTCGTACGGGACCTCCTGGAGCTTGACGCCGGCGGCGGTCTGGAACAGCAGGCCGCACAGGTGGGAGGCGGCGCCGATGCCGGCGTTGGCCAGCGTCACCGTGTCGGCGTTCGCCTTCACGTGGGCCACGAGGTCCTGGAGCGTCGCGGGGGCGAAGTCCTTGCGGGCGACGACCGTCATCGGCACCTCGGTGACGAGCCCGACCGTCTGGAAGTTCTCGAGCGGCGTGAAGCCCAGGTCCTGGTACAGCGCGGGCGCCGTGGACATGCCGATGTGGTGCATGAGGACGGTGTAGCCGTCGGGCTCGGCCCGCGCGACCTCGCCGGCGCCGACCGTGCCGCCCGCGCCTTCGACGTTCTGGACGACGATCTGGGCGCCGAGCTTGGCGGCCATCGGCTCGGCGATCAGACGGGTGACGGTGTCGGTCGGGCCGCCCGCGCTGAACGGCACGACGATCGTGATGTTCTGGTCCGGGTAGCCGCCTCCGGCGTCGCCTCCGCCGGTGGTACCCCCGTTGCCGGAACAGGCGGCGGCGAGCGAAACGACGCCGATCGCGGCGATCATCCGCGCGGCGGCCCGGTACCTGCTGGTCGTTCTCATTTCGCGGCCTCCTCGTCAGCGCATTCGCATTCGTCCATGAGTGCGCGGCCTCAGTCTCGGCTCGCCAGGAGGTGAATGGTGTCAGAGGAATCCCAAGGAATGCGGCAAATGTCAGAGGAATCCCAAGAACTGAAGGGCTAACGCTTGCGTCGATGCGGACCGTACAATCCGGTATGCGGATCACCATCATCGAAGATGACGACCGCGTGGCGCGGGGTCTGGTGACAGTTCTGGCCCAGGCGGGCTTCGAGGTCCACCGCCTCGCCACCGCCGCGGAGGCCGTCCGTGCCGCACCGTCCGATGTGGTCCTCGTCGATCTGAACCTGCCCGACGGCGACGGTCTCGACGTGATCCGCAAGCTGCGCGACCGCCCGGAGACCGCCGTCATCGCCGTGACGGCGCGCTCGGAGGAGCACGAAAGGGTCCGCGGCTTACGCGCCGGCGCCGACGACTACATCGTGAAACCGTTCGGCATCCCGGAGCTGCTGGCCCGGATCGACGCCGTCCTGCGGCGCACCCGGGTCGCCCGCGCCATGAGCCACCCCGACGAGCCGATCGTGCTCGGCCCGATGCGGATCGGCATCGGCACCCGCGAGGTCACCGTCGAGGGCGCGCCCGTGACGCTGACCCGCAAGGAGTTCGAGCTGCTCCTGCTGCTGGCCCGGCGGGCGCCGAACGTGGTGAGCCGCGACGTCATCCTCGACCAGATCTGGGGCGCGACCTGGGAGTCCTCGAGCCGCACCCTCGACACCCACATCGCGGCGTTACGGCACAAGCTCGGGCCTGCCGTGGTCATCCGCACGGTCCACGGGGTCGGCTATCGGCTCCTGGCCGACCGGCCGGAGATGACCGGCTGACGCGCCGTGCACCGTCGCCTGCTGGTCGTCCTGGTGCCTCTCGCGGTGCTGCTCGTCGCGGCGCTCGGGGTGCCGCTCAGCGTCACCGTGGCCGAACGGGAGATGCAGGAGACGTACGTCGACCGGCTCAACGACGTCGGCCGGTTCGCGTCGCTGGCCGACACGGCGCTGTCGACCGGGCGGACCGAGGCGCTGCAGCTGGAGCTGGCGCGCTACCACGAGCTCTACGGCATCCCGGTCGCGGTGATCGACACGTCGGGCACGGTGCTGCTCGGGCCGGCCGGCGCGTACCAGGAGGCGGCGCGGGCCGAACCGGCGCTGCCCAGGATCGTGACCACGGCGCTGGCCGGGACAAGGTCAGAACCGTCCGGCGAATGGGCGCCGTGGGACGACTCCGCGCTCGTGGTCGCCGAGCCGGTGGGCCGCGACAGCGAGGTCGTCGGCGCCGTCGTGACGATCTCCGACCTGTCGAAGACGCGCCACCGCATCCTCGTGCGCTGGGCCCAGCTGGCCGCGCTCGGGCTGCTGCCGCTGGTCGCGCTGGTGGCCGTCGCCTGGCCGGTGTCGGCGTGGGTGCTGCGGCCGGTGCGGGAGCTGGACGCGGCCAGCTCCCGCATCTCGCGAGGTGACCTCACGATCCGGGCGGACGCCGAGGCCGGCCCGGTCGAGCTGCGGCGGCTGGCGGAGTCGTTCAACACCATGATGGACGCGGTCGAGAACGCCGTGCAGCGGCAGCGGGCGTTCGTCTCCGACGCCTCGCATCAGTTGCGCAACCCGCTGACCAGCCTCCGGCTCGCCGTGGAGAGCCTGGAGCCGCATCTCGGCACGGGCGACAACGGGCGACAGGTGTACGACATCGCCGTCGACGAGCTGAAGGCGATGCAGCGGATGCTGAACTCGCTGCAGGCCATGGCGCGGATGGAGAGCATGCGGACGGCGTCGCCGGTGGATCTCGACGCGGTGCTGGCGACCCGGGTGGAGCGGTGGCGGGCGCTGACGGCGACGGCGGGGCAGACGCTGGCGGTGGACGTGCCGCCGGGTCTGCGGCTGCTGGAGCCGCCGGGCGGGCTGGGCAGCATCCTGGACGAGCTGATCAGCAACGCGTTGCGGCTGTCGAACGCGCAGGTGGTGGAGGTGAGCGCCCGGGTCGTCCCCGCGGGCGTGGTCACGATCACCGTCCGCGACGACGGCCAGGGGATCGACGCCTCCGAGCGGTCCCAGGCTCTGCGGCGGTTCTGGCGGTCGCCCCGGCACCAGAACGTGTCCGGGACCGGCCTGGGGCTGGCCATCTGCGCCGACCTGGTGGGGGCGGCCGGGGGCGAGCTGCGGCTGGAGGACGGCCTGCCGCGTCCGGACGGGTCCGGGCACGGATTCGCCGCGGTGGTCGCGTTACCCGTCGTCCCGCGGGCGGCCTCGCCGTCCGACGCCCCGGCCGCGTCGCCGGTCTGAGGCGGCCCGCGCGGGTCAGCGCTTGCGGTCGCGGAACCAGGCGGCCGCGCCCGGATGCAGCGGGATCGACGCGGTGGAGATCCCCGTACGCACGTTGATCTGCCACGCCTCGGGAACGTCTTCGGCTCCGTAACGGCCGCCGGAGGTGATCGTGCGGGTGTGCGTGAAGATCGTGTCGGTGATGGCGTAGACCAGGTCGCCCGGCAGGTCGTCGCGTACGAGCAGCACGTTCGGCACGGCGATGGTGTGGGTGGCCGGGACGCCGGCGTAGGCGGTCGCGGGCACCATGGCCGGGGTGTAGGGGCCGGGGAACGCCATGAAGAGCGCGTCCGCCCGCGTGTCCAGCGGGATCAGCCGGATCGGGTGCCGCTGCGCCAGCTCCGTGATGGCAGGGGTCGGCACGCCGGTCAGGGAGAACATCGCGTCGATCTCGCCGTCGCGCAGCGCGGCCGCTGACTCGGCCTGACTGAGGTAACGCATGTCGGCTCTCACCGGGCCGAGCCGCAGAACCCGCAGCGACGTGAACTCCGTGCCCGAGTCGCGGGCGCCCAGGGAGACGCGCTTGCCCTCGAGATCGCGGAACTCCTCGATCGCCGAACCGGCCATGACCACGAGATGCAGGTGACTGTCGTAGAGCCGGCATATCGCCGAGAGCCCCTCGGGCGCGCTGCCGTCGGTCCTGATCAGCGCGTCCAGGCTGGTCAGCCCGAGGTGCACCTCACCGGCCCCCAGCATCCGGATGTTGTCGGTGGAGGCCCTGCTCGGCACGGTGCTCACCGTGGCGCCCGTCACCTGCTCGGTGATGTGCACGGCCAGCGCACCGCCGATGCGCCGGTACACCGCTCCCGCCGGCCCGGTGGCCAGCCGCAGGCGGACCTTGCCTGCCTCGGGCTGCCGGGAGCAACCGACGAGCAGCCCACCGGCGGCCATCAGCACCGCCCGCCGCCGTAACTCCGGGTTCAGCACCATGCCGAGATGATACGGACGGCCGGTGGCGGCCCGCCGGGATCCCGGCGGGCCGCCGTGCGCGTTGTGGAAGGTCAGCCGTCGACGTCCGGCGACGGGATGTAGCGGCCCGGCACCTCGGCCGGGGCCAGGATCTTGTCCTCACCCGGGTAGGGCGTGGCCCAGCCGTGCGCCTCGTACCACGTGAAGTGGTCCATCTGGTCGGGGTTGGCGTAGTCGGCGATCGCCTTCGGGCCGGTCAGGTGCTGCTGCCCCTTCCAGGCCTGCCACTGGTCGGCGACGTGCTTCTTGTCCGCGGGCACCTCCGGCGCCGCGGCCTGCTCCGGGGCCAGGCCGGCGTACTTCGCCGGCACGGTGTCCTCGCCGCAGGCCGGCGGGGTGGCGATGCCGTAGGTCAGCGGGATGCGGTTCGGCACCGCGGTGAACGGCGTGTAGTCGGGCTTCTTGGTGAAGACCGCGCTCATCGGGGTGGCGGCGCTGTCCTTCTGGTTCATCGGCTGCATGCCGAGGATCTGCTCGATGGTCCGGATCACGGTGATCTGGCTGTAGTAGTGGCTGTCGACCTTGCCGTGCTGGGCCCACGGGCTGATGATCTGCACCGGGCCGCGGGCGCCGTCGACGTGGTCGACGCCGTCCTGGGTGTCGTCCTCGATGACGAAGATCGCGCTGTCCTTCCACCACTTGCTGTGGGAGATGGTGTCCACGATCTTGCCGACCGCGAGGTCGTTGTCGGCCACCTGGGCGACCGCGTTGACGGGCCCGCCGGTGTGGTCGCTGGAGAGCCACATCATGTTGAGGTTGGCCGGCCCGTTGGCCTCGAAGTCACGCTTCCAGATCTCGTACCGGTACAGGTCCGGGATGCCCGTGTCGAACTTCGGGTACGCGTGCACCGTGATGTCGTTCAGCGACGGGATCGGCGAGGAGGTGTCCGTCTTGATAGCGGTGTCCTGCCCGGTCTCCTCCATGTTCTTGACGTCGCAGTAGTAGTCCTGCCACTTCGTGCCGGGCGGGACGGTCTCGAACATGGTGAACTCGCCGAAGTTGCGGGCCGTCTTTCCGGCCGCCTGGGCGCCGGTCCACAGGAAGCCGGAGCGCTGGTGGCCGAGCGCGTCGTCCTCCGTGTCGTAGCTGCGCTGGTACTCGCCGGCGCTGGACTCGGTGTACTCCGGGTCGTCGGCCTGCATCAGCCAGCTGTGCCCCTCGGCGGAGTTCGTGCCGATGTCGTAGGTGTTGTCGTAGAGCCCGAACTGCCGGGCCAGCGCGTGCTGGTTCGGCGTCACGTTCTCCCCGAACTGCGCCAGCTCGGGGTCGCCGTTGCCGCGCGGGTCGTCGCCGAACACCTGGTCGTAGGAGCGGTTCTCCTTGACGAGCAGGAAGACGTGCTTGATGGTCGAGGGGTCGCCGAGGCGCTTCGGGACCGGCTCGGCCTTCTGCTTGTTGCCGTGGGCCACCTTGACGGAGTTGTCGTCCCAGCCGTTCTGGAGGAAGACCTTGTCGGTGGTACGGGCGATCACCGTGTCGTCCGGCAGCTTGAACCGCAGCAGCGTGCCGGTCGAGTCGTGGGTGCCGTGGCCGGTGGCCGGCTGGGTGCCGGGGCCCTTGGAGATGGTGCGCTCCGGGCCGCGCTCACCGATGCCGCGCATGTTCGTGACGAGCACGTCGCCGCCGACGGTGGTCACGCCCTCCGGGTAGTAGTCCATGGGCAGCAGGCCGACGTAGCTGACCGGCTCCTGCGGCGAGGTGTAGCGGTAGACGGCGAGCGCGTTCGCGCGGCCCAGGGTCACCAGGAGGTGGCCGTCCTCGGTGAGGGTCACCCCGTTGGGGTGGTAACCCACGGCGGCCGTCGGCCACGGCTGGGTCGCGATGGTCTGGACGACGGTGTCCGTCGAGGTGTCGATGACGGACACGTTGTCACTGTTGGTGTTGGTGACGAAGAGCGCCCCACCGGCGGCGTGCAGCGCGGTCGGGTGCAGACCGACGTCGATGGACGCGACCGCGGCGGCCTCTCCAGGCCGAGTGTCGGCGACGTTGATGACGCTCACCGTGCCGGTGGTCGTGGCGCCGGTGACCGGGTCCGCGGGGACCTGGGTGCCGTACGAGTTGAGCGTGGTGTCGCCGTCGGTCGCCCGGCGCCCGCCCTCGTTGCTCACGTACAGCTTGTCGCCGACCAGCACCAGGTCACGCGGCGCGTTGCCGACGTCCCAGCTGTGCCGGATCGCGCCGGTCGCGGGGTCCATGGCCACCACGCGGTTCTGGCCGTTGACGGCGGCGTACAGGGTGGAGCCGTCGGGCGAGAAGACCGCCTGGGCGGGCAGCGCGTGCTTCGACCCGTCCGCCGGGATCGCGATCAAGGTCGGGGCGCCGACGGTGCCGTCGGCGTTCACCGGAAAGCGGCTGAAGCCGTCGATCTGCGGCATCCACAACGTCGAGCCGTCGGGCGAGTAGGTCGGCCCTTCCTGCCCCACGTTGTTGTTGCTGATGCGCAGGTCGGCGCCGGCCGCGGTGCCGGCCTGCTGAAGGATCTTGTAGTTCGTCAGGTCGACGACGGTGAGGGCGATCGACCGGTCGTTGGTCAGCGCCGCGAGGTGGCGGCCGTCGGGGCTGACCGTGGAGGAGAGCAGTTTTCCGTTGTCGACGAGCAGGCGGTCACCGATCGACTCGATGGCCTGGTCGCTGGGCAGCAGCAGGCCCTGAGCCGTGGCCTGGCCGACCTGCCCGTTGCCGAACGCGTCGGTCGAGCCGTAGGCGATGCCCCCGCCGGCGACGACGAGAGCGGCGGTGCTAGCCGCGAGGAGGCGGATTCTGCGGCCGGTACGTCCGTGAAGAAACCCAAGAGAGGTTTCCTGGACGCGCCGGCGTTGACGCGTGACGTGCATGAATGGTTCCTTCTGGAGTGCTGACAAGCAGGTCGACGTCCCCGTCGAACTGCCAGAGGGGGTTGGGTGCGTCCCCGGTCGGGGTGCGCACCTGGAAGTAGCCGTTCACCTCCTTCGGTCCGTCGCCGTCAGCGACGTACCGCCCGTCCGCGGTGACGTCGAGCTGGTAGATGGCGCTGCCCACGGAGTCCACGCCGGGCAAGGTGCCAGGAGACGACACACCGCCAGTCGTTGCCGGGCCCCTCGTCGGCGACGCGGACGCTGCCCTTGTCGCAGGACGCGGTGGCCCGCAACTGGGCCTCGGTGACGTCGGGCCGGCCGAGCTCCTGGGCCTGCAGCCGGTAGAGGTGGGCGTACGTGGTGGCGAGGGAGTCCTGCAGCTTGGGCCGCTCGATCCCGGAGCCGTGGGCCGGGGTCACGGCGGCGACCACCGCGAACGTGAGCGCGACCAGGCCGGCCAGCGGCACCACCCCCGCCACCAGGACGCGCCGGCCGGACCCGTCGTAGGCCAGGTCGGTGAAGTCGCGGCGCAGGAACAGGCGGTAGGCCAGCGCGGCGGCGACGACCGCCCACACCAGGCTCACCACGAGCCCGATGAGAAGGGGCCCCGTCTGCGCCGGGCTGGTGAAAAGACCGCGCCAGGCGAGAAAGGCGTGGCTCGGCAGGGCCAGCTGCACGGCCACGGGCAGCGGGAGCAACTGCGCGAGCTGCAGCACGAGGGCGAGGAGCGCGGGCATCAGCAGCCCCATCGGTGAGCGGCCGAGAGCCACCGAGCCGAGCAGGCCGACCGCGGCGAACGCCAGCGTCGGCGCCAGCACGCACGCCCACGCGAGCAGGACCGTGCCGGCCGCGTCCGCCGGGGCGAGGAGATGGCCGTCCAGGCCGACGAGCGGCCGGTTGCCGACCGCGACAAGGCCGCCGGCGATGCCCGACGCGGCCAGCCCCACCACGAGCAGCAGGATCACGCTGAGACTGGCGAGGCTCTTCGCCACGAAGATCCGCCGGGGTGAACGCACCGCCACGAGGAGATGGCGCCAGGTGCCCAGCCGGTCCTCCGCCGCGAAGACGTCTCCGGCGACCAGCGACGTCAGCAGCGGCAACGCCCAGCTGCACGCGAAGTCCAGCACCACCAACGAACCCGACCAGCCGGTGGCGTGCATCCAGCGGCCGAAGACCGTGTCCGTGGGCAGCATGCTCTGCCGGCTCACCGCGGCCACGAAGGCGGCCGGGGCCATCCAGCAGACGAGCAGCAGCAGGCGGACCCGCCACTGGGAGAGCAGCTTGACCAGCTCGAACCGGTAACCCCGCATCATGGGCGCAGGCCGGGCCTGCGTCGCGGTCATCACGTGTCACCCTCGTCGTTTCTTCCGGATACGTCGCCCGCCCCGGTCAGGGCCAGGAACGCGGCCTCGAGCGGCGTCACCACGGGCGCCAGCTCCCGGATCGCCACGCCGCCCCGCACCAGCCGCACCACCAGCTCGTCCAGAGCCGGCACTGGCCCGCGGACCACGAGCACGTCGGCGTCCGGCCCGCCGCGACCCGGCATGACGCTGAGCCCGGGCGCGCCCTCCGCCACCCGGTGGGCGGCCGCCGGGTCGGAGGTGACCAGGCGGTAGTCGAGTTCGCCGCTCTCCGCGGCGAGCTTGCTCAGCGGCCCCGAGAAGACGACCCGGCCGGTGGCGAGGACCGTGACCTCGGAGCACAGCGCGGCGAGGTCGTCCATCCGGTGGCTGGACAGGACCACGGCCGTGCCGTTCGCGGCGAGCTCGGTGATGACGCGGTGCACGTGGCGCTTGCCGGCGGGGTCCAGGCCGTTGGCCGGCTCGTCCAGGACGAGCAGTCGCGGTGTGGTGAGCAGCGCGGCGGCCAGCCCGAGCCGCTGGCGCATGCCCAGCGAGAACCCTCGGATGCGGTCGTCGGCGACGTCGGTGAGCCCGACCTGCTCCAGTGCGCTGTCGACCGCGCTGCTGTCGGGGGCACTTTCAGGGGCACTTTCGGCGGCGGGAGTGTCTCCTCGTAGCGAGGCCAGGGCCGAGAGGTTCTGGCGCGCGGTGAGCGACGGATACAGCCCGGGCCCGTCCACGAAACCCGCGACACCGTCGGGGACGGCGAGCGTCCGCCCGACCGGCGTACCGAGGATCTCCAGGCTGCCGCTGTCCGCGACCGCCAGGCCCAGCAGCAGGCCGAGGAGCGTCGTCTTGCCGGCTCCGTTCGGACCGACCAGGCCGTGGACCTGCCCGCTCGCCACATCGAGGTCGACGCCGTCGAGTGCGACCACATCACCGAAAGACTTCGTGATCCCGCGAGCCCGCACTACGGGGCTCCTCTGCATGGCGGTCTCCCTTAGCTTGACTAAGCAACAAGAGGAACCTAGGGATCATGGATTGCCTCAGGGAGGCGCGCAGTAGAACGTTCGCCAAACCCCGCCCATCCCGACAATTCGCCCATCGTCCTGAGGCCGGGACTCGACTGTTGACCTTGGACACATCGCCATGAACAATGGCGGCACCGAAGATCCACCCCTGAGCACCGGACGAGCCCCGCCAGAGGGTTGTCGGGCGTGTCGGCGCGGCCATCCGGTCCGACACTCAGCGAGGTCGTCTTGTCTGAAACGCCGGCGCCGACATCCTGGATACCTCGCGGACACCCCTTGTCGTGGGCGACGCTCGCGGTGACCACCGGCGCGATCCTGATGACCGCCGTCGACGGCGGCATCCTGCCCGCTGTCCTGCCCGCCATCCAGCAGGAGTACGCACTCAGCTCCACGCAGGCGGGCCTGGTCAACTCGGTGTTCTTCGGCGGCCTGATCGTCGGTGCCCTGCTGTTCGGCTGGATCTCGGACCGGATCGGCACCGGCTACCGGCGGACCTGGACCTGGAACGTCGCGATGCTGCTCGCCATCCTGGGCGGCGCCCTGACGTTCGGGTTGGCCGGCAGCTTCGCGGCGTTCCTGCTGCTGCGCATCCCCATGGGGATCAGCCGGGGCGGCTCCGAGCCGGTCAACGTGGCGCTGGTGAGCGAGTGGTGGCCCAAGGAGCACCGCGGCTTCGCCGTCGGCGTGCACCACACCGGATTTCCGCTCGGCCAGTTCCTCACCGGCGCTCTCATCGCCGCCGTCCTCGGGTTCGCCGGCTGGCGTGAGGCCTTCCTGCTCATCCCACTCCTGGGCATCCCCATCATCGTGGCGCAGGCGATCATCGGTACCAGACGCAACCAGGCGAAGGTCTACGACTGGATCGACCGCAGCGGCCTCACCCGTCCGCTGCCCGAGCTGTCCACCCGGCTGCCGGGCAGCATGCTCGCCCCGGTCAAGCAGGCGCTGAGCAACGCCAACGTGCGGTGGTCCGTCGTGTTGATCTTCCTGTTCCTGTGGGCCGAGGCGGGTGCGGTGACGTTCCTCGCCGTGCAGCTCACCCAGCAGGGCATGGGATTCGGCGAAGCCGCCTTCCTGTCGGGAGTCTCGGGGCTGACAGGGTGGCTCGGCCAGGTGGTCTGGGGTACGTGGTCGGATCACGCCGGCCGCAAGTTCGCCATCCGCTTCCTGGTGATCGGGTGGGCTCTGACCCTGCTGGCCATGATCTTCATCACCAGCGCGGCGACCGCGTGGATCATCCTGCTCGCGTGGGGGTTGTTCCGCAACGCGCCGTTCCCCGTCACGTACGCGTTGCTCATCGACTCGGTGCCGAGAGCGGCCGGCACGGCGATGGGCATCATGATCGGTATCGCTCTTGGGGTGTCCGGCGTCCTCGCGGCGGCGGCGTCAGGCTGGATCATCGACCAGTACGGCTTCACCATCCACTACATCGTGCTCGCCGCGATCTGCCTCCTCGGCCTGTTCCCCCTGTCCCGGATGACCGAGACCGTGGGGAAACACGCACCGGCGGCCGAGTAACAGATCTGACACCGGCCCGAATCCTGCGACAGCCCGGGGTGCGCAAGCACCTTCGCCAGGCCGGCCGCCTTCCGGCTTCAGCCCGGGAAGGCCGGGTCGCGGAAGAGGAAGTAGCCCAGATGGTCCGCGTGCAGGTGCTGATGGAACCGCGCGGCCTTCGCCTGGGCGGCCTTGTCGGCGGTGACGGCCGTCAGCACGACGTACCTCTGGGTCGCGCCCGACCGGATCCTGCCGTAGACGTACGTGTCGAGCACCTTGTCCCGGCGCCACTTCACGGCCCGGGAGGAGTTCGCCAGATGCGTGGCCGTGGCCTTGGCGTCCTTCACCGTGGGAAAGGACATGATGACCTGGACCGCGGTGAGATGCCCCTTGTAGGCCGAGTAAGCCAGCTGCACGGCACGCTCACACTTGTTCTCGGCCAGCACACCCTTCCTGTCGACAGGGGCGCAGGAGTCGTACGTCCAGCCGCCCGCCCTCTCCGCCGTGAAAGCGACGTCGCCCAGGCGGTAGTTCCAGTCGCCGAACTCGTCGTCGTCGATCGGTGAGCCGGGGCGTCCTTTCTCGCTGGGGCTCGGCTCGGCGGGCTCGGGCGTGGGCTCCCGCAGGGCCACAGCGGTGTTCGGCTCGGAAGGGTTCAGGTACTTGTAGACGCTGAACGTGAAGCCGCCCGGCAAGAGCACCGCCAGGATCGCGACCAGGGTGCCGGCCACACCGGGGTAGTCCCGCGCGCCGGACTGCCGAGGGTGTTCCATACCGCAATTGTGCAGCAGTTCAACACCTTGCGCCCCATCTGCCCCAAAAGTGACCCGGTGCGGCTCTCGCTTCGCCGCCGCTCGAGAACGGGGGTGCGGCAGAAGTGGCGACTCGAACCGAGGTGAAAGAATCACGGCGTGGCGGCCGAAGCGGGCGCCTACTACCGCCACGGCACGAATGGATAACCGACTCCGGCCTTCCAGACAACGCCTCACTCAGCGAACAACTGGCAGCCGTCATGAACCGTCTGGCCGGTGCCTGGTACTACATTCGTAGGTCCGCTGGGAATGGGTCACCGCGTCGCCGGTAGTGGCTGATCAGAGCGCGTGTCTGATGAAGCCGCCGGAAGTGTGACCAAGCCAGGACGTGATCGATGGCGTTGGCCGCT
>NZ_SMKQ01000111.1 GCF_004348995.1 Nonomuraea terrae
GGGTGGAGCGGGGGCGCCGCTGGGAAGAGCGCGGCGTCTGCGCGATCGCTTGCTCACGGTGACCTCCTCGCGCCCATTGTGCGCCCGGACGGCCCTGTCCGGCCGGCGGGGTAGCACGCCTGTCACCCGGACGCCAGGCCGACCGGCGACATAGTCGGTCAGAATGCCTGAACAGCAGGGAAAGGTGGGAGAAAAGGGACGGCGGATGGCGTTTGGCGTACAAGATGGCGACGTTCTGCGATGATCTCGTCGCATAGAGCCGGAGTTCGAGCCTCACGGATAGTGACAGATGCCGACATTAGAGGAAATAACAGTCTTCGTCACCGAGAAGCCGCTCGCCACGGCCGTCATCGCGCTGCTGGGCCTGGCCGGGCTCGTCCTGGCGCTCCTGGCGCTGAGAGTCGTATGGCGCGCCCTCTCGTGGCTGTTCACCAGGTACGTCGCCCCCCGCCCCATCGAGGACGTGCTCACCATCGTGGCCGCCTCCATCGCCACGGGCGTCTCCGCCCAGGGCATGTGGCGCTTCTCCGGTGACGTGCTGGGCCTCGACGGTCCGCTGCGGCTGCTGCTGTTCGCGTTCATCGAGGTCGCGATCATCACCTCCGCCGTGCGCGCCCGCCGCAACATGCGCGAGAACTTCTCCGCCGGCATCGACGGCATCGCCGTGTGGGCGCTGACCTGCCTGACCGCCGTGCTGTCCAGCATGGACGCGCGCAGCCTGCCCGAAGCCATCTTCCGGCTCGCCGCCCCGCTGGTCGCCGCCTGGCTGTGGGAGCGCGGCATGGCCATCGAACGCCACCGCATCCGGGGCACCGGCCGCATCAACTGGCGCCTGACCCCCGAGAGGCTGATGGTCAGGCTGGGCCTGGCCGAGGTCAGCGACCGCACGGCCAGCGAGGTCGACGCGCACCGCAGGCTCACCAGGGTCGCGCTGGCGGCCAAGCGGGCCAAGGCGCTGCGCGAGAACGGCGCCTCCGAGCGCAAGCTGCGCCACGCGCTGGCCAAGCTCGACAAGGCGATGGACCAGGCCGTCGAGCACACCGGCCTGGCCGTCGACCCGGCCCGCCAGGAGGCGCTGCTGGCCCAGATCGCCGCCCTGTACAACACCTCCGCGCTCATCGACGCCGACCCGCGCGTGCCGTGGGAGCCCGAGCCCGACCACAACCCGGTGCCGGCCCGCCCGGCGCTGCCGCCGGCGCTGGCCGAGCTGGTCCGGGACGAGGACGAGGACGCCGTGGTGCTCGACACCACCCCGCAGGTCATCAGCACGGCCGAGCGGGCGGCGCTGATGCGGGCCGCGCGGGAGTACTGGGACCGCCAGATCGCCAAGGGCATCGTGCCGCGCACCGTCGACATCGCCCAGGAGATCGGCATCTCGCTGGCCACGGCGCGCGAGTATCGTGCCCTCTGGAAGCTGGAGCCGCAGGCGCACGCCCTCATCGAGGCGCTGTACCACCAGCACGGCATCGTGGACACCGGCGCCTTCCCCGCCCTCGACGACGACGGGCGGGTGCTGAGCGGCAAGTCGTAGGGAGCACGTTTGCGGGAGCGCACGCTCGAACGCGTCAGGAAACTGCTGGCCAAGGCCGAACGCACCGACAACGAGCACGAGCGGGCGGCGTTCATGGCGGCGGCCTCCACACTGATGGCGAAGTACGGCATCGAGGCGCTGCCGCCCGAGGGCACCCGTCAGACGCCCGGCGACCGCGTCGTCACCCTCCCCGGGCCGTGGGCCAGGGAGAAGGCCCGCCTGGTCAGCCTGGTCGCCCAGGCCGTGCGCTGCCGCCCGCTGCTGCTCGGCCGGGGCGACGGCGGGCAGCGGGTGCACGTCTTCGGCTTCGCCGCCGACCTGGAGCGGGCCGAGCTGCTGGCCACGTCGCTGCTGCTGCAGATGGCCTCGGGGCTGGCCAGGGCGGATCTCCCGGAAGGCGTCACGGCCGTGCGGGCGTACCGCAGGTCGTGGCTGCTGGGGTTCACCGACGAGGTCTACCGCCTGCTGTGCGCCGCGGAGTCGCGCGCCGAGACCGAGGCGGTGGCGGGGGCGGGGGCCGCCGGCACGGCGCTGGTGCTCGCCGACCGCCGTGCCGAGGTGGACCGCGCGGTGGCCGCCCGCTACCCGAGGATCCGCCTCAGCGTGCCGCGGACCAGTGGCACGGGCTACCGCGACGGCGTCGTGGCCGGTCGCAGGGCCGACCTCGGCCGCACGGGCATGCCCGCCGCGCCCGCCCGTGAGCTCCATCGGTAAGCCCTTTCCAGAGATCCGTTTGGCGGAGCGGGAAGCGGGCATAAGCGCGCACACGGAACGTCAGTCCTGCCAGAGCGAGGCGGGTCACCGTGAACGCATCCGCACATGTCATCACCGCCGACCTCCTGCGCGATCTCGCCCGCGACCTGCTGGCCGCCGCGCGCGTCCCGTCCGGCGCGGCGGAGGTCGTCGCAGGTTCGCTGGTCGAGGCCGACCTGGCCGGGCACGGCTCGCACGGCGTACGCCGGATCGTGCCGTACCTCGGTCAGATCGACGCCGGGGTGATCCTGCCGGGCGCCGGTCCAGAGGTCGTCTCCCGTCGCGGCGCCACCGCCGTGGTGTCGGGGCGGCGCGGCTTCGGGCAACCGGCCGCCCGCCTGGCCTCCGCCGAGGCGGCCGCCCTCGCCGCCGCCCACGGCGTCGGCGTGGTCGCCATCCGGGAGTGCAACCACGTCGGCCGGCTCGGCGAGTACGCCGAGGCGCTGGCCCGCCAGGGCCTCATCGCCCAGATCGTCGGCAACGCCGACCCGACCGTGGCCCCGTACGGCGGGCACCGCAGGATGCTCGGCACCAACCCCATGGCCTGGGCCGTGCCGCGGGCCGGGGGCACGGCCGTGGTCATGGACTGGGCCACCGCCGCGATGGCCGAGGGCAAGCTCGGCCTGCTGCGCGCGGCCGGCTCGCCGGCCCCGGAGGGCGTGGTCGTCGATCCGGAGGGCCGCCCGTCCACCGACCCGGCCGACTTCTACCGGGGCGGGGCGCTGCTGCCGTTCGGCGGCCACAAGGGGTACGGGCTCAGCGTGCTCATCGAGCTGGTCGGCGGCCTGCTCACCGGAACCGGCGCCGCCTGCTCGCCCGAGTACGACGGCACCTTCGGCACGGTGGTCACCGCGGTGGACGTCACGGCGTTCGTCGACCTGGACGTCTACGTCGCCCAGGTCGAAGCCTTCTGCGAGGCCCTGCGCGCCTCCGGCCCCGGAGTGGTCGTTCCGGGGGAGCCCGAGGCCGGCACGCGCGCGGAGCGGCTGAAGGAGGGCATCCCGGTGCCCGCGCCGGTGTGGGCGGAGTTAACGGGTCTCGCCTCGCGGCTCGGCGTTCCCTGGCCTGACACGCCCCCTGGAGGTTAGATGTCCGCCACGCCGCCCCCCACCTCCTCACCCGAGCTCAAGCGCGTCGTCACAGGAGCCCTCGTCGGCACCGCCCTGGAGTGGTACGACTTCTTCATCTACGGTACCGCCGCCGCCCTCGTCTTCAACCGCCTGTTCTTCACCGATTCCGACCCCGCCGCCGGCACGATCGCCGCCTTCGCCACGTTCGGCGTGGGCTTCGTGGTCCGGCCGTTCGGCGGCGTGCTCTTCGGCCACCTCGGCGACAAGATCGGCCGCCGTTCCACGCTGATCATCACCACGCTGATCATGGGCGTGTCCACGGGGCTGATCGGCCTGCTGCCCACCCATCCCGCGATCGGCGTGTGGGCGCCGATCCTGCTCACGTTCCTGCGCGTCTGCCAGGGCCTCGGCGCGGGCGCCGAGTTCGGCGGCGCGGCGACGCTGCTGGCCGAGCACGCCCCGCCCGGCCGGCGCGGCTACTACGCCTCCTTCGCCCAGACCGGTGTGCAGATCGGGCTGGTGCTCGGCACCTCGGCGTTCCTGCTCGTCCAGCTGCTGCCCGAGGAGGACTTCCTGGCGTGGGGCTGGCGGCTGCCGTTCCTGGTGAGCTTCGCGCTGATCGGCGTGGCCCTGTACGTACGGCTGCGCGTGGCCGAGTCTCCGGTGTTCCGCGAGATGGAGCGGACCCGCGAGATCGTCAGGGTACCGATCAAGGACGCGCTGGCCCGCCACCCGCGCAACTTCCTCGTCGGCGTCGGCGCGCACATCAACGACACGGCCATCGTCTACACGCTGTCGACCTTCAGCGTCGCGTACGCCACCGCCGAGCTCGGCATGTCCAACCACGGCGCGCTCTTCGGCGTGATCCTCTTCGCGCTGACCGTCATCGTGCTGCAACCGATCTACGGCAACCTGTCGGACCGCGTCGGGCGGCGCCCGCTCAACCTGTTCAGCGTCGTGTTCGTCGCCGTCTTCGTCTACCCGTACTTCCTCATGGTCGGCACCGGGGTGCCGTGGCTGGTGTGGCTGGCCATGATGATCATGGGTGCGTTCGGGTTCGCCCCGCAGGTCGCCGTACAGCCGGTCTTCTACGCCGAGCTGTTCGGGGCCCGCGTGCGCTACACCGGCTTCGCCGCCTCACGCGAGCTGGGTGCGGCGCTGGCCGGGTTCTCGCCGCTGATCGGCGCGGCGCTCGCGGCCCGGCTCGACGGGGCCCCGTGGCTGGTGGCGGCCTTCCTGATCGGGACGGCGGTCATCTCCTTCGCGGCCTTCTACGCCTCGCGCGAGACCAAGGACATCGACATCGCCGACATCGACCCGGTGCGCAAGCCCGTGGCGGAGGAGTGACGAGCATGGACCTCAACGGCACGGTCGCCGTGATCACCGGCGGCGGCACGGGCATCGGCGCGGCCGTCGCGGAGCGCCTGGCCAGGAAGGGCGCGGCGGCGGTGGTCGTCGGCTACTCGCGCTCGGCCGGCGAGGCGCAGGAGACGGTCGCGCGCCTGGAGAGCCTGGGCTGCAAGGCCGAGGCGCTGGCCGCCGACGTGTCCGACGACGCCGCCGTACGCCGCATGGCCGAGCGGGTACGCGCCTCCTACGGCCGGGTGGACGTCCTGGTGTGCAACGCGGGCATGACCAGGTGGGTGCCGTTCCCCGACCTGGAGGGGCTCACCGACGACGTGTGGCGGCAGGTCATGGGCGTCAACCTCATGGGCGCCTTCTACTGCGCCCGCGCCTTCGCCCCCGACCTGCGTGCGGCGCGCGGGGCCGTCGTCAACGTGGCCTCCGTCGCCGGGCTGCACCCGACCGGCTCCTCGATCGCCTACGGCGTCAGCAAGGCCGCGCTGCTCCAGCTCACCCGCGACCTCGCGGTGGCGCTGGCGCCCGAGGTCCGGGTGAACGCGGTCGCGCCCGGCATGGTGGCGACCCGCTGGCACATCGACCGGGTGGGGGAGCAGGTGTTCGCCGAGATGGCGACGAAGGAGGAGCTGAAGGCGCCGCTGCGCCGCACGGCCCGCCCCGAGCACGTCGCCCAGCTGGTCACCGCCCTGCTGGAGTCGGACATGGTGACCGGCGAGACCCTCGTCGGCGACGGCGGCCGCCACCTCACCTACTGACCGCCGCACGGCCGCCCCGGGTCAGCCCAGGGCGGCCGAGACGAGGGAACGGGCCTCCTCCTGCACCTTGGCCAGGTGGTCGGCGCCCTTGAAGGACTCGGCGTAGATCTTGTAGACGTCCTCGGTCCCGGACGGCCGGGCCGCGAACCAGGCATTCCGCGTCGCGACCTTCACGCCGCCCAGCGCGGCCCCGTTGCCCGGCGCCGACGTCTGCACCGCCGTGATCGGCTCCCCGGCCAGCGACGAGGCCGTCACCTGCTCGGCCGACAGCTTGCCCAGCACGGCCTTCTCCTCCCGCGTGGCAGGCGCGTCCACCCGCGCGTACGCGGGCTCCCCGAAGCGCCCGGTCAGCTCGCGGTAGTGCTCGCTCGGCGACTTCCCGGTGACCGCCAGGATCTCGGAGGCCAGCAGCGCGAGGATGAGGCCGTCCTTGTCGGTCGACCACACCGACCCGTCGCGGCGCAGGAACGACGCCCCCGCGCTCTCCTCGCCGCCGAACCCCAGCGAGCCGTCCAGCAGCCCCGGCACGAACCACTTGAACCCCACCGGCACCTCGTACAGCCGCCGGCCCAGCGACTCGGCCACGCGGTCGATGATCCCGCTGCTCACCATGGTCTTGCCCACCCCGGCCCCCGACGGCCAGCCGTCGCGGTGGGTGTACAGGTAGGAGATGGCCACGGCGAGGTAGTGGTTGGGGTTCATCAGCCCGCCGTCGGGCGTGACGATGCCGTGCCGGTCGGCGTCGGCGTCGTTGCCCGTCGAGACGTCGTACCTGTCGCGGTTGTCGATCAGCGAGGCCATCGCGTACGGCGACGAGCAGTCCATCCGGATCTTGCCGTCCCAGTCGAGCGTCATGAACCGCCACGTCGGGTCCACCAGCGGGTTGACCACGGTCAGGCCGAGCCGGTGCCGCTCGGCGATCTCGCCCCAGTAGGCCACGCTCGCCCCGCCCAGCGGGTCGGCGCCGATGCGCACCCCGGCCGCCCTGACGGCGTCGAGGTCCACCACGGACGGCAGGTCGTCCACGTACGCGCCCAGGAAGTCGTAGCGCCCGGCCCGGTCGAGGGCCGTGGTGTAGGGGACCCGGCGCACACCCTTCAGCCCGTCCTGCAGCAGCCGGTTGGCGCGGTCCTGGATCCAGGAGGTCGCGTCGGTGCCGGCGGGGCCGCCGTGCGGCGGGTTGTACTTGAACCCGCCGTCGGACGGCGGGTTGTGCGACGGGGTGATGACGACGCCGTCGGCGAGCCCGGACGTGCGGTCGCGGTTGTGCCGCAGGATGGCGTGGGAGACGGCGGGCGTCGGTGTGTAGCCGTCGCGCGTGTCGATGAGGATGTCGACCTCGTTGGCGGCCAGCACCTCCAGCGCCGACACGCGGGCCGGCTCCGACAGCGCGTGGGTGTCGATGCCGAGGAAGAGCGGACCGTCGGTGCCCTGCGCGCGCCGGTATTCGCAGATCGCCTGCGTCGTGGCCAGGATGTGCTCCTCGTTGAACGCCGTCTTCAGCGACGATCCGCGATGCCCCGAGGTGCCGAACGCCACCCGCTGCCCCACCTCGCCGGGGTCGGGACGCAGGGCGTAGTAGGACGTCACCAGCCTGGCGACGTCGACCAGGTCCGAAGGCCGGGCGGGCTGTCCCGCGCGTTCGTGCGTCATGCAGCCCACTTTACAAATCGGCCGCGCCGCGCCGGGGGACCGCCCGGCCGGGCGGATACGAGATACATTCGCCTCAGTCACCAGAACGGAGTTCTGTTCTATGCGCTACGGATATCTCCTCGCCGAACCCCAGGGGGACGACCCCATCGGCGCCCTCCGCGACCAGATCGCCCGCGCGGCGGACGACGGCTTCACCTCGGCCTGGCTGTCCAACATCTTCGGCCTCGACGCCATCACCGCTCTGGCCGCGGCGGGCGCGCAGGCCCCGCCCATCGAGCTGGGCACCGCCGTGGTGCCGACCTACCCGCGCCACCCGGCCGTGCTCGCCCAGCAGGCCATGACCGCCAACGCCGCGCTCGGCGGCCGGCTCACCCTCGGCATCGGGCTGTCGCACAAGGTCGTCATCGAGAACGTGTTCGGCTACAGCTTCGAGCGCCCCGGCCGGCACATGAAGGAGTACCTCGACATCCTCGTCCCCGCCTCGAAGGGCGAGCAGGTCTCCTACGAGGGCGAGACGCTCAAGGCCAACGTACGGCTCACCACCCCCGGCGCGGGCGTCCCCGTGCTGGTGGCCGCGCTCGGGCCGCGCATGCTCAAGCTGGCCGGCACCGTGGCCGCCGGCACCATCCTGTGGATGACCGGGCCGAAGACGGTGGCCGAGCACATCGCCCCGACCATCAGGGCCGCCGCCGCCGAGGCCGGCCGCGAGGAGCCGCGCATCGTCTGCGCGCTGCCCATCTGCGTCACCGACGACCCCGCCGGCGCCGTCGCCCGCGCCAACGAGATCTTCTCGATGTACGGCCGCCTGCCGTCCTACCGCGCGATGCTCGACCGGGAGGGCGCGGCCGGGCCCGGCGACGTGGCGATCGTGGGCGACGAGGACACCGTGCTGGCCAAGCTCGAGGAGCTCAAGCAGGCCGGCGTGACCGACTTCGTGGCCTCCCCGTTCGCCAACCGGGAACGCACCCGTACCCTCCTGATCGGCGCGGCGAAGGGCTGATCAGGGCAGGTCTCAATAAACTCCGGCAAGGTGAAGAAGCGCTTGCTGCAGGGCATAGACGTGTCGAACTGGCAGGGCACGGTCGACTGGACCGGCCAGGCCGACCGAGGAGTCGCCTTCGCCTTCGCCAAGGCGACCGAGGGCGGCGATTACACCGACAAGTGGTTTCCGCGCAACTGGAACGGCATGCGGGAAAGCTGGATCGTGTGCGGCGCCTACCACTTCGCCCGGCCCAAGGGCGACCCCCTGGAGCAGGCGCGTCACTTCCTGGACGTGATCAGGTCGGCCGGCGGCCTGCGCCGCGGCGACCTGATCGCGCTCGACCTGGAGACCAACGACGGGCTTGGCCCCGAGAAGGTCGCCCGCTACGCGCGCCGGTGGTGCCACTTCGTCGAGCGGCACACCGGCGTGCGGCCGTTCATCTACACCTTCCACACGTTCGCGCAGAACGGTCACTGCTCCGGGCTGGCCGAACATCCCCTGTGGATCGCCAGCCCGGCGAGCCCGCGCGGAGAGCCCGCGGTGCCGAGCCCCTGGAACGACTGGACCATCCACCAGTACGACAACAGGCCCCTCGACCGCAACGTCTTCCACGGCAGCCGCAAGGAGCTGACAAGGATGGGGTTTCGCCCGCGATAGCATCGGTGTTCACCATACGAACCAGCCTCGGTGCCCGTCATCGAGCGCGATCCCAAGGGAGACACCGTGTCAGCCGAGCTACGCATCACCCTCGCCGGAGCCGAGCGTGTGGTCGCGGCCGGCACGACGGCCGGAGAGGCGCTGGAGGCCGACGGCCGCACCGTCATCGCGGCCCGCGTCAACGGCGAGCCGCGCGATCTCGCCTGGTCGCTGGCCGACGGCGACGCGGTCGAGCCGATCGAGGTCTCCAGCGACGCCGGCCGGGCGATCGTGCGCCACTCCACCGCCCACGTCATGGCCCAGGCCGTGCAGGAGCTGTTCCCCGAGGCCAAGCTGGGCATCGGCCCGCCCGTCGAGAACGGCTTCTACTACGACTTCGACGTCAAGCAGGCCTTCCACCCCGACGACCTCAAGCGCATCGAGAAGCGCATGCGCGAGATCGTCAAGCAGGGGCAGGCGTTCTCCCGCCGGGTCGTCACCGACGAGGAGGCGCGAGCGGAGCTGGCGGCGGAGCCGTACAAACTGGAGCTGATCGGGCTCAAGGGCGGAGCCGCCGACGAGGAGTCCGTCGAGGTGGGGGCCGGCGAGCTCACCATCTACGACAACCTCGACCCCAAGACCGGCGAGCTGAAGTGGAAAGACCTGTGCCGCGGCCCCCACGTGCCGTCCACCCGGTCGATCCCCGCGTTCAAGCTCATGCGCTCCGGCGGCGCCTACTGGCGCGGCAGCGAGAAGAACCCGCAGCTGCAGCGCATCTACGGCACCGCCTGGGAGTCGCGCGAGAAGCAGGACGACTACCTCAAGCTGCTGGAGGAGGCCGAGAAGCGCGACCACCGCAAGCTGGGCGCCGAGCTCGACCTGTTCAGCTTCCCCGACGAGCTGGGCTCCGGCCTGGCCGTCTTCCACCCCAAGGGCGGCGTGATCCGCCGGGTGATGGAAGACTACTCGCGCCGCCGCCACGAGGAGGCGGGCTACGAGTTCGTCAACACGCCCCACATCACCAAGGAGCACCTCTACCAGGTCTCGGGCCACCTCGACTGGTACAAGGACGGCATGTTCCCTCCCATGGAGCTGGAGGGGGCGCGCTACTACCTCAAGCCGATGAACTGCCCGATGCACAACCTGATCTACCGGGCGCGCGGGCGTTCCTACCGTGAGCTGCCGCTGCGGCTGTTCGAGTTCGGCACGGTCTACCGCTACGAGAAGTCCGGCGTGATCCACGGCCTCACCCGCGTGCGCGGCATGACGCAGGACGACGCCCACATCTACTGCACCCACGAGCAGATGCGCGACGAGCTGACCTCGCTGCTGCGCTTCGTGCTCGACCTGCTGCGCGACTACGGGCTCGAAGACTTCTACCTCGAGCTGTCCACGAAGGACCCGCAGAAGTTCGTCGGCTCCGACGAGGTCTGGGAGGAGGCCACCCAGACGCTGCGCGAGGTGGCCGAGGCGGAGAAGCTCGAGCTCGTGATGGACCCGGGCGGCGCCGCCTTCTACGGCCCCAAGATCTCCGTCCAGGCCCGCGACGCGATCGGCCGCACCTGGCAGATGTCGACCATCCAGCTCGACTTCAACCTGCCTGAGCTGTTCGAGCTCGAGTACCAGGCGGCCGACGGCACCCGCAAGCGACCCGTGATGATCCACCGGGCGCTGTTCGGCTCGATCGAGCGCTTCTTCGGCGTGCTGGTCGAGCACTACGCGGGCGCCTTCCCCGCGTGGCTGGCCCCGGTGCAGGTCGTCGGCATCCCGATCGCCGACGCTCACGTGCCCTACCTGCAGGACGTCGCCAAGCGGCTGCGTGAGCGCGGCATCCGCATCGAGGTCGACGCCTCCGACGACCGCATGCAGAAGAAGATCCGCAACGCGCAGAAGGCCAAGGTGCCGTACATGCTGCTCGCGGGCGACGACGACATCGCCAATGGAGCGGTGTCGTTCCGCTACCGCAACGGCGAGCAGAAGAACGGCGTCCCGATCGACGACGCTGTCGCCGAGATCGTCAGCGCTGTCGAGCACCGCGTCCAGGTCTGACCGTCATCCGGCGGAGCGGCCCCCCGTCGAGGCCGCTCCGCCGCTGCGTTCTCTAGCGCGGGTAGAGCCGGAACGTGACCGCCGGGCGCCCGCCGAAGCGTTCCGCCTCCTGCAGGGCGAAGCCCTCGATGAGGCCGCGCGCGTACGCCTCCGGGTCCCCGTCGGTCAGCGCCTCGATGTAGGCGCGGTGCTCCAGCAGCGAGCGCACGCCCCGCTCCAGGCCGTCCGTCACGTCGACGGC
Organism: Nonomuraea terrae; assembly: GCF_004348995.1. Taxonomy (GTDB): domain Bacteria; phylum Actinomycetota; class Actinomycetes; order Streptosporangiales; family Streptosporangiaceae; genus Nonomuraea; species Nonomuraea terrae. The sequence continues at coordinate 11,033 of NZ_SMKQ01000111.1, forward strand.
GTGGGTGGGGGAGTCGGTGCCGCCCACCGCCACCCAGCGCACGCCGTTCCACGGCTCGCCACCGGCGTCGGGGAAGATCCAGCGGTTGCCGGCGTCACCGGCGGCGTCGAGCACGGCCCGGCCGACCGCCCGGTGGTCGGGCGTGTTCCAGTACGTGCCCTCCCAGGCGTCGTCGGGGTTGATGGTGATCACGAGTTCGGGGCGGTGCCGGCGGATGGCGGCGGCCAGGTCTCTGCGCAGCGGCGTACCGTACTCGATGACGCCGTCGGCGTGGCCGAGGAACTCCACCCGGCTCACCCCGACGACGGCCGCGCTGGCTCGCTCCTCCTGCTCGCGCACCGCCGCGGCCTTGACCGGTTCGAGGGTGTCGATGCCCGCCTCACCACGGGTCACCATCACGTACGCGACCTCGCGGCCCGCGTCGGTCCAGGTCGCCACGGCGGAGGCGCAGCCGTACTCGAGGTCGTCGGGGTGGGCCACGATGGCCAGGGCACGCTGCCAGTCTTCGGGCATGGGCTGGAGCTGATCCGTCATGGCTCTCATCCTGGCAGCCGCGCCCCGCATGTGAACCCTCAGGCGGCGGAAGACGGCTCCTCGTCGGCGGCCGGGTCGCGCGGGGCCGGGTGGGGGTCGCCGGGAAGGCGGACGTCGTCCACGGTCACGTTGACCTCCATGACCCGCATGCCCAGCATCCGGCTGACGATCATGGCCACGTTCGTCTTGACCTCGGAGGCGACGTCCATGACGACATGGCCGTACTCGACCACGATCGTCAGGCTCACGGCCACCTCGCCGTTGTGGATCTGCGCGTTGACGCCCTGGTTGGCGCGGCGCGAGCCGAGGCCGATGCGGTCGCGTACGGACTCGAAGGCGCGCGCGAGGTCGCCGCCCATGTCGGCGACGCCCTCGACCTCCAGCGCGGCCAGCGCGGCGACCTTCTCGACCACCTCGTCGGCGACCTTGATGCGCCCCTTCACAGCCGAGTCGGTGGCCGGCGCCTCGATGTACGAAGGCCCGTCGGACTGCTCGGGGGCGGACTGCTCGGTCAGGGTCTCAGTCATGGCGATCTCCTGTCGGGGGATGATCAGGATTGTGCCGGAAGAGCTCCCCGTTTGTCCGTGGTCATATGCTGCTAGTTATGCACGATCAGGCAGGGGCAGGGGCCCCGGACAACTTCCAGCGTCTGTGGACCCCGCATCGCATGGCCTACATCAAGGGCGAGAACAAGCCGACCGGCAGCGGCCCCGGAGAGGGATGCCCGTTCGACGTCATCCCGACGATGAGCGACGAGGACGGCCTGATCGTGGCGAGGGGCGCGTCGGTCTACGCGGTGCTCAACCTCTACCCGTACAACTCCGGCCACCTGATGGTGGTGCCGTACCGGCATGTGTCCGACTACGACGAGCTCGACGCCGCCGAGGTGGCCGAGCTGGGGGAATACACCCAGAAGTCGGTGCGGGCGCTGCGCAAGGCCAGCGGCGCGCAGGGCTTCAACGTCGGCATGAACCTCGGCCACGTCGCGGGCGCCGGCATCGCCGCCCACCTGCACCAGCACGTCGTGCCGCGGTGGGGCGGCGACACCAACTTCATGCCGGTCGTCGCCCAGACCAAGGTGCTGCCGCAGCTACTTCGGGACACCCGACAGCTGCTCGCCGACGCCTGGGGCTGATCCGCGGCCGAAGGCCACCGCGCCGAGGCCGGTGGCCAGCAGCAGCGGCACGGCCAGGGCCAGCGCCATCGACAGCACGGCCGCGCCGGAGTCGTTGACCAGCATCCCGACCACGCCGCTGACGAGCGTGCCGATCAGACCGGCGCGCAGCGCGGGGGAGTGCTCGAACGCCGCCGGCACCACCCCAGCCGAGGCCTGCTCGGGCCGCAGTATCGCGTAGACCAGGAACGCCACGGCCACGATCACGATCGGCATCAGGTTGGGGCTGAGCAGGGTGGCCAGCATGGCCTCCAGCTTGCGCCAGATGACGTCGAACGCCTCCCCGGTCAGCACCTGACCGACGAACCTGCCGAGGTGGGTCTGCTCGGCGGGCGGCTGCAGGTAGTTGTACCAGGCGAAGCCCATCACGATCACCCCGCCGGCCACGCAGAACGCCGCCAGCTTCATCAGCGAGACCCGCTTGCCCGACAGGATCAGCGCGGTCACCGCGATGCCCGGCACGAACGCGATCACACCGCCGAAGTCGCTGCCGAGGCCCGAGCCGCCCAGCACCATCGCGATCGCCCCCAGCACCACGATCGCGGCCACGCCGACCTTGCCAGGCCACCGGTGCGCGATCACGGTGGTGCTCAGCAGCGTGCCGGTCGCGAGCAGCGCGAACGGGATGTTGCCCAGGCCGAAGTAACGGGCGCCCTGCTCGGCGCTGTAGCCCATGAAGCTGTTGAGCTGGAGCGTGGTGCCGGTGAGCAGGTCGGCGGCGAGCGTCAGCGCGGTGATGCCGGCGACCACGGCCAGCGGGCCGAGCGGCTTGCGCCGCCATGGCCCGGCCAGCGCCAGCACGGTGATCGCCGCCCACCAGGCGAGCATGCCGCCGAACAGCCCCACATGGTCGCTCCACGGCAGCAGGTTGACCAGGAACGAGGTGACCGGCAGGGCCGCCACGGCCACGGCCGCCACGCGCAGCCAGCGCCAGTGGCTGCGGCGGCGCAGCAGCAGGAAGGCGCCGACGTAGAACAGGACCTGGATGACCGCCAGCGCGGTGAAGTACTGGCCCTTGGCCGAGCGCATGGTCTGCGCGCTGGCGTCGGCGCGCCGCAGCTGCTCGACGGTGGCGCCGGGGTCGCCGACCCGCAGCGGCACGCCCACGACGGTCGGCGGCACGGCGACGCCGAGCTCGGTGAGCGCGGTGGCGGTCAGGTCGGGCAGGATCGAGATGTCGTCGCGGCGGGTGGAGGCGGCGCCAAGCAGGCGGCCCTCTGCGCCCGGCCGCTGCAGCGCCGACACCCGCAGGTGGGGCACCGAGCCGTGGTCGGACATCCCCGCCAGCAGCACCGTCGTGCCGGCGGGCAGTGCGGTGAGCAGCGCGCCCACCTCGGCGTCGGCCTGGCGCAGCGCCCGGCGCCGCTCGGCGGGGCCGAGCAGCTCCGGCTCGGCGGGCAGCCGGCCGTCTGTCAGGTAGGGGGCGACGAGGTCGTCGACGTCCATCGCGACCATCCGGCACCGCTCCAGGTCGGCGGTGGTGATCCCCGTGGCGGAGTCGCGGTAGCTCTGCACCGCGCCCTGCTGGTCGGCCAGCGCCAGCGCGGCGCCCGGGCCGATCGCGACCGAGCACTGACCGGCCGCCTTGAGTGACCGGCCGAGCGTGCCGGCGTAGCGCTGTCCGGCCACGTCGATGAGGTAGCGGTAGCCGGGGACGACCGCGCCGTCGCCCTGCCGCTCGGGTGCGGGGGGCGCGCCGCAGCGGTAGCCCGCCGCCGACCTGGTGCCGGCCGAGACGGTCAGCCAGCCGTCGTAGGGGCAGGTCACGTTGCCGACCGTACGCACCGACAGGGAGCCGATCGCGCTGGAGGCGGCCAGCTTCCACAGGTGGGGTGTGTCGGACGGGGTGATGTCGTTCCAGTGCAGGGCGGGCACGCCGATGAGGGCGACCCTGCCGCCGGCGTCGTCCGCCCGGGCCGGCCCGGCGAGCAGGCCGTGCCCGGCCAGCATCTGGCCGACCAGCACGGCCAGCACGATGAGCGCACGCCTCACGCCGATGACCTCCCGTGGTCGCTTCGGTTCCGTGGCACGGTAGAGCAAGGTCATGTTCCGGCGCCACCGGACGCGACTACCTTCTCATGCACCGGCACCCCGCCGATCCCATCGCGCCCGGCCCGCGAATCCGCCGGGAACGCCGACGGCCGGGGCGGCGGAAACCGGCCCCGGCCGCGTGCGTTCAGCAGCGGGTCAGCCTGTCTTCACCCGGAGGGCGTCGCTCTCGCGGGAGAGACGGTCGATCGAGGTGATCAGGTAGGTGCCGGGCGCCTTCGCGGTGTAGGACGGGCCTCCCACGACGGCCACCAGGTCACGGGCGTCGGCGGTGTGGCAGTCCCGGCCCGACTTCGGCAGCCGGTAGACCGCGTAGGCGCGGGCTCCCTGGGCGGGGGTCCACGACAGCGCCGTCCCCTGCGCCCTGACGCCCTGCGGCGCCGCGGGAGCCTGGCCGCCGGCGTCCGGAACCGCCGGCGGCAGCGCCGGGCGGCTGTAGTACGTCGTGGCGACGCGGTCGATCGCCCGCAGCGGGTTGGTCAGCAGCTGCTTGGCGCTGAAGAACACCTCGCCGTCGACCTGCTTGGAGTCGCGGTTGACGCCGACCTGCGCGGCCAGCTCGCCCGGACGCGTCCAGGTCCTGTCGTCGCGCGTGCCGACGCGGTAGAGGCCCTGGCCGATGTAGAGCTGCACGTCGCTGCCCTTGACCTCGTTGGACCACCAGCGGACCAGCGTGTTGTAGTCGGCCTGGCGGTGCCCGCGCGGCCAGTAGAGCTGCGGCAGCACGTAGTCGACCGTGCCGTCCTTGATCCAGGCCCGCGCGTCGGCGTAGATCGAGTCGTACGCGGACATGCCCGAGGTGGCCGAGCCGGTCGGGTCGTTGGACTTGTTGCGCCAGATGCCGAACGGGCTGATGCCGAACCGCACGTGGCCCTTGGCGCGATGGACGGCCCTGTCGACCTCGGCGACGAGCGTGTCGACGTTGTCGCGCCGCCACTCGGCGAGCTTCATGCCCTTGCCGTACTTGCGGAAGGCCGCCCGGTCGTCGAACGTCGCGCCCGCCACCGGGTAGGGGTAGAAGTAGTCGTCGAAGTGCACGCCGTCGATGTCGTAGCGGCTGACGACGTCGTCGATGACCTTGACCACGTGCTCGCGCACGGCCGGCATACCGGGGTTGTAGTAGAGGCGGCCGCCGTACTTGACCGTCCAGTCCGGGTGCTGGCGCGCGGGATGGCTGCGGGGCAGCTTGGAGACGCTGTCCTTGTAGGACGCGCGATACGGGTTGAACCAGGCGTGGAACTCCATGCCCCGCTTGTGGGCCTCGGAGATGAGGAACGGCAGCGGGTCCCAGCCGGGATCCTTGCCCTCGGTCCCGGTCAGGTACTGCGACCACGGCTCGAGCGACGACTTGTACAGCGCGTCGGAGGCCGGGCGCACCTGGACGAAGACCGCGTTGAGGTTGCGCTTGGCGGCACTGTCGAGGATCTTGACGTACTCGGCCCGCTGCCGGTCGGGCCGCAGGCCGGCCCTGGAGGGCCAGTCGATGTTCTGGGTCGTGGCGATCCACACCCCGCGCAGCTCCCGTTTCGGATGGCGCGGGTCGGCCTTGCAGGCCGGAGAGGGTGTGGAGGTGGTCGTCTTCTTCTGGCTCGCCGCGGGGCTCCGCTCGGCGTCGGGGCCGAAGGCGTAGGCGGCCGTGGTGGTCACGACCGCGAGCACGGCGGCTGCTAGGAGGGGCCGTCCAGTACGCATAGTGCCACCCAGTGTGACACCCGGCCCGCCATGGTCGGGACGGAAAAACGAAATAGACTCGTGATGCTTCTGTGATAAATGACTAAAATAGTGCCGGGAGGGACATGCCCTCCCGGCACGGCCGTCACTCGGCGGCGGCCACCTTGCTCGCCAGGTTCGGCGGCAGCGGCTCGTAGCGCAGGAAGCTCCGGTGGAAGGTGCCGGTGCCGTGCGACATCGAGCGCAGGTCGATGGCGTAACGGGTGATCTCCAGCTGGGGCACCTCGGCCTTGACCAGCGTCCGGCCGTGGCCGACCGGCTCGGTGCCGAGCACCCGCCCGCGCCGCGCCGACAGGTCGGACATCACCGAGCCGACGTAATCGTCGGCCACCAGCACCGACAGCTCGTCCACCGGCTCCAGCAGCAGCGTCGAGACCTTCGACGCGGCCTCCTTGAGCGCCAGCTGCCCGGCGATCTGGAAGGCCATGTCGGAGGAGTCGACGGAGTGGGCCTTGCCGTCGTACAGGGTGACGCGCAGGTCCACCATCGGGTAGCCGGCGACGACGCCGCGTTCCATCTGGGCCCGCACGCCCTTCTCCACCGACGGGATGAACTGCCGCGGCACCACGCCACCGACGATCTTGTCGACGAACTCCAAGCCCGAGCCGGACGGCAGCGGCTCGATCTCGACGTGGCAGATCGCGTACTGGCCGTGGCCGCCGGTCTGCTTGACGTTGCGGCCCGTCGCCTGGCACTTGCCGCCGAACGTCTCACGCAGCGGCACCCGTAGCTCGATCCGCTCGACCTCGACGCCGTGGCGCTTGGCCAGGCGGTCGAGCACCACGTCGGTGTGCGCCTCGCCCATGCACCACAGGACGAGCTGCCGGGTCTCGGCGTTGTTCTCCAGCCGCAGGGTCGGGTCCTCGGCCACGAGCCGGGCCAGGGCCTGCGACAGCTTGTCCTCGTCCGCCTTGGACCTGGCCCTGATGGCCACCGGCAGCAGCGGCTCCGGCATGCTCCAGGCCGTCATGCACAGCGGCCGGTCCACGTCCGACAACGTGTCGCCGGTCTCGGCGCGCGACAGCTTGGCCACCGCCACGATGTCACCCGCGACGCCCTTGGGGGTGGTGCGCTGCTGCTTGCCGAGCGGGCACGACAGGGCGCCGACGCGTTCGTCCACGTCGTGGTCCTCGTGGCCGCGCTCCGCCCCGCCGTGGCCGGACACGTGCACGGTCATGTCGGGCCGCAGCGTGCCGGAGAAGACGCGGACGAGGCTGATGCGGCCCACGTACGGGTCGCTGGTGGTCTTGACGACCTCGGCGACGAGCGGGCCGTCGGGGTCGCACGCGATGCCCTGGACCGGCTTGCCGGACAGGTCGGAGATCTCGGGCATCGGGCGTTCGAGGGGAGACGGGAAGCCCTGCGTGATGAGCTCCAGCACCTCCGTCGTGCCCACGCCGAGCCCGGTGCAGAGCACGGGGTAGAAGCTGCCGCGCGAGACGGCCTTCTCCAGGTCCTCGATGAGCATCATGCCGTCGATGGGCTCGCCCGCGAGGTAGCGCTCCATGAGCGACTCGTCCTCGCTCTCCTGGATGATGCCCTCGATGAGGTCGCCCCGGTACGTCTCGATCTGCGCGGCGTACTCGGCGCCGGGGTCCTTCTCCGCCCGGTCGCCCGAGGCGTAGTTGTAGAACTTCTGCGACAGCAGCCCGATGAGCCCGTTGACGTGACCGTTGGTGATCACCGGGAGATACAGCGGGGCCACGCCGTCGCCGAAGACGTCCTGGCAGGTGACGAGCACCTCGTCGAAGTTGGCCCGCTGGTGGTCGAGCTTGGTGATGACGACCGCGCGCGGCATGCCGACCTGGGCGCACTCCTCCCAGAGCATCTGGGTGAGCCCGTCGATGCCGTCGCAGGCCGACACCACGAACAGCGCGGCGTCGGCGGCGCGCAGTCCCGCGCGCAGATCGCCGACGAAATCGGCGTAACCGGGCGTGTCGAGGAGGTTTATCTTGGCCCCGCCGTACGTCAGCGGGGCCACCGCGAGGTTGACCGACCGCTGCTGCCTGACCTCGACCTCGTCGAAGTCGCTGACCGTGTTGCCGTCCTCCACCCGTCCGGGGCGCTGGACGGTTCCCGTCGCGGCCAGCAGGTGCTCGACCAGCGTCGTCTTCCCTGATCCTGAGTGGCCGACCAGCACGACATTGCGAATCGCGTCCGCCCGGTCGGCCGCGAGTGCCCTGCCCGCGGCTCCCATGGTGCCGCCCGCGTTCTTCTCCGCCACATCAGCCTCCCGCGTACGTCGGTTGGTTCCAACGCCGCGCCCGCACGGAGCGAGTAGAAACCGCATGGACGCGGTGTGTTCACCAAATACCCCTGTGGCGGATATCACAAGGGGGCCGGAGCAAAGAAAGTTGTCAGGTCCCGATGGCCTACGATCGGACGGCGATGCTCAAACTCCTGCGCCCGGCCGTGACCCGGATACTCACCCCGCTGGGCAGGGCACTCGTCGGCCGCGGGATCGGCCCGGACGCCGTCACGGCGGCCGGCACCCTCGGCACGGTCGTGTCGGCTCTGCTCTTCTTCCCCCTAGGCCACCTGACCGTGGGGGCCCTCGTCATCACCGTCTTCGTGCTGTTCGACCTGCTCGACGGTGTGGTGGCCCGGCTCGGCGGGAAGGGGGGCACCACCTGGGGGGCGTTCCTCGACTCGACGCTCGACCGGGTGGCCGACGCCGCCATCTTCGCGGGCCTGATCTTGTATTTCATGTCGAGAGACGACACGCTGATGGCGGCGGTGACATTGCTGTGCCTGATCGCGGGCGCTCTGGTCTCCTACGCCAAGGCCAGGGCCGAAGGGCTCGGGCTGACGGCGGACGTCGGGCTGGCCGAGCGGCCGGAACGGCTCGTCGTGGCGCTGGTCGCGACCTTCCTGTCGGGGCTCGGCGTCCCGTACGTGCTGGCCGCCGGCATGTGGCTGCTCGCGGCGGCCAGCGTCGTCACCGTGGGGCAGCGCGTCATGGCGGTCTACCAGCAGACGAGGCGGACATGAGCGAGAAGGTGTCTTTCGGCGACCGGGTGGTGGCCGCCGGCTTCGCGGCCGGCTGGACGCTCGTGCCGCTGCTGCCGGAGCGCCCGACGGCCGCGGTCTTCCGGTTCCTGGCCGACCGGGTCTGGCGCCGGGGCGGCAAGTCGGTGCGCAGGCTGGAGTCCAACCTGGCCAGGGTGACCGGGCTGGAGCCCGGTAACCGTGAGCTGAGCGAGCTCACCAGGGCCGGGATGCGCTCGTACTTCCGCTACTTCCACGAGGTCTTCCGGCTGCCGTCCATGAGCTCCGAGGAGATCGTGCGCCGCACCCACGTCATCGGGGCCGAGCACATCTTCACCAACCTGGAGGCGGGCAGGGGAGTCGTGCTGGCCCTGCCCCACATGGGCAACTGGGACGCGGCCGGCGCGTGGCTGGTGGGCGTGGGCCATCCGTTCACCACCGTGGCCGAGCGGCTGAGGCCCGAGTCGCTGTTCCGGCGCTACGTCGCCTTCCGCGAGGGCCTCGGCATGGAGGTGCTGCCGCTCACCGGCGGCGACGGCCACAACTTCGGCACCCTCGCCTCGCGGCTGCGCAAGGGGCGCGCGGTCTGCCTGCCCGCCGAGCGCGACCTGACCAAGAGCGGCATCGAGGTGCGCTTCTTCGGCGCTACCACCAAGGTGCCCGCCGGGCCGCCGCTGCTGGCCGTGCAGACGGGCGCGGCGCTGCTGCCCGCCGTCGTCTACTTCGTCGGCGACGAGTGGGGCATCCACATCCACGAGGAGGTGCCCATGCCCGAGGAGGGCACCCGGCAGGAGAAGGTCGCCTTCCTCGCGCAGCGCATGGCCGAGGTGTTCGAGAAGGGCATCTCCGAGCACCCCGACGACTGGCACATGCTGCAGCGGCTCTGGCTGGAGGACCTGCCGCGATGAAGGTCGGCATCGTCTGCCCCTACTCCTGGGACATGCCGGGCGGCGTCAAGCAGCACATCGACGACCTGGCCCAGGCGCTCATGGCCCAGGGACACGACGTGTCGGTGATCGCCCCAGCGGCCGACGACGACGAGCTGCCCGCCTACGTGACGGGGGCCGGCCGGGCGGTGCCGGTGCCGTACAACGGGTCGGTGGCGCGGATGTCGTTCGGCTTCCTGTCGGCGGCGCGGGTGCGGCGCTGGGTGCGTACGGGCGAGTTCGACGTGCTGCACATCCACGAGCCGCTGATCCCGAGCCTGGGCGTGCTGGCCTGCTGGGCCGCCAGGGGGCCCATCGTGGCGACGTTCCACGCGTCGTTCCAGCGCTCGCGCGCCATCGCGGTGGCCGAGCCGCTGCTGCAGAGCGCGCTGGAGAAGCTGAGCGGGCGCATCGCGGTCTCCGACGCCGCGCGCAAGAGCCTGGTCGAGCAGTTCGGCGGCGACGCGGTGCTGATCCCCAACGGCGTCACCGTCTCCCGCTACACGGAGGCCGAGCCGCTCGGCGGCTGGGGCCCCGACGGCGCCACGATCGGCTTCCTCGGCCGCATGGACGAAGAGCGCAAGGGCCTGCCGATCCTGCTCGACGCCTTCCGCGTGCTCGCGGCCGAGCGCCGCGACCTCAAGCTGCTCATCGCCGGGCCCGGCGACGCGAAGGACGTCTACGAACGGGTGCCGAAGGAGTTCCACGACCGGGTGACCGTGCTCGGCATGGTGAGCGAGGCCGACAAGATCCGCGCCTACCACTCGGTCGACGTGTTCTGCGCCCCCAACACCCGCGGCGAGAGCTTCGGCATCGTGCTGGCCGAGGCGATGGCGTCCGGGGCGACGGTGCTGGCCAGCGACATCCCGGCGTTCCGCAGGGTGCTGGGGGAGGGGCAGGCGGGCGCGCTGTTCGCCAACGGCGACCACGCCTCGCTGGCGCGCGAGGCCGCCGCGCTGCTCGACGACCCCGAGCGCCGCGCCAAGCTGGCGGCCGAGGCGCTGGTGGCGGTGCGGAAGTACGACTGGTCCACGGTGGCCCGCGACGTCGTGCGCGTCTACGAGACGGTCACCACGAGCGGCGCCGGCCGGGTGGAGGAAGACCTGTGACCACGACCATCCTGATCGTGGGGATCGTCGTCGTGCTCGCGGCGGTCTACATCTCCTGGCGCGCGGGCCGGCTCGACCGCCTGCACATCCGGCTGGAGCTGGCCCAGGAGTCGCTGGACGCCGCGCTGATGCGGCGCCGGGCCGTGGTGCTGGAGCTGGCCGGCTCGCGCCTGCTCGACCCGGCCACGTCGCTCGTGCTGGCCACGGCGGCCCACGAGGCCAGGACGGCCGGGCCCGAGGAGCGCGAGCACGCCGAGAGCGACCTGTCACGCGCCCTGCGGGCGGTGGTGGACCAGGAACGCTTCCGCGAGAAGCTGTCGGAGTCGCCCGCGGGCCGCGAGCTGCTGGAGGAGCTCGACACCGCCGTGGCCAAGGTCGTCTACTCGCGCCGCTTCTACAACAACGCGGTCGCGGTCACCCGTGCGGCGCAGCGGCGCTGGCTGGCCAGGACCCTGCGCCTGGCCGGGCATACCGCCTACCCGCGATTCTTCGAGATCGATGACAATCCGCCGGCGACTATGGCAACCGAATGACCTGATTTGGTGAAGCCAGTAAGCTTCATCCCGTTTAAGGGTCGAAGCAAGGAGTGTTGTCACGTGCGGCTACCCCGGATGATCATGATCTGGCTGACGGGCGCGGCCGTGGTGGTGCCCGTCGCGGCCTGTTCCTCCAACGAACCGGCGCCGGGCAAGGCGCCGCAGGCCGCCACGCTGGCTCCCGAGGAGCCGGAGCAGGAGCCGGTCAAGACCCATCCGTTCACCGGCAAGCCGTACGAGTCGCTCAAGCCGGTGGTCGCGGTGAAGATCGAGAACACCGCGGCCGGCAAGCCGCAGCTCGGGCTGAAGAGCGCCGACATCGTCTACGTCGAGCAGGTCGAGGCCGGCCTGACCCGGCTCATGGCGATCTTCTCCTCCAAGCTGCCGCCCAAGGTCGGCCCGGTGCGCAGCGCGCGGATCTCCGACCTGCACATCGCGCCGCAGTTCGGCAAGCCCGCCTTCGCCTACTCGGGCGCGCAGAGCAAGCTGCTGCCGTACATCGCCGAGGCGTCGCTGTTCGACGTGGGCGACACCAGGAACCCCGGCGCGTACTTCCGCCAGCCGGGCCGCGTCGCGCCCTACAACCTGTTCGCCAACACCAAGCAGCTGCTGGCCAAGGCGCCGAAGGCGAGCAAGGCCAAGGACGTCGGCTTCACCTTCGGCGATCCGCCGGCCGAGGGCGGCGTGGACCGCGCGTCGTACACCGTCAAGTGGCCCGCCGCGCGCTTCACCTTCCGCTGGTCGGAGGCGAAGAAGCAGTGGATGATCTGGCAGGACGGCAAGAAGGACATCGCCGCCGAGGGCGGCCAGCTCGGCGCGCCGACCGTCGTCGTCCAGTACACCAAGACCGAGCGCTCGGAGTTCCACGACTCCAACGACAGCTACACGCCGCTCGTGCACACCACCGGCAAGGGCTCGGCGATCGTGCTGCGCGACGGCAAGGCGTACAAGGCGAAGTGGGAGCGGGAATCGGAGGACGGCGGCACGACGTTCACCACGGAGAGCGGTGAGCCGATGAACTTCGCGCCCGGGCAGGTCTGGGTGGCGCTGGCCAGCCGCAAGCCTGTCATCCCCTGAGCCAGACTGTAGGGACGTCTCGATAAATCCTGACATTGTGGCATGTCGGGGGACGGGTCCGTCAGGACCTACGATAGTCCTGACAAACGTACCGATCGCCGTGAGAGCCCGTGAGGATGACCGTGTCCAGCAGCACGCCAGAAAGCACCCCCGTCACCGGAACCGCCCGCGTCAAGCGCGGCATGGCCGAGATGCTCAAGGGCGGCGTCATCATGGACGTCGTCACCCCCGAGCAGGCCAAGATCGCCGAAGACGCCGGCGCCGTCGCCGTCATGGCCCTTGAGCGCGTGCCCGCCGACATCCGCGCCCAGGGCGGCGTGTCCCGGATGAGCGACCCCGACATGATCGACGGCATCGTCAACGCCGTCTCGATCCCCGTGATGGCCAAGGCCCGCATCGGCCACTTCGTCGAGGCCAGGGTGCTGCAGGCGCTCGGCGTCGACTACGTCGACGAGTCCGAGGTGCTGACGCCCGCCGACTACGCCAACCACATCGACAAGTGGCAGTTCACCGTGCCGTTCGTGTGCGGTGCCACCAACCTCGGCGAGGCCCTGCGCCGCATCACCGAGGGCGCGGCCATGATCCGCTCCAAGGGCGAGGCCGGCACCGGCGACGTCTCCAACGCCGTCACCCACATGCGCACCATCCGCGCCGAGATCAAGCGCCTCACCTCGCTGCCCGAGGACGAGCTGTACGTCGCCGCCAAGGAGCTGCAGGCGCCGTACGAGCTGGTCGCCGAGGTGGCCAAGACCGGCAAGCTGCCGGTGGTGCTGTTCACCGCGGGTGGTATCGCCACCCCGGCCGACGCCGCGATGATGATGCAGCTCGGCGCCGAGGGCGTGTTCGTCGGCTCGGGCATCTTCAAGTCGGGCGACCCGGCCAAGCGCGCCGCGGCCATCGTCAAGGCCACGACCTTCTACGACGACCCCGACGTCATCGCCAAGGTCTCGCGCGGTCTGGGCGAGGCCATGGTCGGCATCAACGTCGACGAGATCCCGCAGCCGCACCGGCTGGCCGAGCGCGGCTGGTAGGCGTCCAGGCGACCGCGGCACGCGGCGCGTCTGCGCAGGCCACAGATCCTCCTGTGACATGATCGCTCGCGGCGGGGCGGGTCGCACGGCCCGGCCCGGCGGGGGGCGCCACAGCCTGACGGCGGAAATTTCAGGAAAAGGCGGCATCCGCGAAGGATGTCGTCTTTTTTGTCGGCTGGAGTTCACCGACGCGTCATGATTCCGAGTCAAGCTCGGGGCGTCCGGCACCCTTGATCGTCGAGCAGGAGCCACACGTGTCCCGACTGAACCGAAGGCACTTCCTCGTCACCGGCTTAGCGGCGGGCGCCGCCGCCGCGATCCCCGCCGCCACCGCGCACGCCGACCCCGACCCCGCCGCCGAGACCGCCGCCACGCTCGCCTCGCGCGGGCTGCGCACCGACCCGTTCACCCTCGGCGTCGCCAGCGGCGACCCCGACCACGAGGGCCTCGTGCTGTGGACCCGCCTCGCCCAGGAGCCCCTGGCCGAGGACGGGCTCGGCGGCATGCCGCAGCGGCCCTTCACCGTTCAGTGGCAGGTGTACGCCGACGAGCGCGCCCGCCGTGTCGTGCGCTCCGGCGGGGCCGTGGCCGCGCCCGAGTGGGGCCACAGCGTCCACGTCGAGGTGGACGGCCTGCGCGCCGACGGCGAGTACTGGTACCGCTTCCGCGTCGGCCCGTACGTCTCGCCGCTCGGCCGCGCCCGCACCGCCCCGCACCCGGGGTCGTACGGCGGCGCCCTGTCGATGGCGTTCGTCTCGTGCGCGCAGTACGAGCACGGCTACTTCACGTCGTACCGCCGCCTGGCCGAGGACCACCCCGACCTCATCCTGCACCTGGGCGACTACCAGTACGAGTACACCAGGAACAGCTACACGATCCCCGGCGGCAACGTCCGCCACCACGAGGGCCCCGAGACCGAGACCCTGGCCAACTACCGCCAGCGCCACGCCCAGTACAAGGCCGACCCCGACCTGCAGGCCGCGCACGCCGCCGCGCCCTGGCTGGTCGTCTGGGACGACCACGAGCTGGACAACAACTGGGCCGACGAGGTGCCCGAACGGCCGGAGAACCCGCAGCCGAACTTCCTCGCCCGGCGTGAGGCCGCCTTCCGCGCGTACTACGAGAACATGCCGCTGCGCCGCACCTCGATCCCGCGCGGCATCGACATGCAGCTCTACCGGCGCGTCCGGTGGGGCCGGATGGCCACGTTCCACATGCTCGACACCCGCCAGTACCGCGACGACCAGGGCTGCGGCGACGGTTACCGCGACTGCCCGGACGCGGTCGACCCGGCCCGCTCCATCACCGGCGCCGAGCAGGAGTCGTGGCTGCTGGACGGCTTCCGCACGTCGCGGGCCCAGTGGGACGTCCTCGGTCAGCAGGTCTTCTTCGCCCAGCGCGACAACAACGCCGGCCCGGCCAAGATCACCTCGCAGGACGCCTGGGACGGCTACGTCGCCTCCCGTCAGCGCATCACGCAGGGCTGGATCGACGCCGAGGTGCGCAACGCGGTGGTGCTCACCGGCGACGTGCACGCCCACTGGGCCAGCGACCTCAAGCTCGACTACGACGACCCGACCGGGCCCACGGTCGGCTCGGAGCTGGTCGCCACGTCGATCTCGACCGGCGGCGACGGGGCCGACTCCGACCCGGCACAGCATCCGTTCCTGGGGATCAACCCGCACCTGAAGTTCTACAACAACCAGCGCGGCTACGTGCTGACCACGATCGAGCGCGACCGGATGACGGCCGACTTCAAGGTCGTGCCGCGGGTCCAGGCGCCCGGCGCCGAGGCGTACACGCGGGCCACCTTCGTCATCGAGGACCGCGTGCCCGGCGTGCAGCAGGCGTACGTGCGCCCGCTCGACCCCTCGCTGCGCATCAGGCAGGAGATGACGGTGGAGGAGACCGTCCGCCTGGAGACCGAACGCCCGTAATGTGGGCACTCGCCCGGCTCCGGAATCCGGGGCCGGGCTTTTTCATGTCATGTCACGGAATATTAGACAAGCTAAGTTAGTTGGGCTAAGTATGCGGGACGATCCCACCCACCTGGCCGAGCAGGTCGCCGTGGTGCTGCGTCACCTGGTCTTCCTGCTCAGGCGCTACTCCGCCGGACAGCCCCTGACCAGCCAGCAGTACGGCGTGCTCGGCTCGCTCGAACACGGCCCCCGGCGCATGACGGCGCTCGCCGAAGATCACGCCGTGCAACTCCCCACCATGACGGTCCAGATCAACCGGCTGGAGGACGCGGGCCTCGTGGCGCGCGGCACGGACCCGGCCGACGCCCGCGTCAGGACGGTCGAGCTCACCGCCGAGGGCCGCGAACGGCTGCAGAACGTCCGCAGGTCGCGGATCGCCAACCTCACCCGTGAACTGGCCGCGCTCACCGAGGACGAGCGCGCCACACTCGCGGCCGCCCTGCCCGTCCTGGCGAAACTCGGCCGCTCGTAGCCACGCGTACGCAAAAGGAGCACCATGCAAACCGGCGGCGGAATCCTTCGCCAGCCCATGTCCGTCTGGGCGACCGCGTTCGCGGCGGTCGTCGCCTTCATGGGCATCGGCCTCGTCGATCCCATCCTGCCCTCCATCGCGCAGGGCCTCGAGGCCACGCCGAGCCAGGTCTCGCTGCTGTTCACCAGTTACTTCCTGGTGACGGCCGTGGCCATGCTGGTCACCGGCTGGGTCTCCAGCCGCATCGGCGGCAAGCGCACGCTGCTGGCCGGCCTGGCGCTGGTGGTCGTCTTCGCCGCGCTGGCCGGGACCTCCACCAGCGTCGCGGAGCTGGTCGGCTTCCGCGCGGGCTGGGGCCTCGGCAACGCCCTGTTCGTGGCCACCGCGCTCGCCGTCATCGTCGGCGCCGCCAGCGGCGGCGCGGAGTCGGCCATCATCCTGTACGAGGCCGCGCTCGGCCTGGGCCTGTCCACCGGCCCCCTCGTCGGCGCCCTGCTCGGCGACTGGAGCTGGCGGGCCCCGTTCTTCGGCACCGCCACGCTCATGGCCGCCGGCTTCGTGCTGATCGCCGCGCTGCTCGAGCCGAGTGCCAAGCCGGCGGTGAAGACCAGACTCAGCGCGCCGCTCAAGGCCTTGACCCATGGCGGGCTGGCCACGACCGCCTGCACCGCGCTGTTCTACAACTTCGCGTTCTTCACGCTGCTCGCCTTCACGCCGTTCATCCTGCACATGTCCCCGTACGGCATCGGCGCCGTCTTCTTCGGCTGGGGCGTCTGCGTGGCGCTGGCGTCGGTGTTCGCCGCGCCGCCGCTGCAGCGCAGGATCGGCTCGGTGAACGTGCTGCACCTGGCGCTGGCGCTGCTGGCCGTCTTCCAGATCGGCATCGCGCTGTCCGGCCACGCGGGCGTCATCGTCTTCACCATCCTGGCGGGCATCCCCATCGGCCTGAACAACACCGTCTTCACCGAGTCGGCCATGGAGGTCTCCGACGCCCCGAGGCCCGTGGCCTCGGCCGGCTACAACTTCGTGCGCTGGACGGGCGGCGCGCTGGCGCCGTTCATCGCCACCAAGCTGGGCGAGGAGATCGACCCGGGGATGCCGTACTGGGTCGGCGCCGCCTGCTGCGCGGTCGGCATGGTCGTCCTCGTCCTGCGCCGCCACCACCTGCGGGCCCTGGCCCGCGTGGACGCCGTCCTCGACGTACGGACGGCCCCCGCGCCGTGACCTCTTCATGGTTGTATGTCGCACATGGTGTGGGGGCTGGTCCTGACGCTCGCGGCAAGCGCTCTCACGGCTCCCGCCCGCGCTGAGCCGCCGGTGACGCTGTCGGCGATGACGTGGAACGTCTGCACCGGCACCAACTCCCTCTGCCCCCTCTACCGCGCGAGCGCGGTCGAGCTGGCGGAGAACATCGGCCGGCACGCCCTCGGCGCACCGATCGAGCCCGGCGTGATCTTCCTCCAGGAGTTCTGCACGGGCGCGACCGGCACCCTGGAACTGTGGCTGGAACGGCGCACCGGCCGGAGCTGGACGATCGGCTCGTGGGGCCTGACCTCCCACGACGGCACACCATACGCCTGCCATCCCGACCGGCTCGGCCGCCCGCGAGGCGCGCAGAGCATCGCGGTCGCGGTGGCCGGCGAGCGGGCCGCCTTCGAAACCCACCCGC
>NZ_SMKQ01000112.1 GCF_004348995.1 Nonomuraea terrae
GAAGCGCACGTCCCCCCATCACGGGGATTTGCGCCTCTCCCCCCAAATGAAGCCCGCGTCCCACACCAACGGGACGCGGTGCTCTCTCCCCCCGCAGAAGCGCGCATTCTCCGCACGCACGGAGCGCGCTCTGCTCCCCCATATAAGCGCCCGCCCCCCGGGCGGCGTCCCCCGCGCAAGCGCGCGTTCCCGTACCACGGGGACGCGCGCTTGCGCGTTCTCGCGGTGTCGCCCGGACTCAGGCGAGGACGAACTCCGACAACGCGCGGGTGACCGCGGCGGGGTCGTTCTCCATCGGGACGTGGCCGGCCCACGGGATGCGCACGAGGCTAGCGGCGGTCCGCCTTGTCGAGTTCGCCGAGGGCCCAGACGGCCCAGTCGCGGGAGGCTTCGTACTGGCGCAGGCCGTAGCCGGCGGCGAGCCAGCCGAGGGCCAGGCGGCCCTCGCCGGAGATCGGCGTCTCGCCGGACACGGCGTCCCTGATCCGTTCGAGCTCCCGCTCGCAGCGGGCGGCGATCGCGTGCAGTATCTTCCGGGCGTCGGCGGAGTCGAGCGCGGACAGCAGGAAGAGCCTCAGCACTCCCTCGTTGCGCACCGCACCGCCCTCCCACGGCTCCAGCAGCCACGCCCGCAGCTCGGCGAGCCCGGCGGCGGTGATGGTGTGGACGCGGCGACCCCGCGCGCCTTCCTCGGCGCTCTCGATCAGGCCCTCGCCGGCGAGGCGGGCCAGCTCCGGATAGATCCGGTTGTGCCCGGCCTGCCAGGCATAGTGGCCGAGGTCGCCCTCGAACTCCTTCGCCAGCTCGTATCCGCTCGCGGGCCGCTCCGCCAGCAGGCCGAGCAGTGCGTATCGCAGCGCCATGCCGCCGATCTTATCACCTCCAATTGGACATATCCGTATTGACATGTCCAATTGGATAGGTAAGGCTCCAGGTCATCGCCGAGAGGAGTTCGACATGACTCAGTCGCCCGTCTACATGAGCGGCCACCTGGCCCCGGTGGCAGACGAGATCGACGCCGCCGACCTGCCCGTGACCGGCACGCTGCCGCCCGAGCTGACCGGCCGTTACGTCCGCAACGGCCCCAACCCGCTGCCGGGCGAGCTGCCCGACCACTGGTTCTTCGGCCACGGCATGCTGCACGGCGTACGGCTGCGCGACGGCCGCGCCGAGTGGTACCGCAACCGGTGGGTCCGCACGGGGTATCTCGCCGGCCGGCCGGAGGTCAGGCCGGACGGCACCCGCGACCTGTCCATCGTGTCCGCGAACACGCACGTCATCCAGCACGCCGGCCGCATGCTCGCGCTCGAGGAGGGCGGCCTGCCGTACGAGGTCACGCCGGAGCTCGACACGGTCGGCGCGCATGATTTCGGCGGGCGGCTCAGCACCGCCATGACCGCGCACCCGAAGCAGGACCCGGTGACCGGCGAACTGCATTTCTTCGGGTACGGCGCGTTCGCGCCCCACCTGACCTGCCACCGGCTCGACGCGTCGGGCGAGCTGGCGTACAGCCGTGAGGTCACCGTCCCCGGGGGCACGATGATGCACGACTTCGCCATCACCGAGCACCACGTGGTCTGGCTCGACCTGCCGCTCACGTTCCGGCCGGAACTGGCCGGCAAGACCATGCCGTACCAGTGGGACGACGGGTACGGCGCGCGCCTCGGCGTGATGCGGCACGACCGGCCGGACGCCCTGGTTCGCTGGTTCGACGTCGATCCGTGCTACGTCTTCCACGTCGGCAACGCCCACGAGGACGCCTCGGGACGCATCGTGCTCGACGCCGCCCGCTACGCCCGCGCCGACTTCACCGCCGTGTGGAACACGGCCGGCAGCACGGACGACCCGGCGGGACCGGCCGCCGCCGCGGCCGCCTCTCCCTCCGGCGCGGCCCGGCTGCACCGCTGGACGCTCGACCCGGCGACCGGCGCGGCCAGTGAGGAGGCGCTGGACGACCGCGCGGTGGAGTTCCCGACGTTCGACGACGAACTGGTCGGCCGCGGCTCGCGCTACCTGTACGCCGTCACCGGCACCGAGATCGTCAAGTACGACCTGTCCGGCGGGGCGGTGACCGGCCACACACTGCCCCCGTTGACGGTCACCGGCGAGGCGGTCTTCGTGCCCGCGACCTCAGGGCCGCGCAGGGAGGACGACGGCTGGCTGCTCTCCATCACCACCACGGCCGACGGGAGCGCGTCCCGGCTGCTCGTGCTCGAAGCCTCCGACCTCGCCGCCGGGCCGGTGGCGGCCGTGGACCTGCCGCGCGGCGTCCCGGCGGGGTTCCACGGAAACTGGTTCGCCGACGAGCCCGCGTCCTAGCCGGGTCAGTCGAAGGGTGGCGGGCCGGAACCGGGTCGAGTACGTTCTCCGGAATCGGCCAGATTTTTCCGCGGGACGTGTCGATCCGCCCGCCGGTCGTTCGACGCGTTGACGAGCCCGCCCGAAGGCGGCGGACGAAGGAGACGACACCGATGAAGTTCATG
This sequence comes from Nonomuraea terrae, assembly GCF_004348995.1. Taxonomy (GTDB): domain Bacteria; phylum Actinomycetota; class Actinomycetes; order Streptosporangiales; family Streptosporangiaceae; genus Nonomuraea; species Nonomuraea terrae. The sequence continues at coordinate 2,484 of NZ_SMKQ01000112.1, forward strand.
ATCGTGGGCAAGGCCAGCGCGGAGACCGAGGCCGGGGTCCTGCCCAGCCAGGAGCTCGTGGACAACATGAACGCCTACAACGAGGAGCTGGCCAAGGCGGGGGTCCTGCTGGCGGCCGAGGGGCTCTACCCCAGCTCGGAGGGGGCGCAGATCGCCTACAGCGGTGGCAGGTCGAAGGTCATCGACGGGCCGTTCGCCGAGGCCAAGGAGCTGATCGCCGGGTTCTGGCTGATCCAGGTCAAGTCGCGCGAGGAGGCCGTCGAGTGGGCCCTGCGCGTGCCGGTCCCGCCGGGGCACGACGGGATCGGGCTCGACGTGTGGCGCGTGTTCGACGCCTCCGACGTGCCGGACGAGTCGCTGCCGCCGGAGGAGCTCGACCGCGAGAAGGCCCTGCGTGAGCGCCTCGGCGCCGACGCGCCCGACGGGACCTCATGAGCACGGTGGCCTCGGCCGGCTGAATCGGGCCGCCGGCGCCCTGGCGACACGTGTTCGACCTGACCAATGGCGGGGGGTCGGCGGGCACACCGGTCGGACCCGAAGGGTGGCACCCTCGTTCCCCTTCGTCGGTGTCGATCACGAACGGCGTGGAACGCGTTGGGAAGCGCTTCGCGCGGCCGGCTGATCCCGCGTCGGTGCTCGGGCAGATGCGAGACAGGCGGACGACGGTGGCACGGCGCATCGGCGGTGGCGTCGAAGGCGGGCGGCGATGACGTAGTTCTGTCAGGGCCGTCGCCCGCCCAGGCTCGGCCAGAGCGGACCCTCCGTACGGGAAGGGACGACTCCCGTGGACCCGGGCGGGCGGCGGCTATCGGGAAAGGCCGGACATCGTCAGGGCGTCGGCCGCTGTCGTGAGGTGGTCGTCACTCCTCGATGTCGTTCAGCGGCCGCAAGGCCGGTCGAATCGACGACGCTCATGCGGCTCTCGCTGCGGCCCGCATGACCACACTCCCGTTTCGTGCCGTGGTGCGGCTTCTTCCCCGGCCGGCAGTGATGCGGCTTCTGCACCACTCGAATCGTGGCCGTGGCCGTGGCGGAGGCCAGGTCTCCGGCTCTGGCCACCGCGGTGTTGGTGACGGAGAAGCGGCAGCCGCGCCGCTCGCACTCGCTCGCCGTGCCTGCCGGCACGATGAAGGTGCCCCTGCAGGTCGTGGAGGCTCCCGGGGCCAGAGTCGTGGTCCGGCACCTGACCTGCGTCACGTGGCTGTCCTCGATCCGCACGTCGTTCACCGTGCTGGTGGAGTTGTTCGTGACGACGTATCGGTAGACGACCCTGTCCCCGGGGCGGTACGTACGGGAGTCGTCGACGCTCTTCACGCGCCTCCTGCGGGTCGTCAGGCACAGTCGTCGTGGGCCCGTGCAGTTGTCCCGGCAGCGTCGAGCGCCACGGGCCGGTGGTGCTGAAGTTGCTCGTGGTGGCGGTCAGGAAGCAGTAGCCTTCGATCCCGTCCCCAGGCCCTCGTACCGTCACCATGTTGGGCCCCGGAGCCGGGGCGCGGAATTGCGTGCCGGCGGGTGAGCGCTCGGCGCAGCCGCGGCCACGCTGCTCCCAGTCTCCGAAGTAGTTGCCGAGGACGTCGAGGCCGACGCCGACGTAGCCCTGGTTGACGCCGGGTTCGAACGGGTTCGCGGGATCGTCGTCCGGTAGTTTCTGCGCGTATCCGAGGCTGCCGCCGAAGGCGCCGGGCCGGTCCAGCGTGGCGGCGCCGTCGATGAGGAAGAAGGAGATGCCGTCGGCGGGCACTGGCGAGGTGTTGCCGTACTAACGCGCACCCCAGCAGGGCGTTCAGGCACGGTCCGGCCAAGCGCAGGCCGCATGACCCACAGGACATGCCCGGGACGGGTTGCGGGGGGCGGGCCGGGCTGGTCTCATGGGCCGGTGACGGCTTCCGACACCCATCGTGCCATCGAGGCGGTTTGGCGGATCGAGGCGGCCCGGCTGATCGCCGGGCTCGCCGGGCTGGTGCGCGACGTCGGCCTGGCCGAGGAGCTGGCGCAGGACGCGCTGGTGGCGGCGCTGGAGCAGTGGCCGGAGTCCGGCGTGCCGCGCAACCCCGGCGCGTGGCTGATGACCGTGTCCAAGCGCCGCGCCATCGACCTCATCCGCAGGAACGAACGCCTCCAGCGCAACCTCGCCGAGCTGGGCCACCGTCTTGAGCACCGTCTCGAGTCCGGGGAGGAGCAGCCCGAGCCCGACGAGATCGAGGACGACCTGCTGCGGCTGGTGTTCACCGCCTGCCATCCCGCGCTGAAGACGGACTCGCGGGTGGCGCTGACGCTGCGGGTGCTGGGCGGGCTGACGACCGACGAGATCGCCCGGGCGTTCCTCGTCCCGGAGCCCACCGTGGCGCAGCGGATCGTCCGCGCCAAGCGGACCCTCGCCGACGAGCGGATCCCGTTCGAGGTGCCGCAGGGCGCGGAGCTGGCCGGGCGGCTGTCCGCCGTGCTGGAGGTCATCTATCTGATCTTCAACGAGGGCTACTCGGCGACGGCCGGCGACGACTGGATGCGTCCCGCCCTGTGCGAGGACGCGCTGCGGCTCGGGCGGGTGCTGGCCGGCCTGATGCCGAAGGAACCCGAGGTGCACGGCCTGGTCGCGCTCATGGAGATCCAGGCGTCCCGGTCGGCGGCGCGCGTGGGGCCGTCCGGCGAGCCGGTCCTGCTGCTGGAGCAGAACCGCGCCCGCTGGGACCGGCTCCTCATCCGGCGTGGCCTGGCCGCCCTCGACCGGGCCGAGGAGCTGTCGGGCACGCGCGGCCCGTACACCCTGCAGGCCGCCATCGCCGCCTGCCACGCCCGCGCGGTCAACCCGGAGGACACCGACTGGGTGCGGATCGCCGGCCTGTACGAGGAGCTGGCCAGGATGTCGCGCTCCCCCGTGGTCGAGCTCAACCGCGCCGTCGCCCTGTCGATGGCGTACGGCCCCGCGGCCGGCCTGCACCTCGTCGACCAGATCGTGGACGAGCCGTCGCTCAAGGGCTACCACCTGCTGCCGAGCGTACGCGGCGACCTGCTGTTCAAGCTGGGACGCCGGGAGGAGGCGCGGGCGGAGTTCGAGCGTGCCGCCGCGATGACCCGCAACGCCCGCGAACGCGTCCTCCTGGAGCAGCGCGCCGCCGCCTGCTGACCGTCCGGCTTCTGGGCGCCGGTGGTCGTCGGTCCGGCCGTGCCCGGACAGGACGCGGAAAGGCCCCACCAGACCGGTCAGAAATCGAGAAGCGCGCCTCACCGATCGTCACCTAGCGTGACAGCCATGTCTTCCATCGACTTCGTCACCCTTGAGGTGCCCGATCCCGCGGCGGCCGACCGCTTCTACACCGCTGCCTTCGGTTCGGTCGCCTGGTTGCGCCTGCGGGCTCGGCGGCACCGACGACCGGCTTCCGCGGGTTCACGCTGTCGCTCGTCGTGTCCCAGCCGGCCACCGTCACCGGCCTCATCGGCGCCGCCCTCGACGCCGGCGCCACGCCGTTGAAGCCGGCCGCGAAGTCGCTGTGGGGCTACGGCGGCGTCGTCCAGGCTCCGGACGGGGCCATCTGGACGGTCGCGTCCTCGGCGAAGAAGGACACCGGCCCGGCCACCCGCCAGATCGACGAGATCGTGCTCCAGCTGGGAGTCGCGGACGTGGCCGCGAGCAAGCGGTTCTACGTCGAGCGCGGCCTCGCCGTCACCAAGAGCTACGGCCGCAGGTACGTCGAGTTCGCCGGTTCGCCGAGTCCCGTGAAGCTGTCGCTCTACAAGCGTCGTGCCCTCGCCGAGGTCGCCGGCGTCGCCCCCGACGGCACCGGGTCGCACCGGCTCGTCATCGGCGGCGATGCCGGGCCCTGCACCGACCCGGACGGCTTCGTGTGGGACTCAAGGCCTTAGCGCGTCGCGTCCAGGACCGGTTTCACATCGACGATCGGGGTGCCGTCGATGGCCTCGAGATCGGCCACCCGCACGCGAAGCCCGTCGATCGCGAGCACCCGGACCCGATGGAGACCGACGGGATTGGGCCGGTCGGAAGAACGGGTGCTGAAGACGCCGGTCAGCGGGTTCCGCGGGTCATCGCGCGGATGTACGGCCAGCACGGATCGGTCGGCGAGGTGCAGCCACGTGAGGACGAACACCTCATCGCCGACCGCGAGATCACGAATGCCGTCGGCCATCGGGGGATCGAACGTCAGCCAGGCGTCCGGAGAGCCCTCGACGCCCTGCTTCGGAGCGCTCGCGCGATCCGCCAAGGACGACCGCACGACTCCGATCGGACGAATCTCATACGTCATGACTCCTCCGTACCGTGACGCGACCCGACGCGCCAGAGCGTTCGATCACGTCTTCCTCGCGCTCGGCCCCGCACCGCCGCGATGACCCGCGACACCCGTGCCCTCAGGGAGCAGCACGCCGCCGTGACATGCCCGGCGACGGGTGGCGCTGTGAAACCGTGGACGGGCAGAGGCGGTGCAGGGGCTGTGGGAGGGCCGCATCGCGCCGTTCGCCGGCGATCTGGCGCGGCGCAGGCGCGCGCCCCGCAGGCAGCAAGTCGTGCTCACCTTGCGCGACTGGCTGCGGGCCGATCCGGCGCACCGGCGCGAGTACGAGGCGGTGAAGCGGGAACTTGCCGCCCGCCCCGGCCATGACGTCAACGACTACAGCCTGGACAAGATGCCTTGGATCAGCCGGGCCCTCGGCCGCGCGGAGGCGTGGGCCCGGCGGGCCTGACCGCGGGTCCGACCACGGGCAAGGCCACGGGGTGCGGGCGACATGCCCTCGAAGCACCACAAAAGCTACCTCCTGCGATGGGAGCGCTCCCAACTAGCTCTTTGCTCCATATATCCTCAAAAATCCGGAATCACGGCACTAAACCGTGCCATTGGTAACGGTTGCGTTTCGCGGGATTGACGGCTGGACACCACGAGTGCACCCTTTGTGGGAGCGCTCCCAACCACCCACCGCGGCGGAGCGCAGCCGCGGTGCACTTCTCCCCACGTTCACCCGAGAAGGGGTCCAACCCAATGATGATCAGCAAGCGTCGCGGCCTGACCGCGGCCTCGGCCCTGGCCGCGGTCGTGCTGGCCGTTACGTCCTGTGGTTCCGGCGGCGGTGCTGATTCCGGCGCTCCCGCCTCCTCCGGGCCGGTCACGATCCGCGTGCAGACGTTCGGCGGCGGCGCCAACTTCGGCTACAAGAACGCCATCGCCAAGTGGAACGCCGAGCACAAGGACATCCAGATCAAGGAAGAGCACCTCACCGACCAGTTCGAGCAGCAGTACTGGCCACAGATGATCCAGTGGCTGACCTCGGGCACGGGGGCCGGCGACGTGGTGGGCATCGACGAGGGCGGCATGGGCCTGGCCAAGGCGCACCCGGAGTGGTGGGCCGACCTGAAGGAGTACGGCCTGGAGTCCCGCAAGGCCGACTTCCCCGCCTGGAAGTGGGAGAACGGCGTCGCCCCCGACGGCAAGCTGTTCGGCCTGGGCACCGACATCGGCGGCATGAGCCTGTGCTACCGCAAGGACCTGTTCGAGCAGGCCGGTCTGCCCGGCGACCGCGACGAGGTCAGCGCCCTGTGGCCCACCTGGGACGACTTCATGAAGGTCGGCCGGCAGTTCCAGTCGAAGGTCAAGGACACCAAGTGGACCGACGGGACCAACACGCTGTACCAGGTGGTGCTGTACCAGGAGGCGGCGAAGAACGGCAACGTCACGTACTTCGACCAGCAGAACAACCTCATCCTGGACAAGAACCCGGCGGTGCGCACGGCCTTCGACTTCGCGCAGAAGATGAGTCAGCAGGGCATGACCGCAAAGCTGCGCAACTTCTCCGACGAGTGGGCGGCGGGCACCCAGCGGGGCGCGTTCGCCACGGTCGGCTGCCCGTCCTGGATGCTCGGCACCGTCAGCGGCAACGCGGGTGACGCCGGCAGCGGCAAGTGGGACGTCGCCTCTGTTCCCGGCGGGGGCGGGAACTGGGGCGGCTCCTGGCTCGCCGTGCCGGCGCAGTCGAAGCACCCGAAGGAGGCGGCCATGGTCGCCGACTACCTGACGCAGGCCCAGACCCAGGCGAGCGTCTTCGCCGACTTCGGCAACATGCCGAGCAACACCAAGGCCCAGCAGGACCCGGCGGTGCAGGGCGCGAAGAACGAGTACTTCAACGACGCCCCCATCGGTGAGATCTTCGCCAAGTCCGCCGCCGACCTCCAGCCGGTCTTCCTCGGCGTGAACCACACCCAGGTCAAGAACGCCGTCGAGGCGGTCATCCAGGGCATGGACGACGGCTCGGTCCCCTACGACCAGGCGTGGCAGCAGCTGGTCGACGACGCGGCCAAGGCCGCCGACTGATCCCCGGCCCGGCCCGTTCCCAGGGGACGGGCCGGGCTCACTGCCGCCGAAAGGTCTGTGATGAGTCTCGACACCCTTCCGCGGGCGTCGCGGAGCCCTCAGCGCCGCGCTCAACCGCCCGGCCGCCGCTGGCGTTCCCGCCTGGACGTCAAGGCGATGCCGTACGCCCTGGTGTCCCCATATTTCCTGTTGTTCGCCGCCTTCGGGCTCTTCCCGCTGGCGTTCACCCTCTACTACTCGCTGCACGACTACGACCTGGCCGGAGGCAGCGAGTGGACCGGGCTCGGCAACTACGCCTCGCTGCTGGCCGACGACGACTTCTGGAACGCCGTGGTCAACACCATCGGCATGTTCGTCATCGCGACCGTCCCGCAGATGCTGCTGGCGCTGTTCCTGGCCAACGCGCTGAACAAGCGCTTCCGCTTCCGCCTGGCGATCCGGATGAGCGTGCTGCTGCCGCTGGTCACGTCGGTGGTCGCGGTCGCGGTGGTCTTCACGCAGCTGTACGCGCGTGACTGGGGGCTGGTCAACTACCTCCTCAGCTGGTTCGGCGTGGAAACCACGAACTGGCGGGCCGAGCGCATCCCGTCGTGGATCGCCATCGCCACCATGGTCGACTGGCGCTGGACCGGCTACAACGCGATCATCTTCCTGGCCGGCATGCAGACGATCCCGCGCGACCTGTACGAGGCCGCCGCGATCGACGGCGCCTCCCGGCGCCGGCAGTTCTGGCAGATCACGCTGCCGATGCTGCGCCCGACCATGATCTTCGTGGTGCTCAACTCCACGATCGGCGGCCTGACGCTGTTCTCCGAGCCGACCACGTTCTACAACGGCAACGTCGACGGCGGGTCGCAGGGCCAGTTCCAGACGGTGGCCATGTTCATCGTCAAGCAGGGCTTCCGCGAGTTCGACTACGGCTACGCCGCCGCGGCCGCCTGGCTGCTGTTCCTGCTCATTCTCATCGGCGCGCTGGTCAACTTCCTGGTCGTGCGCCGGATCGGGGGAACGAAGTGACCAACTGGTCGCCGACCATCCTCACCAGGGTCATGCTGGCGATCGCCGTCTTCCTGTCGGCGTTCCCGCTCTACTGGATGCTGGTGATCGCCTCGCGCACGAACGCGGACGCGGTGGCGGTGCCGCCGCCGTTCCTGCCGGGCGGCAACCTCGGCGAGAACATCATCGCGGTGCTCAACAACGAGGACGCCAAGTTCCTGCTGGGCCTGACGAACTCGTTCATCGTGGCGAGCGTCGTCACCGTCTCGGTCGTCGTCATCTCGACGCTGGCCGGCTTCTCGTTCGCCAACCTGCAGTTCAAGGGCAAGAACGTGCTGCTGGTGCTCGTGCTGCTGACGATGGCGGTGCCGCTGCAGCAGATGGGCGTGGTGCCGCTCTACCGGCTCATGGTCGACCTCGGCTGGACGGGCACGCTGCAGGCGGTCATCCTGCCGTACCTGCTCAACGGGTTCGGGGTCTTCCTGATGACGCAGTACACCCGCCAGGCGGTGCCGATGGAGCTGGTCGAGGCGGCCCGGGTGGACGGCGCCGCGACGCTGCGCATCTGGTGGAACGTGGTGCTGCCGGCGGTGCGCCCCGGCATGGCGGTGCTCGGCATCAACACGTTCATGCTCATGTGGAACGACTTCATGTGGCCGCTGATCGTGCTCACCCCGGACAACCCCACCGTGCAGATCGCGATCACCTCGCTGAACGCGCGGTTCTCCACCAACTACACGTTGATCTTCGCTGGGACGGCGTTGTCCATCATTCCGCTCATCGCAGTGTTCATCCTGTTCGGCCGGCAGATCGTCGGCGGTCTCATGGAAGGTGCGGTCAAGGCGTGACGACACAAGAGGAACAGACGCGGGCGGGGCTGCGCTTCCCCGCGGGGTTCGCGTGGGGCGCGGCGACCTCGGCGTACCAGATCGAGGGGGCGGTCGCGGAGGACGGGCGCGGCGCCTCCATCTGGGACACCTTCACCAGGACGCCCGGCCGCATCCTGGGCGGGCACCACGCGGACGTGGCCATCGACCACTACCACCGCTATCGGGAGGACGTCGCCCTCATGGCGCGGCTGGGCCTGTCGGCCTACCGCTTCTCGGTCTCGTGGCCGCGGATCCAGCCGGGCGGTTCCGGCCCGGTCAACTCCAAGGGACTCGACTTCTACAAGCGGCTCACCGACGAGCTGCGCCGGCACGACATCGACCCGTGGCTGACCCTCTACCACTGGGACCTGCCGCAGGAGCTGGAGGACGCCGGCGGCTGGCCCAACCGTGACACGGCCTACCGTTTCGCCGAGTACGCCGCCGCCGTGCACGAGGCGCTGAAGGACCACGTGCACACGTTCAGCACCGTCAACGAGCCGTGGTGCGCCGCGTTCCTCGGTTACGCCTCGGGCGAGCACGCCCCGGGGCGGCGCGAGCCGGAGAACGCGATCAGGGGCGCGCACCACCTCAACCTCGCCCACGGCCTGGCCGTCCAGGCGATGAACGCCCGGCGGGTCGGCGGCTGCGTGAACCTGTACGCCATCACGCCCGCCACCGGCAGCGAGCGCGACCTGGACGCGGCCCGCCGCATCGACGGACTGCAGAACCGGTTCTTCCTGGACGCCCTGCTGATGGGCCGCTACCCGGAGGACGTGCTCGCCGATCTGAGCATGGAGCTCGACTTCATCGAGCCGGGAGACATGAGGACCATCGGCGCGCCGATCGACGTGCTGCTGGTCAACTACTACAGCCGCTTCACCGTGTCGGGCGAGCCGGGCGGCCGGGCCTCGGCGGCGGCGGCGCCCACCGACTCGGCCTCGCCGTGGGTGGGCAGCGAGCACGTGTCGTTCGTCAGCGGCGGCCGCCCGGTCACCGCGATGGGCTGGGAGATCGACGAGGGCGGCCTGGTGGAGATCCTCACGCGGGTGGCGCGGGAGTACCCGCCGATCCCGATGGTGATCTCCGAGAACGGCGCCGCCTTCGACGACGTCCTGGTGGACGGGCGGGTGCACGACCCGAAGCGGCAGGCGTACGTGCGGGCGCACCTGGCCGCCTGCCGGCAGGCCATCGACCTGGGCGTGCCGCTGGAGGGCTATTTCGCCTGGTCGCTGATGGACAACTTCGAGTGGGCGTGGGGCTACGGCAAGCGGTTCGGCCTGGTCCGCGTGGACTTCGAGACCCAGGAACGGCTGCTGAAGGACAGCGCGCTCTGGTACGCGGAGATCATCCGGCAGAATAGGCGCCATGAACCGACCGACTCTTGAGGCAGTCGCGGCTCGGGCCGGGGTGGGCCGGGGCACGGTGTCGAGAGTCATCAACGGCTCGCCGAACGTCAGCGCCAAGGCCCGTGAGGCCGTGGAGCTGGCCATCCGCGAGCTGGGCTACGTGCCCAACCGCGCGGCGCGGGCGCTCGTCACGCGCCGCACCGACACGGTGGCGCTGGTGGTGTCCGAGTCGCAGTATCGCGTTTTCGACGAGCCGTATTTCGCCGGCACGATCCGCGGCATCGGCTCGGCGCTGGCCGAGACCGGGCTGCAGCTCATCCTCGCGATGGCGCGCACCCCGGAGGAGCACGAGCGACTCGAGAACTATCTGACGGGCCAGCACGTCGACGGCGTGCTGCTGCTGTCGCTGCACGGCGCCGACCCGCTGCCGGGCAGGCTGGAGGAGATGGGCGTGCCGACCGTGCTCGGCGGCCGGCCCGTCGGCCTCGACCCCTACAGCTACGTCGACATGGACAACAGGGCAGGGGCCCGGCAGGCGGTCAAACACCTGCTGGGCCTCGGCCGTTCCCGCATCGCCACGATCGCCGGTCCGCAGGACATGGGGGTGGGCGTCGACCGCCTGGCGGGCTACCGCGACGCGGTGCTGCCCTCGGGCCTGCCCGAGCTGGTGGCCTACGGCGATTTCTCCGAGCACAGCGGGGCCGTGGCGATGGCCGCGCTGCTGCGCGAGCATCCCGGTCTCGACGCGGTCTTCGCCGCGTCCGACCCGATGGCGCTGGGCGCGATGCGGGTGCTCAAGAACGGTGGCCGGGCGATCCCCGGCGACGTGGCGGTGATCGGGTTCGACGACTCCAAGGCGGCGGTGCACGCCGACCCGCCGCTGACCACCGTCCACCAGCCGACCGAGGCGATGGGCCGGCAGATGGCCCGGCTGCTGGTGGCCCGCATCCACGGCGAGGAGCTGCGCCAGCCCGTGGTGATCCTCGACACCCACCTGGTGCGCCGCGAGTCCGCCTGACCGAGAGCCCGACCGAGGGAAGGTGTCTGTGGAGAGCAGGACGAAGCGCCGCTTGTCCGGCGCCGAGCTGGACGCGCTGATCCGGCGGGCGCTGGGCACGGGGGTCGAGGCCGCCACCGAGCTGACCGACGGCTACGCCAACGCCGTCTGGCGGCTGCGGCTCGGCGACGGGCGCGAGGTGGTGCTCAAGCTGTCGCCGTCGCCCGACCTCGACCAGCTCAGCTACGAGCGCCATCTGCTGCGCATGGAGGCCGCCGCGATCGGCCTGGCGCTGGAGGCGGGCGTGCCGGTGGCGCCGCTGCTGCGGGCGGGCTTCGACGATCCGGTGCTGGGCGGCGACTACCTGCTGCTGGCCGCGCTCGACGGGGTCTCGTGGAACGACGTGCGCCCCGAGAAGGCCGGAGAGCTGCGCCGTGAGCTGGGCCGCCACCTGGCCCGGCTCAACGGGGTGACGGGCGAGGTGTTCGGCTACCCGCACGCCGGGATCGTGGGCGCCACGTGGCGGGAGGCGTTCCTCGCGATGGCGGCGGCGCTGCTCGGCGACACCGAGCGCTATCCGGCGCCGCTGCCGCTCCCGGCCGCGGAGCTCATGGCGGTGTTCGAGGCGGCGGCGCCCGCGCTGGAGGAGGTGACGACGCCGCGGCTGGTGCACTTCGACGTCTGGCCGGGCAACGTCTTCCTCGACCTGAGCGGCCCGCCGCGCATCCAGGCGATCATCGACCACGAGCGGGCCTTCTGGGGCGACCCGCTCGCCGAGTTCGTCACTCCGACGATCTTCGGCGAGCTGGCGGAGGACGACCCGTTGCTGGCCGGCTACCGCGAGGTGACGCCGCTGGAGCTGACCCCGTCGGCGCTGACCCGGATCGACCTCTACCGCGCCTACCTCTACCTGATCCTGCTGATCGAGAACGGACCCCGGCAGTACCCCGAGCAGGAGTACGCCAGGGTCCGCGACCTCGCGATCAGCTCACTGGGCCGGACGCTGGACCGCCTCGTACGCGCGTCCGCGGGGGCCTTGGGGTAGGTCGCCCGCGCACTGCCCGGCGCCCTTGACCGTGTTCGGCACGCCGAGGTCCGCCGGGGCGGGCGTGTTGCCGCCGCAGAAGAGCGCGCCCTTGACCGTGCTGCCCGACAGGATGGGCGCCGTGTTGCCGGTCAGCGTGACGGCGCCCGTCACCTCGGCGCCCACGACGGCGAGGGTGCGGGCGCCGTCGACGCTGACCGCGCCCGTGACCGAGGTCTTGAGCAGGTGGACGGCCTCGGGGGCGGTCGCGGTGAGCGTGCCGGTGATCCGGCCGCCGTCCACCACCAGCGAGGCGCCGCGCTTGACCGTGATCGGGCCGGTGACCTGGGCGTCGTCGAGGCAGGTGACGCCGTCCGCGATGGTGAGCGGGCCGCGGTGGGCTCCGGTGACCGTGCGGGTGCAGGCCGGGGGCGGGGCGATGGTCGTGACGGTGAAGCTCTTCGCCTCGCCGGGGTTGCCGGCGGCGTCGATCGAGCGGTACTCGATGGTGTGCCGGCCGCGCGGGAGCTTGCCGTACACCAGGGAGTCGATCTCCGTGCCCTCCTCGGTGAACGTCCACGGCAGCTCCGAGGAGGTGGGCCAGCCGAAGTAGTTGAACCAGCCGTCGCCGTCCACCCGCGACTCCGAGACCACGTAGCCGTCCTGGTCGTCGTCGCCGGTGAGCCGCATCGTGAACGGGCCGTTGTAGACGTAGGTGTCGCCCGAGCCGGCGAGGGGCTGCGACAGCTCGTAGCCGGTGGCGGGCGGGGTGGCGTCCACCGTCCAGGTCAGGCTCCGCCCGCCGAGGGCCGCGGTGAGCGTGTGCGTGCCGGGCGGCAGGTCGATGGCGCCGAGGTCGAGGTCGGCGCCCTGGTACCGCTTGCCGTCCAGCGTCCAGGTGACCTCGGGGACGGTCGTGGCCGGGTGGGTGGTCTCCACGTACACGACGTCGGCGCGGCCGACCGGGTGGCCGGTGGGGGTGGAGGAGACGAACGCGGGCTCGACGCCGTCCGGCGGGGTGGTGAGCGCGGTGTCGACCGTCCAGGTGCGGGTCCCGGTGATCGCGTCGCGGATCGCCGGGTCCCGGACGAACTCGGTCGGGTCGGTGACCGTGGCGGTGACCGTGTGCGTGCCGGGCGCGAGGTCCAGCGCGCGCAGGTCGAGGGTGTCGCGGTCGCCGGGGAGTTCCTCGCCGTCCACGCTCCAGGTGGTGGTCAGCGAGTGGCTGACGGGACGCATCGGCTCGACCCACAGCACGCGGTCGGCGCCGACGGGGGCGTCCGTGGGCGTGGAGTCCTGGATCACCATGGTCTTGGCGGTGATGCGCCGCACCATGACCTCGCGGCCGATCTGGTCGAAGTAGTAGCCGAGGGTCTTCATGATCGAGTGCTCGCTCGGCCGCCACACGCCCTTGGTGGCGTACAGGCCGCCCTCGTAGCGGCCGATCGGGCCGCCCGACTCGCTCGGCTCGCCCAGCCAGCGCCACCATTTGCGGCGCTGGTCGAGCATCTGCTGCTCGGTGAGCAGGGTGTGGTGGGCGCTGGACGGCTCGGCGCCGGTGTAGGTGCCGCCGGGGACGCCGCGCTGGTAGTAGTCGTACTCGTCGTCGAGGCCGCCCAGGGAGTGGCCCAGCTCGTGCGGGCTGATCAGCGCCGACATGCTGTTGCTGCCCGAGGCAGTGGCGTACGAGCCGCCGGCGCCGCCGTAGGTGGCGCTGTTGGCCAGGGCGAGGATCTGCCGGTTGCCGGACGTGGTGCCGGCGACCAGGTTCGCGTAGCGGTTGGCGGCGGAGTTGTCCATGGTGATCAGGCGCTGGACGCTGCCGGGGTTGCAGCCGCCCCAGAAGCCCATGCTGAGCGGGGTGTTCTTGCGCGGCGCGTCCAGGCCGGGGTCGCAGCTGACGCCCGACTCCCCCGAGACGACGTCGACGCGGTAGACGTTGATGTAGTTCCGGTACGACTTGAACGGCTCGATCGACCACATGACGTTGAGGTGGCGCTCGGTGTCGGACCGGAACTTCTCCTGCTCGGCCTCGGTGTAGCCGTCGCCCAGCACGATGAGGTTGAACCGTTTCGCCGGGCTTCCGGTCACCTGCACGGGGACGATCGTGGCCGTCCCCGGCTCGGCTTCGACCTCGGCGGATGCGACCGCCGGGGATAATGTGGCAGCGGCCAGCACAAGAGCCGCAAAAATACGCATGTGATGCACTATCCGGCAAGCTGGCCAAGCGTCAGTCTCGATTCGATCACGCCTAGGGCATCGCGGCCGTCACTCCCGCAGGCGGCCCGAGAGGCGTTCGACGCCGCGCAGCAGCGCCGAGTGGTCGAGGGCGCCGTCGCCGGCCGCGTTCGCCGCCGCCACCAGCTGGGCGACCAGGGCGGCCGACGGCAGGGCGACTCCGGCCTCGCGGGCGGCCGACGTCACGATGCCCAGGTCCTTGTCATGCAGGGCGAGACGGAAACCGGGCTCGAAGGAACGCGTCACCATGTTGGCGCGCTTCTGGGCGAGAACGGCGGAGCCCGCCAGGCCGCCGGCGAGCACGTCGAGGGCGGCGTCGAGGTCGACGCCGTGCGCCTCCAGAAAGACGACCGCCTCGGCGAGCGCCTGCAGGTTGGCGGCCACGATGAGCTGGTTGGCCGCCTTGACCGTCTGACCGGAGCCGCTCGGGCCGACGTGGACGACGGTCTTGCCCACCGCGTCGAAGACGGGCCTGGCCGCCTGGAAGTCGGTCTCCTCCCCGCCGACCATGATGGACAGCGTCGCGTTCCTGGCGCCCGCCTCGCCACCGGAGACGGGGGCGTCGAGCGGGCGCAGGCCGCGTGCCCGCGCCGCGCCGGCCAGCTCGGCGGTGACGTCGGGCCGGATCGTGGAGAAGTCGATGATCAGGGCGCCCGGCTTGGCGTGGTTGAAGACACCGTCGATGCCGGTCAGCACGTCCCGGACGTCGGGCGAGTCGGGCACCATGACGGCGACGACCTCGGCGTCGACGACCGCTTCGGCGATCGTCGACGCGGCGCGCCCGCCCGCCTCGACGAGCGGGGCGGTCTTGTCAGGTGTGCGGTTGTAGCCGGTGACGGTGTGGCCCGCCCGGACCAGGTTCACCGACATGGGGCTGCCCATGATGCCGAGGCCGATGAAGGCGATGGTGGTCACGAGGTGAATCCGTCCTGTCGTGGAGTCCGGTCGTGGAGTCCGGTCGTGGGGTGGGTCAGCCGGCGCGGTGCTCGCGGGCCAGCCAGTCGAACGTGCCAGGGCCGCCGTGCTGGTGCTCCAGGCCGACACGGCCCCGGTAACCGGTCGCGTGGAGCCGGTCGATCCAGTCGCCGAGCGGCAGCGAGCCGGTGCCGGGGGCGCCCCGGCCGGGCGCGTCGGCGATCTGCACGTGGGCGATGCGGTCGGCGTACTTGTCGATCACAGCGGGCACGTCGTCGCCGTTGACGGCGAGGTGGTAGAAGTCGGCGAGCAGCCCGATGCCCGACGTGACGGGGACGCCGTCAGGGACGCGGTCGGTGACGCGGTCGATGACGGCCACCGCGTCGGCGGCGCGCAGCAGCGGGTAGCGAGGGGCACCGCTCACCGGTTCGAGCAGGACTGTGCCGCCGATCGCGGCGACGCCCCGCACGCACGCGGCGAGGTTCTCCGCGCCCAGCTCGTCCTGCTCGCCGGCGCTGATGCCATCGATCCGGTTGCCGTAGAGGGCGTTGAACGACCGGCAGCCGAGGCGTTCGCCGATCGCGGCGACCACCGGGATGTTGTCGAGCAGCTCGCGCGTCCTGCCCGGCCAGGACACCAGGCCGCGGTCACCGCCCGGCATGTCGCCGGCGAAGAAGTTGAGGCCGGTCAGCCGAAGGCCCGCGTCCTCGATCGCGCGCACGAACGCGTCCACCTCGCGGTCGCCGGGTACCGCTTCGGCGAACGGCCACCAGAACTCGACGGCGGTGAACCCGTCGGCCGCCGCGGCGGCGGGCCGTTCGAGGAGCGGGCGGTCGGTGTAGAGGATGGAGCAGTTCACGGTCCAGGAGACCGCTTGTGGAGACATGAGCCGTTCCTTCGTCGAGGGGTGGGGTGGGGCGTCGCGAACGCTCAGGCGGGAGCCTCCTCCGAAGGCTCCTCCACGGCTCCGCCCTCCCTGCGCAGCTGGCCGATCAGGCGGTCCTGGGCCTGGTCGAGATGGTGGGTCAGCCGCTGCTGGGCGGCCTCGGGGTCGGCGGCCTCGATCGCCTTGAGTATGTCGTCGTGCTCGCGGGCGACGTTCATGGGGTGGGTGGTGCGGTGGGCCTGGAACTGGCCCATGGTGAGGTGCACCTCGCCGAGGATGACCTCGTGCATGCGCGACAGGCGGCGGCTCCCGACACCGGCGACCAGCGCGGAGTGGAAGGCGATGTCGGCCTCCACCTGGCTCTCGAAGGCCATGTCGGTGGCGGCGGCCTTCATCGCGGCCTGCGCGCGCACGGCGGCGGGCGGGACGACGCCGCGGCGTGCGAGCGCGGCGACGGCGGCTCGTTCCACGGTCTCCCGGCTGAAGTAGAGGTCGCGGATCTCGTCCTCGCCGAGCTTGGGGACGACCGCGGTCTTGTGGACCGAACGGCGCAGCAGGCCGAGAGCTGTGAGCCGCTCCAGGCACGCCTTGGCGGTCGGGCGCGCGACGTTGTACTCGCCGGCGATGCGGACCTCGGTGAGTTTCTCCCCCGGGGCGATCTCGCCGTTGACGATCCGCTTGCGCACCGATTCGTACAACGCCTCAGTCAGGGACGACGGTCCCAGCGGAAAGCTGCCCTGGCTGTCCACGTGCTTCCTTCCATCGTCACAATCGTCAGACAAGTATACTCGCTTTCAATAACCCGCGGCCTTGTCCACGATGTTGCGCAGCGGCTCCCCCTTGCTGAAGCGGCCGAGGTTGTCCGCCAGGATGTCGAGCCCCCGACGCGCGGTCGCCTGGGTCGTCGCGCCATTGTGCGGGGTGATGATGACGTTGGGAAGGCCCCAGAAAGGGCTTTCCGGCGGCAGCGGCTCCACTCCGTGCGCGTCGAGCCCCGCGCCGGCGATCCGGCGCCGGCGCAGGGCGTCGAGAAGCGCCTCGTCGTCGGCGATGCCGCCGCGCGACACGCAGACGAAGAACGCGGTGGGCCGCATCGCCTCGAACGCGGCGCGGTCGAACACGCCCTTGGTGGCCGCGGTCAGCGGCGCGGTGACGACGACGAAGTCGCACGCGGCGAGGAAGCGGTGGAACTCCTCGGGCGCGAACATCTCGTCCACCGCCGGATCGGGCGAGCACGTACGGCGCCGCATGCCGAGCACCCGCATGTGGCACGCCTTGGCCTTGCGCGCCAGATCCAGGCCCGACCCGCCGAGCCCGAACAGGCCGACGCTCCGTCCGGCCAGTTCGTCGTGCGTGAACCGGTCCCAGCGCCGGTCGGCCTGCGCGCGCAGCCAGCGCGGCACGTCGCGGTTCAGCATCATCATCAGCAGCATGGCGTGCTCGGCGAGGGGGATCGCGCCGTTGCCGGTCGCCGAGGTGAGCACCACGTCGCTCGCCAGCATGCCGGGCGACAACGCGGTGTCCACGCCGGCGGCCGGGCTGTGCACCCACCGCAGCCGCCGTGCCGCGGCGAGCAGGTCGTCCGGCACGTGCCCGGCGATCGCGTCCGCGGTCTCGACCAGGCTGGGGACGGCGGTCAGGTCGGGCACGAACTCGACCCGAGCGCCGGGGGCCGACCGGCGCAGCAGCTCCCGTTCGGCCTCGTCGTGCCACCCGGTCACCAGGATCGTGAGGGTCTCGCTCATTTGAGCCCCGTGGTGGCGATGCCCCGGATCAGGTGCTTCTGGGCGAACGCGAAGAAGGCCAGCACCGGGAGGAGCGACACCAGCGACATCGCGAAGAGCATGCCGACGCCGTCCTGGCTCTGCGAGTCGACCATGGAGCTGAGCGCGACCGACACCGTGAACATCTTCGGCGAGGTGAGGTAGATCAGCGGGACGAAGAAGTCGTTCCAGGTCCAGATGAACGTGAAGATCGTCGTGGTGACCAGTGCCGGGCGCATGAGCGGCAGGATCAGGTACCAGAAGGTGCGGAACGGACCGGAGCCGTCGATCCAGGCCGCGCGGTCGAGGTCGCGCGGGATCGTCCGGATGAACTGCACCATGAGGTAGACGAAGAACGCGTCGGTGGCCAGGAACTTCGGGATGAGCAGCGGGAAGTACGTGTTCACCATGCCCAGCTGCGAGAAGAAGATGTACTGCGGGATCACCAGCACGTGCAGCGGCAGCATCACCGAGGCCAGCGTGACGGCGAGGTAGACCTTGCGCATCCGGAACTCCAGCCGCGCCAGGGCGTAGGCGGTCAGCGCGCAGGAGAACAGGTTGCCGACGATGGACCCCACGCTGACCAGCAGCGAGTTCACCAGGAACACGCTGAACGGCCGGTTCAGCGCGTTCCAGCCCTGGACGAAGTTGTCGAAGGTCAGGTCCTGCGGGATCAGGCCCGGCTGGGTGAGGATCAGGTGGCTCGGCTTGAACGCGCTGACCGCCATCCACACCAGCGGGTAGACCATGAGCAGCACGAAGACGCCGAGCCCGAGGTGCTTGAGCAGGTCGCGCGACCTGCGTCGCCGGGTGTGCGCCCGGGCGGACGAACGGGTGGAGTCGATGGGCGCGGTCGCGGTCGTCATCAGTCGTCTCCGTAGAAGACCCAGTACTTCGACAGGATGAAGTGGATCGCCGTCACGATCGCGACGGCGATCATCAGCACCCAGGCCAGCGCCGAGGCGTAGCCCATGTCGAAGTTCGCGAATCCCTGTTGGTAGATGTACAGCGTGTAGAAGAGCGTGGAGTTGGCCGGCCCGCCCGTGCCTCCGCTCACCACGTGGGCCTGGGTGAACGCCTGGAACGCGCCGATCGTCTGCAGGATCAGGTTGAAGAAGATGATCGGCGTGAGCAGCGGGACGGTGATGTGGGTGAACTGCCGCACGACCGTGGCGCCGTCGACCTTGGCCGCCTCGTACAGCTCCTCGGGGATCTGCCGGAGACCCGCCAGGAAGATCACCATCGGCGAGCCGAAGGTCCACACGTTGAGCACGACGAGGGTGGACAGCGCCGTGGCGGGGTTCTGCAGCCAGCTCTCGCCGTGGATGCCGAACAACCCGAGGGCCTGGTTGATCAGCCCTTCGTCGCCGAAGATCTGCCGCCACAGGATCGCGATGGCGACGCTGGTGCCGAGCAGCGACGGCA
Source organism: Nonomuraea terrae (assembly GCF_004348995.1). GTDB lineage: Bacteria > Actinomycetota > Actinomycetes > Streptosporangiales > Streptosporangiaceae > Nonomuraea > Nonomuraea terrae. The sequence continues at coordinate 21,257 of NZ_SMKQ01000112.1, forward strand.
GGTAGAAGGCGCTGCGGTAGAAGGCGAGCCCGCGCAGCCCCCGGTCCAGGATCAGCGCGAGCAGCAGGGCGAAGGCCAGTTGCAGGGGGATGGAGACGAAGACGTAGACCAGGGTGACCCTGACGGAGGCCCAGAAGTACGCGTCGGAGAACATCCGCTGGAAGTTCTCCAAGCCGTTGAACTCGGGCGAGCTGAGGATGTTGTAGTCGGTGAACGCCAGGTACAGCGAGGCGAACAGCGGAATGGCGGTGACCAGCAGCAGACCGAGCCACCACGGGATGAGGAAGATGTGCGCGGCCAGGCCCTGGCTGTGCAGTTTGGACGCTCTCGGGCGCCTTGACCTTGTCGTCGCCACGGCGACCTCCAGTCGGGGTTGAGCTGCTCGGGCGCGGCGCGCGTCACTTGGCCCGATCGATGCCGGCCTGGACCTCTTCGATGAACCTGGCCGACCCGGCGCGGACGGTGGTCCTGCCGAGGGCGATCTCCTCGGCCACCCGGGCCATGGCGGTGCGCCAGGTGTTCGTGCCGGGCGGCGCCTCGTAGCGCGGCCGCCGCTCGGCCTCCTGGTCGGCCTGCACCACCTTGAGCATCTCCGTCTCGTCCGCACTGGCGAAGTCGTACGACTGCTTGAGCACCTCCGGGTTGACCGGCGCGCCCATCGTCAGGCCGACGACCTTGAGCATCTCGACGGTGTTGGTGTTGTAGTCGATGAGCTTGCCGGCGGCCTCGACCTTGTCCGCGTCGATGCCCTGGTAGATCGCCATCCGCGGGTAGTAGAGGAACTTGTGGCCCGCCTGCGCCCCGGGCGCGATCGGCACGGCCCGCTCCTTGAAGGTGTGGTCGGGGAACATCTTGGCGTCGTCGATGATGTGGTTGGAGTTGGCGACCTTGCCCAGCACCTTCTCGCCGACCAGGGACCAGTCGGGGCTCATCCCCTCCTGCTCGCTGAGCGTCAGGACGGCGCCGGCCTTGAGCAGCTTCTCCCACCAGTCGAACCAGCTGCTGACGCCGTCCACGGTGAAGCCGATACGGCCGTCCTGGGTCCACAACTGCTCACCGCGCTGCCGCAGCCACGCCTCGAACGGCAGGTCGGCGTCCGCCTCGTACGGCGATCCCTTGCGCCCCTTGGGGTTGTCCTTGGTGTAGTCGACGAGCAGCTCCGCCCACGCGTCCCAGGTCCACTCGCCCTCGCCGGAGGGCAGCTCGACGCCGTCCTCCTCGGCGAACGACTGGTTCCAGCGGATGACCGGGACGAAGATGCCGAACGGCATGGTGTTCAGCTTGCCGTCGAGCTTGAAGGACTCCAGGGCGGTGCTGTCGTAGGCCGCCAGGTCGAGCGTGGAGATGCCCTGGAGGTCGCGGTAGAGGTTGTTCTTGGCGTACGTCATCACCTGCGCCGAGGCGATCCAGAAGATGTCGGCGACGTCCCTGGCTGCCATCTGGGTGGTCATCCGCTCCTGGAACGCCTCGTACTCGGCGAACTCCGGCTCGACCTGGATGCCGGGGTTCTTGGCGCTGAACTCCTTGAGGGCCTTCGTGTAGTTCTGCTGACGGACGTTGTTGCCCCACCAGGCGTAGCGCAGCGAGGTGGCCCCGCCCGCCGCACCGTCGCCGCCGCCGCATCCGGCCAGGCCGACGGCGGCCGCGCCCGCCAGCGCCAGCTTGAGGAACCCCCGGCGATCGACTTCGTTCATCACTGCCTCTCCCGTCGTCGCTCACAGTGGGCGGGCCGCCGCAGTGCGGCATCCCGGTGAAGCTTTAGTGTTCATTTGCCTGACCTGACAGTCAATAGATCGTGAATACTTGCCTGACAATTCCACAGCGGATCTACCGCGTGACGACGAGCACCTCGAACAGCCCGAGCTCGGGCAGCCGGACCCGGGTGCCGCCCGGCCCGCTCTCGGTGGTGAGCGGGCGGTCCGCGCGCAGCGCCCGGACGGACCAGCCCTCCCCCGCCCACGGCAGGGTCAGCCACGACTGCGGGATCGGCAGCGGGCGAGTGAACCGCTGGGAGGCGTCCCCCGAACGGTTCAGCAGGTGGATCACACGCCCGGCGGCCGAGCGGCCGACGACGATCTCGACCTGCTCGGGCAGGTCCGTCTCCACCTCGATGCCGCGGCCGGCCGCCCGTAGCGCGCGGTCCGCGAAGTGGTCGCGGTGCGCGCTGAGGCCGGCCTCCCGGTAGCCCCTGCCGACCGTCCACGGCAGCACCGCGCCCACGCCTTCGCCATGGGCGGCGCACACCCAGCCGGGATGGTCCAGCTCGTCGTGTCCGTGGCACTTCTCCGGCGGTCCGTACGGCGCCCGCGACAGCGCGAAGAGCCCGGTCTCGGCTCCCGGACGCGGCTCCACCACGTGGAACGCGCCGACCACCGACACCGGGAAACCCCAGGGCCGGCCGGGAGCGGGCGCGTCGCGAAGGTGCAGCGAACGGGTCGCCTCCTCCGAGTCGCGGCTGGACAGGCGTCTGGCGACCGGCAGGCACCGCAGTTGTACGGCGTCCGCGTCGAACCCGGACGAGCCGGTCGCCAGCACGACTCCGCCCGCCGCGGCATGACCGTCGAGCGCCGCCACCGCCCCGGCGGAGAGCGGGCCGAGGTCGGGCAGGACCACGAGCCGGTATCGCGCCGTCCGAGTGACGCCGAGCTTGTCCTCCGGCAGCACGTCGAAGGGGATGTGCCGCTCCAGCAGCGCCAGGTAGAGCCCCTGGAACTCCGCCGTCGCCGCCGCCAGGCGCTCGCCCCGGAGCTTGAGCGGGTCGGGCCGCACCAGCAGCGTCGCCGCCTCGGACGCGAGGTCCCGGTAGACCTCGGCGTGGTCCCGGTGGAAGCGCGTGATCCGCCCGGCGACCTCCAGGCACTCGTACGCGCTGTCGTCGGGCGTGCCCATGATGTAGGTGGACGGGATCGCGCCACGGGAGATGGCCTGCACCAGGTACTGCGCGAAGTGGTGCGGCTCCTCCCCCGCCAGCCGGTACGGCATGTCCACGAACCCGACCGCGTTGACCAGCACCGGGACATCCGGCCGGTAGGACTTGGCGGCGCTGACGTGCTCGCTGGTGCGGTGGTGCCACAGCGGCCGGCCGACGGCGTTGTTGGCCTCGTGGAAGACGATGTCGGCGTGCTCGCCGAGGATCAGGGCCGCCGACGGCCGCCGGGCGGCGATCGCCGCCCGGACGCGCGCGTTGAGGTCCTCCAGTCTCTCCCGCGCGAAGCGCTGCCACCGCGGGTAGGCGGGCGAGTCGGGCCCGGTGGGCAGGGCGTCCCCGAACGCGCGGGCGCACGCCAGGCACTGGCACACGCCCCAGTACCTGCGGCTGTAGTCGATCTCGTTGTACGACATCCAGTTCAGGAAGAAGCCGTCCACCTCGTAGCGGTCGAGGACCTCGGCGAGCACCTCGAACAGCTTGACCTGGTAGTAGTCCCCGCTGGGGCAGACGCTGGTCAGGCCGTTGTAGATCTGCGCCCGGCCGGCGGCGTCCACGAAACACCACTCCGGGTGCCGCTCCGCGCGACGGCGGTCGATCTTGGAGAAGTCCATGCGGGCCAGCACCCGCACACCGCGCCGGCGCGCCGCCGCCACGGCGTCGCCGACCAGGTCGCCCGACGGGCGCGCGGCGAGGGCGGGGTTACGCGTCTGGAAGTCCAGGTCCGTCGGATAGTTCGACAGGATGCCGCCGACGCTGAGCAGCCAGGTGTCCGCGCCGAAGCCCTGGATGTGGTCGAGCACCCGCTCGACGTCCAGACCGGCGTCCACCTCGCGAAGGTTTGTCTGGAACGTCCGGAACGGCTCCCGCCACCAGACGCGCGTCACGAGTGGCCCCACGAGACGTGCACGACCTCGACGAGCCCCAGGTCGGGCACCAAAACCTCGGCGTGCCCGCCGTCGGTCGTCACCTTGACCTCGGTGCCGGCGACCAGCAGCCGCGCCGCGACGTCACGCGCGCCCTCGGGCAGCCGCACCGTGACGGTCTGCGCGGGCAGCGGGAGCGTCTCCCTGATGGCACCGCGCATGGCCATCGGGTTGCTCAGGTTGACGAGGGTGACGGCGATCCCGCCGTCGTCACGGCGGACGGCGACGTCCACCAGGCCGGGCCCGCGGACGGTCGTCTCGGGCTCGTCGCCGAGCGCCCACAGGACGGCGTTGCCGATCAGGCGTCCGTGGTCGGCCTGGAGCGCCTCCCAGAAGATCGAGCCGATGTCGAAGGGAAGGTGGACGACGCGGCCCCCGCCCGGCGCCTGCCGTACGACGACGGCCGGCAGGTCGGGCGCCTGCCGGACGTACACCTCCTCCATCGGCAGGTCGGGGAAGTCGGGGACGAAGCGGAACGGCACGCGGGCGCCCTCGCGCGCCCGCACCCCGAGCAGGCGGGTGCCGCCGATGATCCGGGTGGCCCCGCCGAAGCCCGCGTTGACCGGGTGCTCGTCCATGAGGCTGATGTAGTTGTTCTTCACCGGGCCGCGGGCGGGCGTGAGCAGGTCGGTGCCGAAGACGTCGGCGAGACCGAAGTTCGGCCGCCGCTCGCCGTTCTCGTCGTAGAGGGACGACTCGTGCGCGGCCACCAGCCCGCCGCCGGAGGCGACGTACGCGCGGATCACCTGGCACTGCTCGTCGCTCAGCCGGTCGGCGTTCGCGAGGACCAGCACCTTGTGGCGGCGCAGCCGCTCCGGCGTCAGAGCCTGGTCGGCGATCAGCTCGAACGGGATGCGCGCCTCGACCAGCGCCTGGTAGAAGCCGTCCTCGTCGGCGAACGCGGCGGCGCCCGAGCCGGTCGGCGGCCGGTCGGTCCTGTTGGGATCGAGCAGCGCGACCTCGGCGGTGATCTCCATCCCCGACAGGACCGGCTCAAGGTCGGCGTGCAGGTTGAACGCCTCCACGACGGCCGGCACCCAGCGCGGGTCGGAGACCGTGGCGTTGAACTTGGTGAACCAGGGGCGGGCGCCCTGGGCGAAGCCGTCCACGATCCAGGTCTTGGTCTCCTCGGGCGGCGCCACCGAGTCCTTCCAGCGGTACTTGTGCTCAGGACCGACCGAGGTGATGAGCACCACCGGCCGATCGGGGAACAGGGCCCGGCTGCGCTTGGCGACCCGGCCGGCGAACCACGGCGGCTGGATGCCCGAGCGGCCCTGCTTGTCGACGACGAACAGCGGATAGTGCCTGCGGATCAGGTCGCGGTCGAGGTCGCGGGCCGCGAGGCTGCCCAGGTTGGGGATGAACCGGGAGTGCGGCCGCAGGTCCCTGACCGCGCCGTCCCACAGGGCGACCAGCTCGCTCAGCTTGCGCCGCCGCCACGCGACGTAGGCCGGCCAGGCGGGGTCGGTGAAGTCGTTCTCCTTCAGCGGCAGGTCGAGCCCCGTCTCGTCGCGGAAGGACCGGCGCGCGTCCTCGCTGTAGGAGATCCCCGCGTAGCCCTCCCAGCGGTTGGCGAAGATCGCGTCCACGTCGTACTCCCGCACGATCTCGCGAGCCACCTCGGTGACGAACTCCCGGTGGTAGCCGGTGAACGCGCAGCTCAGCCAGATCCCGGGATACGCCCAGTGCTCGACCGGGCGCCCTTCCGCGTCGCGCGCCAGCCACTCCGGGTGGGCCTGCGCCGCGTCGGCGTGCATGGCGTGCGGGTCCACCCGTGCCATCACGTGCATGCCGAGCCCGCGGGCCGCCTCCACGAGCGCCCCGAAGGGGTCGCCGTCGCCGAGGTGCCTGCTGCGGTAGTGGTACGGAACGCGCGTCGGGTAGTAGGCGATGTAACCGCCGGCGCTGACGCACACGGCGTTGGACCTGCTGTCGCGCATCAGTCCGGTCCAGAAGTCCACGTCGAAGTGGAGCGGGTCGTCCTCGGCCAGGGTGAGCTGCGTCCAGCGCGTCGCGGCTACCGGCCAGTCGTGGCGCGCCGTCCGTGACTCATCGGCCGCTTCCGTCGCACGTGTTCCCATCGTGACACCTTTCCGTCGGTCGACGACCCCCGAGAGAGGTCTCCGGCGATTGTTATACAAGAATGCAGGACCGACAAGAGCGCATGCTTCTCGGAACGTGGCGGACGCGGTCAGGCGTCCGGGAGCGCCGCCAGGAGGACAGGCGGGGTCGTGGGGCTGTCCGAGCCGCCGGCGGGCTCGACCGTGAGGGCCACGTGACCGTCACCGGGCCCGGCGGGGAGCACCACGGGGGTGGTGGTCTCGTCCTCGGCCCCGCCCTCGCCGAGGAGGCCGCCCGGGCGCGGGCCGTCCGGCCCCATCAGCCACAGCTCGTACGTGCGGCCGACCGGCAGTTCGGGCAGGCCCGACGAGGCGAACACCATCCGTCCCATCGCCCGGGAGATCACGACCGTGCCGGTGCCGCCGGAGGTCGCCGGGTGGCGTACCGTCTCGGCGTCGGGCGCAGCCAGGACGGCGGCCAGCTCCGCGTTCCGGGCGGTGAGGTCGCCGAGGTCACGACGGGCGTCGAGCGCGAGGACCCCCAGCGCGACGGCCGCCGCCACGGCGACCGCCGCCACCCCGGCCGGCACCCTCCCCCGTCTCTGCCGCCTCCGCCGGCGCGGGCCGCGCTCCTCCTCGCCCAGGAGCGCGGCCTCGCCTTCCGCGAGCGAGCGGCGGG
>NZ_SMKQ01000113.1 GCF_004348995.1 Nonomuraea terrae
GGCCTGGCCGTCCTGGGGCGAGCGGCCGACCAGGTCGAGGAACGCCTGGTTGAGGCTGCGCCCGCCGCGTACGTCGGCCAGCGGGCCCTGCGCCACGATGCGGCCCGCGCTCATCACCGACACCCAGTCGCACAGCCGCTCGACCAGGTCCATCACGTGGCTGGAGAAGATCACGGTGGCGCCGGACGCGGTGAGGCGCCGCAGCACCTCGGTGAGCGTGTCGGCGCTGACGGGGTCGACGCCCTCGAACGGCTCGTCGAGGAAGAGCACCGACGGGTTGTGCAGCAGCGCGGCGGCCAGCCCGATCTTCTTGCGCATGCCGGTGGAGTAGTCGACGACCAGCTTGTCGGCGGCGTCGGTGAGGTCCATCACGGACAACAGCTCGCCCGCGCGCCGTTCGACGTCGGCCTTGGGGATGCCGCGCAGCCTGCCGTTGTAGAGCAGCAGCTCGCGGCCCGACAGCCGCTCGAACAGCCGCAGCCCTTCCGGTAACACGCCGATGCGCGCCTTGACCTGGACCGGGTCGCGCCAGACGTCGAACCCGTCGATCTCGGCCGAGCCGCCGTCGGGGCGGAGCAGGCCGGTGATCATGCTGAGCGTCGTGGTCTTGCCCGCTCCGTTGGGCCCGACCAGGCCGGCGAAGCTTCCGGCGGGAACGGCGAGATCGACCCCCGCGACCGCGACCTGCTGCCCGAAACGCTTGAGAAGGCCGTGGGTGCGAACCGCATCCGTCATGGCTCCACTCTAGGAGGAGGGATAGCCTGGCGCGCATGAGCAGTGCCCAGCCCATACCGGAAGAGCCGGACATCCACACCACCGCGGGGAAGATCGCCGATCTGGAGCGGCGCCTCGGTGAGGCCGCGCACGCGGGCTCCGCTGCGGCGGTGGAAAAGCAGCACGCCAGAGGCAAGATGACCGCCAGGGAGCGGGTGCTGGCACTGCTGGACGAGGGCTCGTTCGTGGAGTTCGACGAGTTCGCCCGGCACCGCTCCACGATGTTCGGGCTCGACACGCGCCGCCCGTACGGCGACGGCGTCATCACGGGGCACGGCACGGTCGACGGCCGCCAGGTGTGCGTGTTCTCCCAGGACGTGACCGTGTTCGGCGGCTCGCTGGGCGAGGTGTACGGGGAGAAGATCGTCAAGGTGCTCGACCTGGCGATCAAGACCGGCTGCCCGATCATCGGCATCAACGAGGGCGGCGGCGCGCGCATCCAGGAGGGCGTGGTCGCGCTCGGCCTGTACGCCGAGATCTTCAAGCGCAACGTCCACGCCTCGGGTGTGATCCCGCAGATCTCGCTCATCATGGGGGCGGCGGCCGGCGGGCACGTCTACTCCCCCGCGCTGACCGACTTCATCGTCATGGTGGACCAGACGTCGCAGATGTTCATCACCGGGCCCGACGTGATCAAGACGGTGACCGGGGAGGAGGTCACGTTCGAGGAGCTGGGCGGCGCCCACACGCACAACACCAAGTCCGGCGTGGCCCACTACCAGGCCGCCGACGAGCAGGACGCGCTCGAGTACGTCAAGACGCTGCTGTCCTACCTCCCGTCCAACAACCTGGACGAGGCGCCGGTCTACGAACCGGCGAACGACCTCGATCCCGATCCGGAGCTGGACGAGCTCATCCCCGATTCGGCCGGCCAGCCGTACGACATGCGCCGGGTGATCGAGCGGGTGCTGGACGACGGGGAGTTCCTGGAGGTCCACGCGCTCTTCGCGCCGAACATCGTGGTCGGGTACGGCCGCCTGGACGGCCGGCCGGTGGGCGTCGTGGCCAACCAGCCGATGCATTTCGCCGGATGCCTCGATATCAACGCATCCGAGAAGGCGGCCCGATTCATCCGAACATGTGACGCCTTCAATATTCCGATCCTGACTTTTGTCGACGTACCGGGATTCCTTCCCGGAACGGATCAAGAATGGAACGGAATCATCCGCCGCGGCGCCAAGCTCCTGTACGCCTACGCAGAGGCCACCGTCCCGTTGATCACCGTGATCACCCGCAAGGCTTACGGCGGCGCGTACGACGTCATGGGCTCCAAACACCTGGGCGCGGACATCAACCTGGCCTGGCCCACGGCGCAGATCGCGGTGATGGGCGCGCAGGGGGCGGTCAACATCCTCTACCGGCGCGAGCTGGCCGCCGCGGACGAGCCCGACGCCCGGCGCGCCGAGCTCGTCACCGAGTACGAGGACACCCTGGCCAACCCGTACATCGCGGCCGAACGCGGCTACGTGGACGCGGTGATCCGCCCGTCCGAGACCAGGCACCAGGTCGTCAGGGCGCTGCGCGCGCTGCGGAACAAGCGCGCGACGCTCCCGCCGAAGAAGCATGGAAACATCCCGCTATGACGCCACATCTGCGTATTGTCCGCGGCGATGCCTCACCGGAGGAGATCGCCGCGCTCGTCGCCGTGCTCGCGACACGACACGCCCAACCGGAGCCGCGTCCCGTTCCGACAAGTCAAACATGGCGAAACCCAGCTAGAGCGATGCGTAAGCCCGTCACCCCAGGGAAGTCGGCATGGCGGATGAGCGCACTACCCTAGATGGATCGGGGGAATCGGGTGTCAAGTTCCCCGGGAGTTGGGACTATCTAGAGAAAGTAGGCGTATATAGTCAGCCGATCAACTAACTAACACCGCGGCCTGGAGGACGACATGGCCATCCCAGACCTCATGCCGCATCCTGTGGCAGCCAAGTATGCCGTCCTAGTGGATGTCGGTTATCTGTACGCGGCGGCAGGTGAAGTGCTGCTCGGTGCGAAGGAGCGCAAGGAATATCGGGTGGCCGCCGATGAGCTCATCCAGAGTCTGCAGAAACATGCAGAGGAACGTATTTCTGGCGAACTCTTGCGGATCTATTGGTATGACGCAGCCCGTGACCGCGTGCCGACCGTCGACCAGCGCGTCATCGCCCAGCTTCCGTGGGTGAAGGTGCGCCTCGGCAACCTGAACGCCCGTGGCCAGCAGAAAGGCGTTGACGCCCAGATCCGGAGTGACCTGGAGGCGCTGGCCCGGCATCACGCGGTCACCGACACGATCCTGCTTGCGGGCGACGAGGACATGGTTCCGGCGGTCGAGGCGGCCCAGGCGTACGGCGTGCGCATCCATCTGTGGGGCGTCGAACCGCCGTACGGCACCAACCAGGCCGAACGCCTGGTGTGGGAGTCCGACACCGTTGAAGTGATAACCGCTGATTTCCTGAGGCCCTTTTTCAGCCGCGCTCCGCAGCCCGTGGCGGTCACCCCGCCGGCCGCGCCCTCGCCCGCGCAGGTCTTCGCCGGCCGCACGCCCGTCAAACCGCAGGCCAAGCCCGGCCAGGTCGCCAAGCTCGGCCCGAGCAGGCCGCGCGTCGAAGACGTCGGCGAGCACGTGGCACAGAAGTGGATACTGACCCGCGGCCGCGACAACATCCGCGACCTGCTGCCCGGCCCGATCCTGCCCACCGTGATCGACACCGAGCTGCTGATCGAGGCGGAGAAGGAGCTCGGTCACTCGCTGCGGCCCTACCCGGAGGCGCGGGTGTGGCTGCGTGACGGGTTCTGGGCACGCGTCTACCGGGAGTTCGACCTCGGCGTCGGGGTCTCGTCGAAGTAGCCGCCGCTCAGGAGCGCTTCGGCCGTCGCCGTACGGGCGTACACCACGTATCGCCCCGTACGGCCCGGCCGCAGTTCGTATCAAACGAGATCGTATCGAATGAAAAGATAGCGGTTAACATGTTCTCATGACTGCCGACGGTCCTGACAGAACAACCGCCTCGCGTGCGACCGGCCGGCCTGGGGATGCCACGCCTTTCGCTCTCGGCCTGCTGCTGCGCCAGGCGCACTGGCGCGCGGCCACGGTGATGACGGAGGCGCTTCGGCCGCTGGGCATCGAGTTGCGGCATTTCGCGGTGATGATCGTGCTGGTCGACCGTGGGCCGACGGTGCAGCGGGACCTGGCGGCGGCGACCGGCTCGGACAGGGCGGGGATCATGCGGGTCGTGGACGATCTGGAGCGCATGGAGCTGGCCGTACGCAAGAGCGTCCCGGGTGACCGGCGGGTGCGGGCCGTGGAGATCACCCTCAAGGGCCTCGAGCTTTTCGACGCGGCCCATGTGGCGGCGGAGCCGCAGGCTGAGCGCCTGGTCGCCCAGCTACGGCCCGGCGAGGTCGAGCAGCTGAAGGACCTGTTGACCCGGTTGGCCTACCCCTCGAGCGGCGAGGCGTGAGCCGAGCCGCGCTTCGTCCCATGCGGCTTTCGTGACAGAGCCGGCGTCGCCCTGCCGCGCCGCGGTGGGGGCCTGGAGATCGTTCCTGGGCGGAGCATCAGGCAACGGTGACGTTCGCGGCCGGTTCCTGGACAAGCCCTGGCCCTCACGATGAGCCATGCCTGCCGAATTGTATTGATTGATACAATCGCGAATGATACAATCGCAGATGAAACAGAGTTCCACACGTGAGCGGTTAGGGAGATGACGATCGTGGACGTCTACGAGGCGGTCACGAGCCGGCGGGCGGTGCGCGGATTCACCGACCGACCTGTCCCGAAGGAGGCGCTGGAGCGGGTGCTGACCGCGGCGGCCTGGTCGCCGTCCGGATCGAACCTCCAGCCCTGGCGCGTCTACGTGCTGACCGGCGCGCCGCTGGCCGAGCTCAAGAAGCGCGCGCTCGAGCGCGTGGCCGCGGGCGATCCCTGGGACGGGCGCGAGTACGAGATGTACCCGCCCGACCTGAAGTCCCCGTACCGCGAGCGCCGGTCCGCCTTCGGCCGGGAACGCTACGGCGCACTCGGCATCGCGCGCGAGGACTGGGAGGCGCGCCAGAGGGCCGCCGCCGCGAACTGGGACTTCTTCGGCGCGCCCGCCGCCCTGTTCTGCTACATCGACCGCGACATGGGCCTGCCCCAATGGGCCGACCTCGGCATGTACCTGCAGACGGTCATGCTGCTGCTCCGCGCGGAAGGGCTGCACAGTTGCCCGCAGATGGCGTGGTCGGTGTATCGCAAGACCGTCGCGGAGGTCATCCACCCCCCGGACGGACTCGTTCTCTTCTGCGGCATGTCGATCGGGTTCGAGGACGTCACGGTGGGCCACGTCCGTACGGGCCGGGCGCCGCTCGAGGAGACGGTCACGTTCGTCGAGGACTTAGTCCTGCACGCGCATGCGGCGTGACTGAGGCGTCCGCGGCACGGGGGCCGGATGCCGAGGTCAGGCAGCCGGCGACGTGATCATCGCTCCGGCTCCTGACGGCGTGCCCCGGGCGGGCCCGGCTTCGGTGAGCCGGCCGAAGTGGCGGCCCCCGTTTCTCACCGGCACCACTTCACCTCATGAGGAGAGACATGACCAACGAGTTCCGCCTCGGCGGCGACCTGACGATCGACCGGCTCGGCTTCGGCGCCATGCGCCTGCCCCAGGGCGGCCCTGGCGCACCCGCCCGCGACCCCGAGTCGGGCCGCGCCGTTCTGCGGCGCGCCGTCGAGCTCGGCGTCGACCACATCGACACCGCGGAGTTCTATCGCAGTGAGAACGGCTCGGTGCGCGCCAACGCCCTGATCCGCGAGGCCCTGTCCCCGTACCCGGACACCCTGGTCATCGCGACCAAGGTCGGCCCGGTCTTCGGCCCCGGCGGTCCCCGCCAGGGCGCCGCCGCCGATCTCCGGCCCCAGGTCGAGGCCAACCTCGAAAGCCTGGGCCTGGATCGCCTCGACCTGGTCTACCTGCGCGTCGGCACGACGGAACCGCCGCGCGGAGAGTCGCTCGCCGAACGCTTCCAGGCGCTCGCCGCGCTGCGCGAGGAGGGCCTGATCCGTCATCTGGGCATCAGCAACGTCGATGCCGGCCATCTCGCCGAAGCCCGCACGATCGCTCCGGTCGCGGCCGTCCAGAACAACTTCCACATCGCCAACCGTGACGAGACGGCCGTCCTGGACGCGTGCACGCAGGCCGGCATCGCCTTCGTCCCCTTCTTCCCCCTCGGTGGCGGCAGGGCCGGCATCGACGACCCCCGCCTGGTCAAGGTCGCCGCCCGGCACGGCGCCACCGCCCATCAGATCGCCCTGGCCTGGCTGCTGGCCCTGTCTCCGGTCGTCCTGGCCATCCCGGGCACCGGTTCCGCGGCTCACCTGGAGGAGAACCTGAGCGCCCGGTCGATCACCCTCACCGAGGAGGACCTCGCCGACCTCGCGTGAACGAACGAGCCGGCCGACGGAGTCACTGATGCGGTGGCCCACCGGTCGTGATTGAAGAACGAACCCGATCAGGCGCCGTGGTGAGAGAGGACGGACCATGAGGGTTACCTATCGCCGGAGACTGGCCTCCTCGGCTCCACCCGGCGTCAGCGAGGGCGGCTCACCGGCCGGTCACGGTGATGAGCAGCGTCAAGCCATGACGGGCGAGTCGTCGAGCCGCCCGGACACGGGCCGGCAGCCGGTGGGCCTGCACGCCCTTCCCCGTCCCGTGGCGGTGGCGGTGGGGGGCGGAGGAGTGCTCGGGGCCGCGCAGGTCGGTGTCGGGTACGCGTTGGAACAGCGAGGATTCGTCCCGGACCTGATCGTCGGCACCTCGGTGGGCGCCCTCAACGGAGCGATCGCGGCCGCCCACCCCGGCAAGGCCGCGCCATGGCTGGATCATGTGTGGACCCACGCGCGTCGCCGCGAGGTGTTTCCGCTGGGCTACCTGTCCTCGCGGGCCAGCATCTTCGCCGATCGCGGCCTGCGCAGGCTGATCGCCCGGGCCGAGCTGCCGTCGCGGATCGAACACCTGGACATCCCCTTCACCGCGGTGGCCATGGATCTGGCCACCGGCGCTCAGGCGCTGCTCGACCACGGAGATCTCGAGTCCGCGCTGCTGGCCAGCGCGGCCATCCCGGGGATCCTGCCGCCGGTAACCCGGGAAGGCCGCACGCTCATCGACGGCGGAGTGATCGCCTTTGTCCCGGTACGGGCAGCCCTGCAGGCAGGGGCGGCCAGCGTGGTGGTGCTGTCGACCGGGCAGAAGAGCCGGCCGCTGCGCCCGCTCGACCTGCCCCGGCGGGCCGGCGCGGTCGCCGCCAGGGCCGGAGTGTTGCTGTTGCACCAGCAGATCGAGCGCGACCTGCACGAGGTATCGGAACGCATTCCGACCGTGGTGGTGCCGACCGGCATCGAGAGCTGGCCCGCCCCGTGGGACTTCGGCCATTCCCAGCGGCTGATCGACACCGCCTGCCTCGCGGCGGGCCGCTTCCTCGACGGACTGCGCGTCAGCGGGCCCGGCCTGTATCGGGCCGAGGGTCCTCCGGGCCTGGGCGAGGCGTGGGCCGCCTCCGTATCGGAGGTCGGCCGGTGAGCACCATCGCGTTCCTCAACATCGCCATGCACGGGCACATCAATCCGACGCTGCCGGTCGTGGCCGAGCTCGTCCGTCGTGGCCACTCCGTCACGTATCACACCTCGCCAGCGTTCTCGCAGGAGATCGAGGCCGCCGGTGCGACCGTGTGCCTCTACCCCGGCGGTGACCGACCGCTCCCCGATCCGCCGATGCCGGTGACGATGCTGGACGGGCTCGCGCGCACCGCCGTCGGCCTGCTGCCGCCTGTGCTCTCCGATCTGCGTGCCGTCCGGCCAGACCTGATCGTCCACGGCTCGGCCTGCCCCTGGGGCGCGGTCGCCGCCCGGGAACTCGACGTGCCGGCGGCATCGTGCTTCACCACGTTCGCGTTCAACGGGTCCGTGCCCAGCCCTACCCGCGCCTCGTGGGAGCTGCTGGCTGCGGCGGCGACCCGGCCGCGCCATGTCCACGGCTACCTGAGGTCGCGGCGGGAGTTGGCCCGCCGCTACGACACCGGTGGGCTGCCCCTGGTCGACCTTGCGAACGTACGTCAGCCGCTCAACCTGGTCTTCACCTCGCGGGCGTTCCAGCCCGACGTCGACGCCTTCGACCCGTCCTACCGGTTCGTCGGCCCAAGCCTCGGCGCCCGTCCGCCCGACCCGTCGTTCGCCGCCGACCGCCTGCGAGGACCGGTGCTGTACGCCTCGATGGGCACGGTGGTCGATGCCGGCCCGCAGTTGCTGCGCGCCTTCGCCACCGCGCTCGCACCGCTGGGCGGCACCGTCGTCATCTCCACCGGACGGACCGATCCGGCCGCGCTGGGCCCGCTGCCGGGCAACGTGCTCGCTCGCCGCTTCGTGCCGCAACCGGAGGTGCTGGCCCGTGCCGCGCTGTTCGTCACTCACGGTGGGATGAACAGCGTCAACGAGGCCATGCACGCCGGGGTGCCGATGCTGGTGGTCCCACAGGGCGCAGATCAGCCGCTCGTCGCCCGGCGGGTCGTCGAGCTGGGCGCCGGACTGTCGATCCGTACCCGGGACGCCGCCGCTGGAGCCGTGCACGCCCTCGCCCGGCGCCTGCTCGGCGAACCGCGCTTCCGGGCCGCGGCGGCCACCTTGCGGGTCGCCCAGCGCGAGGCCGGCGGCCATCTGCGCGCCGCCGACGAGCTCGAGCGCTACCAGCGGCGGATCGGCCGGCCGATCCCGGCGGATTCACCACGGGAGCGCTGAGCGATGTCGCCCGCCGTCGTCGTCCTGCTGCTGTTCGCCGGGCTGTCCGAGTCCGCCGGACGGATCCTGCCCCTGATAGCTCGCCGCCCCAGCGTGTCGCGGTCCAACGCGATCCTGCTCCTGCTGACCGGCGCCGTGGTCGAAGGCGCTGTGTTCGCGCTCTGGCCACTGACCGCACGGACTCTCGCCGAGCTGACGCTGTCCGCGCCCGTGACAGACGGCGCCGCGTCGACCTGGACAGCCGGCCTGGCCGCCCCGCTGCTCCTCTCCGCCGTTCTCGCGTTCCCGCTGCTCGGGCCGCTGCTGCACCTGCTGCTCTTCGTGGGCGTGGGGGCAAGTCTCGTCGCGCCGCTCGCCGCGACGACGGAGCTGGACTGGTGGGCCGCCGCAGGCTGCGTGGCCGTCGCCGGGGTCGGGCTCGGGGTCGCCGTCGAGGCGGTTCGCCGTCTGGTCGTGAGGATCAGCGCCACCGGGGCGCAGAAGCCGCGCACATGACCGAGTTCCCGCTTCTCGCCCTGGTGCTCGGCCCCGTCCTGCTCGCCGAAGCTCTGCTCGCCCGCTACGAGGTGATGGCCTACACCACCGGCTGGCGGACTCCTCTCACCGAACTCCCTCACGGCATGCCCTACGCGCGGGGTGCGGACCCCGATCGCCCTCCGGACGCGTACCTGGTCTATCTGGACGGCATCGGGAAACGGCGCTTCCGCGACACGCGCGACGGGGGCCAACTCGTCAGGGCCCTCATCGCCGGAGCGCCGGAGCTACGGGTGCTGGGCCAGGTGCAGCCCTACTCCCCGCTGGCCCACCCGCTCGTCAACCGGCCCGTGTGGGCGTGGCTTCGCCGCCGCGTCGGGATCCTGTTGTTCCTGCACAACGTGATGCAGATCTTCGTCGCCGCCGACCGCAGGTACCGTCCCCTGTACAACCGCGCCGTCGGCACCCAGATCGCCGGTCAACTGCGCCTGGCCGGTTACCGGCCCGGCAGCGACATACCCGTGGTGCTGCTCAGCTACAGCGGCGGCGCCCAGGTCGCCACCGGCGCGGTCGAAGAACTGCACACCCGGCTACGTGCCCCGCTCCTTCTGATCACGATCGGCGGGTTCCACAACGGCGCCAACGATCTCACCCACGCCCGTCACCTGCACCGGCTCACCAGTGCCGGCGACTGGATCGAGCGGGTCAGCATCTGGATCTTCCCTCAGCGATGGCGGGCTTTGCGCCGCAGTGGATGGAACCGGGCCGGCCGCGCCGGAAAGATCACCGTGCACCGGCTCGACCCGGCCACCCACATGGGGCGGCGCAGCTACATCAGCCCAGAGGCGCAACTCCCCGACGGCCGCAGCCACCTCGACCGCACCACCGACACCGTGATCGCACTCATCCGCGCCGTCGCCCCTTCCCGCCGCGTTCCGGCCACGCCACGACCAGGCGGAACGTGAGCGCCTGAACCCGCTGGCACGAGTCTTGCCGGCACTCGCGCGCCTACCGGGAGCTCGACCTCTGCACTGGGGTCGCGTCGAACGAGCCGCCGCTCAGGAGCGCTTCGGCCGTCGCCGTACGGGCGTACAACACGTATCGCCCCGTACGGTGGGCCGTGCACAACCCCGCCCGCCGCAGCGCGGTGAGGTGCTGGTTCGCGCCCGGCTCCGACAGGCCCGTGCGCTGGGCCAGGTCGCGTGTGGAGGCGGGCTGGTCGAGCTCGGCCAGCAGGCGGGCGCGCGTGCGGCCGAGCACGGCCGCGAGCGCCCGCGGCGGCTCCACCTCGCGGCGCTCCCACAGCGTCGCGATGCCGCGCGGCGGATAGCGCACGGTCGGCTGGTACGGCGGCGTGGTGACCGAGAAGACGCGCGGCGAGGCGAACACGCACGGCACCAGCAACAACCCCTGGCCGCGCAGCGAGCGTTCGCCCGAGGCGTACCGGTGGCGGATGCTCAGCGTGCCGTCCTCCCAGGTGACGGCGTCGTCGAGGTCGGCCAGCATGCGCTGGAGACCGCTCTCGGCGAGCAGCCTCGCGCGGTACAGGATCTCGCCCTCCAGCAGCGACCTGACCCTCGGCCAGTACGGCGCCATCGCCGCCCGCCAGTATCCCCTCACCTCCTCGGCCAGGCGTTCCAGGCCCTCGCCCGGGTCGTCGTAGAGAGCTTGGACGCGTTTCGTCCGCGGCCTCGGGATCTCGTCCAGGTCCGTGCGGACCCGGTCGGCGGCGCCGCGCATCGTCGCCAGCTCCAGCTCAAGGTCCGGCAGGGACGTGGACGGCGGCGTGCAGGTGAAGCCGGCTATCGAGATCGTCGGGACGGGCACCAGGTCGGACAGCAGCCGCCAGTCGACGTCCCGCAGGCGGCGGCGCACCTGGTCGGCCCAGGGGCGAAGCAAGGGGTGGGCGGAGGGGTTCTTCACGACGCGGACGCTCGCCACGACCTCGCCGAGCGGGGAGACGGCGAAGCGGGTGTTGGCGATGTCGTGGGCGGTGAACGTCAGGTCGAGGGTCATGTGGATTCCGGGGTGGCTTAATCAATACCGATGGATGACGAAATTTCAGCATCGTGGCTGACATGTCAGCAACTGCGGTGGAAAGACCACTTCTTCGGCTTCGTGCGTTCCGCAACCTGTTCGTCGCGGCGGCGGTGAGCCAGTTCGGGTCCCAGATCACGTACGTCGCGCTGCCCCTGCTCGCTGTGACCGTCCTCGGGGCGGGGGCCGGTGAGGTGGGGCTGCTGGCGTCCCTCGGGACGCTCACGGTGCTGATCGTCGGCCTGCCCGCCGGCGTCTGGGTGGACCGGGTGCGCCGGCTGCCGCTGATGATCGTCACGGACCTGGCGCGGGCGGCGGCGCTGTTGTCGATCCCGCTGGCGTGGTGGGGCGGATGGCTGTCCATGGGGCAGCTGTACGTGGTGGCGGTGCTGGTCGGGGCGGGGTCGCTGCTGTTCGACGTGGCCTGCCTGAGCCTGGTCCCCGGCCTGGTCGGCCGCACCCGCCTGACGTCGGCCAACTCACTCCTCGTAGGCACCGGCGCCGGAATGGACGTAGCCGGCCGCAGCGCCGCCGGCCTCCTGGTCCACACAGCAGGCGCACCTCTGGCCATCCTCCTGGACGCCCTCAGCTACGTGTGGTCAGCAGCCTGGCTCCGCCGCGTCCCCGAGCACCCCGACGCGACCGTCCCTGGAGTGGCTGGCGCCCTTCGGGATGGGGAAGAAGCCGGTGGCGTGGCCCGGGCTCCTCGGCACGGTGCGCGGGCGATCGGTGGCGTGCGGGCGGAAGGGATGGGGAGGCAGGTATCCGAAGGGGTGCGATTCCTGGTCGGGAATCCGGTGCTCATGGCGGCGCTGATCCAAGGGGCGATGGCGAATCTGGCGTTTCCGCTGTGCTCGGTGCTGCTACCGGTGCTCATCGTCGGCGGGCTCGGTCATCCGGAGTGGGTGCTGGGGGCCTACCTCGCCGGGGGCGGGCTGGGCGTGCTGGCGGGCTCGTCGGCCGCGCACGCCCTCGCCCGCCGCTTCGGCACCGGACGGGCCGCCTGGCTGGTGAGCCTGGCGACCGCGCCCGCCGCGCTCGCGATCCCGTTCCTCGGCCACGGGCCGTGGTTGTGGCTGGCCGCCGCGGCGTGGTTCGTGCTGATGTTCCGTACGGGCGTCAACAACGTGCTCCTCGTCAGCCTGCGGCAGCGCGTCACGCCCGACGAGATGCTGGGCCGCATGACCGCCACGGTGCGGCTGCTGCTGATGGGCGCGACCGGCGCCGGCGGACTGCTCGCGGCGCTGCTCGGCGAGCTTTGGGGGGTGCGCGCGGCACTGTGGGCAGGCGCCCTGATCATGGCGCTGAGCTGGATCCCGTTCCTGCGCTCCCCCCTGCGCACGCACCCGTGAGGGCCACGTCCGATTTCCGCCGGTCACCATCCCCGACGAGGGCATACCGTCGAAGACATGGCACCCCTCGAACTCGACTTCGACTCCTGTTACCGGGCCGTCTCCGCCAGGGACTCCCGGTTCGACGGCCGCTTCTACACGGCCGTCAAGACGACGGGGATCTACTGCCGTCCGATCTGCCCGGCGCGTACGCCGTCGTCGCGCAACGTGCGCTTCTACCGGCACGCGGCGGCGGCCGAGGCGGCCGGGTTCCGGCCGTGCAAGCGCTGCCGGCCCGAGCTGTCGCCGGGCGACCCCGGATGGGACCTGCGCGGTGACCTGGTCGGACGGGCGCTGCGGCTCATCGACGACGGCGCCGCCGACGAGCGGGGCGTCGCCGGGCTCGCCAGGCGGCTGCACATCACCGAGCGCCACCTGCACCGGCTGTTCGTCTCCGAGCTGGGCGTCGGGCCGCTGGCGGTCGCCCGGACGAAGCGGCTGCTGCTGGCCAAACAGCTCCTGACCGAGACCGGGCTGCCGATCACCGACGTGGCGTTCGCGGCCGGGTTCGGCAGCGTGCGGCAGTTCAACGCGACGATGCGCGAGACGTACGGCTTCACGCCGAGCGAGCTGCGCGCCACGGCCGGAAGGTGGGCCCGCGAGCCGGGCCCGGCAGGCCAGGTGACGCTGCGGCTGCGGCTGCACCCGCGGGAGCCGTACGACGTGGAGGGGGTGTTCGCGTTCCTCGCCGCGCGCGCGATCCCCGGGCTGGAGACGGCCGATCAGGCGTCGTACAGCCGGGCCGTGCCGGGCGGGACGATCACGCTCACGCCGTGCTCCGACCACCTCGCGCTCGACGTCGCGGTCGACGACACGCGGCAGCTCAACCGCATCGTGGCCCGCTGCCGCCGCCTGCTCGACCTCGACGCCGACCCCGACGCCATCGCCCAGGCCCTCGGCCGGACCTCGCTCGGCCCGCTGGTCGCGGCGCGTCCCGGGCTGCGCGTGCCGGGCGCGTTCGACGGGTTCGAGCTGGCCGTACGCGCCGTCGTCGGCCAGCAGGTCTCGGTCGCCGGGGCGCGTACGCTGCTCGGCCGCGTCGTCGACAGGGCCGCCGCGCCCGGCGGGCTCTTCCCGTCCGCGGAGTGCCTGCTCGACGCCGACCTGACCGGGCTCGGCCTGACGAACCGGCGCGTCGAGACACTGAAGGAGCTCGCCGCCCTCGTCGCCGAGGGCCACATCGACCTCGACGGCGGCCAGGACCCGGCGGAGGCGGTCGCGGAGCTGCTGCGGGTGCGCGGCATCGGCCCGTGGACGGCCAGCTACATCGCGCTGCGCGCGCTGCGCGACCCCGACGCCTGGCCCACCGGCGACCTCGTGCTCGCCAAACGCATGGCCGACCTCGGCATCACCCACGACCACATCGAGCGGTGGCGCCCGTGGCGGGCGTACGCCGCCCTGCACCTCTGGAGTTCGTCATGATCGCTGCTCAGCTCGTCCCGACGCCGGTGGGGCCGCTGGCCCTGCTGTCCCGCGAAGGAGTGCTGGTCGCGGCCGGCTTCACGGCCGATCCCAAGGAGATGTTCGCCCGGCTCACGCCCGAGCTGCGGGCCGAGGGGCTGGAGGTGGTGGACGACCTCGGGCCCGCGACACAGGCCGTCCGCGCCTACCTGGACGGCGACCTCGACGCTCTGGAGGCCGTACCGGTCTCGCAGCCCGGCACGCCCACCCGCAGGCGGCTGCACGCGGCGCTGCGGGAGGTGAAGGCGGGCACGACCGTGTCGTACGCGGAGCTCGCCGTACGGGCCGGCCTGCCGCGCACGGCGGCGCGCGCGGCCGGCTCGGCCTGCGCCCAGAACCTCATCGCCCCGTTCGTCCCGTGCCACCGCGTCCTGCCCAGCACCGGCGGCTACGGCGGCTACCTCTACGGCAGCCCCGTCAAGGAATGGCTCCTCACCCACGAGTCCCGCCACGTCACGACCGCCGGCTGACACCGCGGGAACGCCTCCCGCTTCCCTGGGGAGGCGTTCCCGCGGAGTCGCGGCTACGGGCGGACGTTGCTCTGGATCTCGCCCACCTCGACGTCTCTGGTGATCTCCACCTCGACCGGGGCGAGCTGGAACGGGGCCACGTCGCCTGTCGCCCGGGTCGACCAGACGCTCGTGACGCCGAGGGTGTACGTGCCGCCCGGCTGGTCGATCGACGAGCGCAGGTAGCGCACGCCGCAGGAGAACGTGCCGCCCCTGACGTACGGCTTGCCGGTCGTGCCGCAGTCCGCCAGCTCCGTCACCGCCCGGTCCTCCGAGGTGCCGGGGTCGATGGTGATGCTGTCGAGCGTGGCGGTCACCGTGACGCTCATGAAACCGGGGATGGTCGCGGTCACCGTGCGGGTCGTCTCGCCGATGCCCTCGGCCCAGACCCAGGTGTCCAGGTTCACGAAGCTCTTGGCGTCGGGGTTCAGCCTGACCGTGTGCTCGGGGACGGTCAGCGAGCCGCGGGCGATATGGGCGAGTTGCTCGGGCGTGATGCCCGACGGGGGCGTGGTGCCCGTCGGCACGAACACGAACAGCTCCAGGTCGCCCCAGCAGGCGGCGCCATCGGGATGGTTCTGGTCGTAGTTGGGCACCCACCAGAAGCCGTCCGCGTCGCGCTTCTCCTCGAACGGCTTGAGGAACTCCAGGCGGCTCTCCTCGTCGATCGCCGCCCGCCGGGCGTTCGTACGGGGGTCGGTCAGGAATCTGTACATGTCCTCGCCGCTGCGGGCGGGCTCGTACCAGCACGGGCGCGGGATGCGGTAGTCGTCGCCCCTGCCCCTCCCGACCCCGTCGCCGGTGATGGTGATCTTCTCCCGCACGGCCAGGTCCACGTAGGTGGTGTTCTCGTCCTGAGTGATCGTCGACTCGCCGCCCGGATTCTTCGGGTCCGGGAGGAGACCGTTGCCGAACATCAAGAGTCCGGCCGTCATCGCTGCGATGAGGGGCTTCATCGGGTGCACCGTTCGTTGGATTCCGCGTACGACCTGATCCGCCACACCCCGTCGTCACCGCGGTGCGCGATCACACTCTCGCCGTAAGGGGCGCCCAGCCAGGCGGGCGGGCGCGGTACGGCCTTGCCGGTGCTCTCCGAGACCAGCCGGATGCCGGTCTCGTCGACGCAGGCGTTGATCTGGGCGCCTTTGCCCACGACCGAGGCGACCTTCAGGTTGTAGACCCGCCCGAGGCCGCGCATCGTCTGGCCCTTGTCCACGAACTCGCGGATCCATTCGGTGGCCTGGATCTCCGCGTCCATCTCCATGTTGTGGCCGTAGCCCCTCTCCCGCTCGGCGATGGCCCTGCGGGTGCCGACGTACTGGTCGACCATGAGCTTCAGCAGCGGGTCGGGGTCGGCGGGCCAGTCGATCCTGGCCCGCAGGCCGTCCGCGACCCGCACCGTCCGCGGGCCGGACGGTAGCTCCTCGGAAGTGCTCTCGGGGGTGCTCTCCGCGGACGGGGTCTCCTCGGGCGGGCTCTCCTCGGGCGGGCTCACAGGGGCGCTCTGCGCGGCCGCGGCCTCCGCGGGCCGGTCCGGGGGCTGCTCCGCCCCGCAGGCCGCCGCTGCCAACAGGGCCGGCAGCAGGCCCAGCACTATCGCCGCACGTCTCATGCGGAAGACTCCCTCACTACGTGGATGCGCCATGTGGGCAGCAGTTCCTCGATCAATGCCTCCGTCTCGGGCGCCATCCCGCCCCCGTACGGGTGCGAGGACGCCCTGCGGGTGAGGCCCTCCACGACGGCACGCAGGCGTACGGTGTCCTCCGTGGCGTGGGTGGCGCGCAGCAGGTCGCGCCAGAGGGCCTCGTCGTCCGGCGCCAGCAGCAGCGCCGCGCGCACGGCGGCCACCGCGGCGTCCGGCTGGCCCTGCGCGAGCCGGATCTCGCAGAGCCGGTGCGCCGCGTCGGCCACGGTGGCCGTCACGTCGTACTCGAGGTCGTCGGCCGCCAGCCAGGCGTACCCGCCGGGGCGGCGGCCGACCAGCAGCGGGCCCCTGACCAGGCCGAGGGCCTTCTCCAGCAGGACGGCCCTGCCGGACGGGTCGCCCTGGGCGCGGCGGACCAGCTCGCGGAAGAGCGCCCAGTCCGTACGCACCTCGGGGCCCAGCCGCAGCCGGCCGGCTTCGTCGGTGAGCAGGTGACCGGGCCCCAGCCACTCGGCGACCCTGGCGATCGCGGCGTCCCTCACCATGTCCTGGACGCCGCGCGGCCACAGCACCCCGCCGAGCACCACCGGGTGCACACCGCCCTGGTGCGTGGCCAGGTAGACGAGCATCTCGGTGGCCAGCTCCATCCGGCCCTCCTCCAGCGGAGGCAGGCCCGCGATCTCGACCGGGCCGAGGATCCTGACCTCGACGGCGGGCGAGTGCAGCCCCGCCAGCGGCACGGGCTCGGAGATGGCCTCGCCGTCGAGCCGGCCGGCCGTGCGGAACAGGTCGACCAGGGCGCGGTAGTGGCGGCGGGGCAGCAGCTGGGCGCGTACCTCGAAGCCCAGCTCGGCGATCCTGGCGGTGCCGTCCTCGTTGATCTGCAGCGTCCAGGTGGCGTGCGGCACGTCGCCGGCCAGGACGTACCCGGCGGTGTCGCGGCGGGCCAGCAGCGCCAGGCGGCGGGCCTCCTCATGGGTGGGCGCGACCGACGACAGCAGGTAGTGGGCGCGGCGCGGACGGCCGGTGATGCGCCCGGTGAGCACCTGCGCGCGCGGCGCGGCGTCCGCCTCCAGCTCGGGCAGCACCTCGGCGAGGCTGCCGACGGCCCTGATCCGGTCGGGCGCGATGGCGGTCAGCTCCTCGCCGAAGCCGACGAGGGTGACGCGCATGCGGTCGGACCACAGGTTGGTGGCCAGCTCGACGGCGAGGGCGGCCAGCGCCGCCGTGGTCTGCGGGCCGCGTACGTTGATCAGGCCCTGCGCGGCCTCCAGGTCGATGAGCACCCGCCCGCTGGCGTCCGTGCCGATGGAGACGAGCCCCGGGTACGGCGCCCCAGAGGTGCGGCGGTCGGGCAGGAGACGCCCTTCGTAGGCCGGTAAGCGCCACACCTGGCCGCCGTCGATGGCCGTCCAGGGGGTGGGCGGGTCGTCGTCCGAAGGGTGGATCCACAGGTCGAGCGTGCGGGCCGACAGGTGGGCGCCGTACACGGTGGGCGGGGTGCGGCGCTGGGCGGCCAGCTCGGCGCCGAGATGCCGCAGCCCGACGTCGAGGACGCGGGCGCCCGGCGCGTCGCCGCCGAGCCGGAGAGCGACCTCGGCCTGCGCGGCGTCGTCGCGGGGGCGGACGATCCTGCGGCCGAACACGCGACCCCACAACTGCTCGCGGCGCCGCCTGGCCAGCACGAGCAGCAGCCCGGCGGCGGCCAGTGAGGCGCCCGCCAGGTAGTCGGTCAGGTCGGCGCCCTGGGCCTCGCGGATGACCGGGGGCTGCTCGGCGCGCTGGTCCTGTTCGTCCGCCCGCTGCTCCGGCAGACGGTGTTTGGCCTCCCGCTTCGGGGTCTTCTGCTCCTGCTGGTCGCGCTGCTCGGCGGCGATGCTGCCCGGGGCCACGTCGACGCGGCCGGGGTGCTCGCGCAGCGTCTGCTCCCGCGGCTGGCCGGAGGGCACGACGTGGACGTTCTTCGCGTTGTCCGGCATGTCGAGCACCCAGCCGGGCCTGATCAGGTCGGCCATCCGCAGGCGGCTGCCGTCGGGCTGCTCCTTGGCCTGGTTGAGCCGGTAGATCTCGTGGTAGCGGCGGCCGTCGCCGAGGCACTTCTCGGCGATCTCCCACAGACTCTCGTGGTGGCGGCCGTGCGGAGGCTGCACGACGTACACCTTCTTGGTCCTGGGGGCCTCCAGGGTCTGCTCGACCAGCGGCGCCGAGTAGGCGACCGCCGTCACCGGCGGGGCGGCCGGCATGGGCGTCAGCTTCGCGAGCGGCACCACCATCGCGCCCGCCGTGAACAGCAGCAGCACGGACGAGACGAGCTTGTTGGCGACGAACTGCATGCCGCCGGAGAGCGGGACGCGGGCGGGCATGCCGACCCGGCGGACGCCGGCGTACACCTCGACCAGGATGCACAGGAAGAGCTGGAACCAGGCCAGCCAGACCAGCAGCACCAGCACGGCGATGATCGTGCTCGGGCCGACGTTGCCGGTCAGCACGTCGAGGTCGAGCAGCTCCGGCCGCAGCGGCGGCCCGACGAACACGAGCAGCGCGTACGGCACCCCGCCCACGAGCGCGACCAGCACGACCAGCGCCGCGAGCCCGGCGAGCACGTCGACGGCGCGGCGCCGGGCCGGGACGCGCACGGGAACGTGCCGTCGGTGGGGACGCGCGGGCTCTCGCGTCGGCATCGCCTCTCCTTTCTCCGCTCCAGCGTCATGCCTCAGAGGTCCCGCATCCATCGACCGGCGGGATTCGGTCTGGCTCGGGGGTTATCGCGCCTCGGGGCCGGCCACGGCCTCGCCGGTCATCTCGGAGCCGGGGAAGCCGAGCGCGCTCAGGAAGAACGCCTCCCACCGCACGCTCACGGTGACCGTCACCTGCGCCTGGCCCTCGCCGAGCGAGCATGCGCCGGGGCTCACGTCGTCCCCGCCCTGGGCCGCGACGATCTCGCCGGCCCTGGCGCACACCTGCTCCTCGCCGAGCAGCCGCGTCTCCCCCGTCTCACGCAGGTGGTCCTCGTCGATCACGTCCGCTCCGGCGCGGGCGGCCTGTTCGGCGACGTCCGCGGCGCGCAGCCTGGCGTTGATCGCCGAGCCGCCGTCCACGAGCAGCCCGGCCAGCAGGAACACGACCACGGAGAACAGGACGACGAACACCGACATGGATCCGCGCTCGCCGTCCCTCATTCCACTCTCCTGAACCGTTCCAGCGGCACCACGGCCGTGCCGGTCAGCTGCTTGGTGGCGTCGAAGCCGAGGAACGACAGGTCGAGCTCGCAGGTCACCTCGGCCTGCACGTGGCCGGCCCCCTCCCATTTCGAGCCGTCGAGGGAGACCTCGGACGACCGGCAGCGCTCCTGGAGCACGTTCGTGGTGATGGCCTCGGCCGCCGCCTCGGCCTCGTCGAACGACCGCTGCACCGACGCGGACCTGGCGGCGTCCCTGGCCGCCCCGCTGACCCGGCCCTGCGACTCCACCAGCACGCCGGCGCCGGTCAGGAACATGAGGAACAGCAGCATCAGCGGGGCCAGCATGACGGTCTCCACCGCCATGGAGCCGCGCTCGGGGTCGCTCATCGGCAGTCACCGCCGCCGTTGTCGGGGCGGAAGCACTCCACGGGCCCGCCCGCGGTCGCGGTGATGGTGAACGCCAGCTCGGGCAGCAGCGGGATGACCTGCACGGCGTTGCCGGTCACCGTGACGAAGCGCTCGTCGGGCTCCCGCTCGGACGTGGTGGCCGTGGCCTCGCGCAGCAGCCTGGGGCCGATCGTCCGCACGATGTCGGTGGCCTTGCCGGTGGCGGCGTCCTGCCAGGCGCCGGAGTCGAACGGGGACGCCCTGGCCACCCGCGCGCCCTCCCTGGCCGCCGCCTCGGCGACCTGGCGGCCGTGGAACCACAGGGCGACCTGCACGATGAGCAGCACGGCGGCGAGGATCACCGGCATGAGCAGCGCCAGCTCGATCGCCGTCACGCCGCGCTCGTCGTGCCGCCGCCGCTGCGCGGCTTTCACGGATTCTCACCACCGCCGCCGCCGCCGTCGCCGCCGCCTCCGGTGCCGCCACCGCCGAAGGACTGCTCGATCTCGGCCTGCTGCTCGACGACCAGGGTCCTGATCAAGGTGGCCAGGCCGAGCGCGACGCCCGCGATGATCGCGGTGATGATCACCCATTCGACGGCGGAGGCGCCGCGGGTGGGCGCCTCGCGGGCCCTGCGTACACGCTCTGCGAGGTATGCGGTGAGATAGACGATCCAGGGATGGTTCTGCATCAGACCCCCAACATCTTCATAGCGGCGGGAAAACTGAGAAAAATCACGAAACCGGCGCAGAGCAGGAGCTGCGCCACCAGCATCGACTGCGAACGCTCCCCCGCCCGGCCCTCGATCTCGGCCAGCTCGCGGCGGCGCAGCGTGGCGGCCCGCGCGGTCAGCGACGCGCGGACCTTGGCGCCGTCGTCGGCCACCAGGCCGAGCGCCGCCGACAGGTCGCGCAGCTCGTCGACGTTGATCTCCTCGCCGAGCTGCCCGAGCGCCTGCCACGGGGTGATGCCGACGATCCTCGCGCCGCTCAGGGCGTCGCGGATGCGGCCCATCGCCCAGTTGGGCTGCTCACCGCTGACCGAGACGGCCATCATCAGCGACTCGGGCACGCCGCGGCCGCCGGCCAGGTTCATGGAGACCAGGTCGAGAAAGGCCCCGACGACGTGCCGGAAGTCGCGCCGCTTGGCCGCGGCGTCCTTCTTGACCTGCAGGTCCGGCAGGAAGAAGAAGACGGCCGCCACGAGCAGCGCCGCCCAGAACGGGATGACCGGGGACGTGCCCCACTCCATGAGCACCAGCCAGCCCAGCAGCAGCGGGAACGCCAGCAGCCCGCTGGCCGCGAGCAGGACCTTGGTGGCCAGGAACGCCTCGAACGAGCGCCCCAGCAGCGCCAGGTCCGCCCTGGCCGAGCGCACCTCCCAGCCGCGGGCGCCGTACAGACGGGCCAGGCGGACGCCGAGGTTGCGGCGGAACGGGCTGACCTCCTCCTCCGGCAGCAGCAGCTGGACGCGGGGGGCGTCGGCGTCCTCCCGGACGGCGTCGAGCGCGAGCAGCCGCGCCACCAGGCCGGGACGGGCGGGGAAGAGCGCCCGCAGCAGGACGAACACCCCCAGACCGACGACAGCGCCGGCCAGCGCGCCCTCAACCATGGCTCTCGCCTCCTCCCATGAGCAGCCGTGCGGGCTTGTCGAACCTGGCCAGCCGCCGCATCCAGGCGAACCCGGCGCCGAACAACCCCGCGACGACGACGAGCACGGCCTGGCCGAGAGGGCCCTTGTACTCCTCGACGTAGTCGGAGTTGAAGACCACGAGCAGCCCCGCGAAGGCCAGTGCGGTGATCACCACGATCTGCACGCTGCGCCTGGTCGCGCGGCGTTCGGCCTCCACGCGGCGGCGCATGTCGAGCTCCTCGCGGGCCGAGACGGCCAGCGCGCCGAGCACGTCGCGCAGGCCGGGGCCGCGCAGCCGGGAGTTGAGGATGAGCGCGGCGACCACTAGGTCGGCCGAGGGGTCGTCGAGCTCGTCGGCGAAGAGCGCCAGCGCGTCCGGCAGCGCCATCCTGGTGTGCAGGCGGTCGACGAGTGCGCGCAGGTGCGGCCGGAGCGTCGGCGCGGCGGCCCTGATGGACGACGGGATGGCCTGTTCGAGGCCGGCGGCGCCGGCGATGGTGTCGCGCAGCGACTCCGTCCAGGCGGCCAGCCCTTCGAGGCGGTGCATGGCGGCGCGCTCCTCGGCGGCGCCGCCCGTGAGGCCGCGCCAGGCGAAGACGAGCAGCACCGTGCCCACCGCCATGACGGGCCAGCCGGTGACGACCAGCACCAGGGTGGCGGCCACCGCGGCCACGGAGGCGCGCGTGGTCAGCATCTTGACCAGGTGGCGCCTGGGCCGGGACGGACGGGGGCGCAGGCCGTACAGGGAGAGCCCGAGCAGGAACAGGCCGCCGCCCGCCACCGCGCCGGCCAGCAACGCCAGCGGGTCGATCGTGAACGGCATCCGCTACCACCCTCCCGGCAGGTAGCCGTGCGCGGCCAGCTCTTCCAGGCAGGACAGCGGGGCATGCGGCACGGCGATGCCGTCGGGGCCGGGCGCGAACACCTCGCTCGACAACACGCGGCCGTCGCAGCCGTTGACCTCGCGGATGCTGCTGACGTAGCGGCGCAGCTTGCCGCCGAGGTGGTAGTCGTTGCGCTTCTCGACGAAGACCACGAAGTCGATGGCGCCCGCGATGAGCATGTGCGTGGCGTCGATCGGCAGGCGTTCGCTCGCCTGGAGGGCGTAGGTCGAGATGCGGTTGAAGACCTCCATGCTGGAGTTGGCGTGGATGGTCGACAACGACCCGTCGTTGCCCTGGGTCATCGCGTTGAGCATGGTGACGATCTCGTCGCCGAGCACCTCGCCGACGATGACGCGGCTGGGGTTCATCCGCAGCGAGCGTCTGACCAGCTCGGCCATGGAGATCTCGCCCTGGCCCTCGGAGTTGGGCAGGCGCTGCTCGAACGCCACCACGTTGGGGTGGAGCTCGGGATACTGGTCGAGGCCGAGTTCGAGGGCGCGCTCGACGGTGACGAGCCGCTCGCCGGGCGGGATCTCGTTCGCGAGGGCGCGCAGCAGGGTGGTCTTTCCGGCGTTCGTGGAGCCGGCGATCATGAGGTTCTTGCGGGCGTTGACGGCCGCCGTCAGGAACCTCGCCACGTCGGGGCTGATCGTGCCGTTGCCGACCAGGTCCGACAGGAAAACCTTGCCCAGGCGGGCGCGGCGGATCGACACGGCCGGCCGTACGGTGACGTCCATGACGGCGCTCAGCCGCGAGCCGTCGGGCAGCCGCAGGTCGAGCTGCGGGTTCGCGGTGTCGAACGGCCGGCTCGACAGCCCCGAGTACGCCGCCAGGATCTGGATGAGCTCGATCAGCTCCTCGTCGGACTCGGCGACCGGGTCGTGCATCAGCTCCTGGCCGTCGGCGTAGCTGACGAAGACCCGGTCGCAGCCGTTGATGTCGATGTTCTCGACCTGGGGGTCGTCGAGCAGCGGCTGCAGGCGGCCGACGCCGAACAGGGCGGCGTGGATCCCGGCCGCGAGCGCCTCCTCCTCCTCGACGGTGGGCGGCGTGCGGCCGAGGCCGATCTCGCTGCGGGCGTGCTCCTCCAGCACCTGCGAGATGAGCGCGCGGGCGAACTGCCGCTCGTCCTCGCCGGTCATCGGCGGGATTCCGTTGGCCTGGTCGAGCCGGCGCTGATGGGCCAGGCGGTCGCCGACCTCCTGGCGGAACCGCTTGACGAGCGCGTGGTCGATCATCGGTGACTCACCAGCCTTGCCGCCAGGTCCCTGGCCGTACGGATGAGGAGGGAGCGGTCGAGGCGGCCGCCCCACTGGCCGCGCAGCAGCTCGGCACCCTTCGGGTCGTACGCCAGGCCGTGCACGGACTGGACGAGCGGGCCGACGATCCTGCGGACGTCCTCGACGGAGGCGCGGTAGGTGCGCGGGTCGGCGATCACGACGACGCCGTGGGCCTTGCTGATCTGGAGGCGTTCACGCAGGTGGGCGACATGGTCGAGGGTGGCCCTGGTGAGCAGCACGACCTGCTCGGCCTCCGCCGTCAGGTCGCCGATCTGCGGGTGGGCGCCCAGGCGGCCGCAGTCGGCGATCACGTCGGCGTTCGGGATGGCGGCCAGGGCGCGGCCGAGCGGGCCCCACAGCCAGGTGAGGCCGGCGGCCTGCTCGCCGTGCGTGAGCCCGACGAGCACGTCGAGCCCGCCGACGATCTTCTGGGTGTGCTGGTGGATCTGGGCGGCCTCCAGGCCGCGCCGCGCGGTGGCCCCCAGCGTGAGCAGGCCCCTGCCCGGGTTGAGCACCCCGCCGTCGGCGGCGGGCAGCCGGTAGGCGAGGTCGCCGCCCGCGGGGTCGCATTCGGCCAGCAGCACGGGCCGGGGCCAGACGGCCGCGAGGGCGGTCGCGGCCGTGGTCACGCCCGGCGCGCCCTTGTCGGCGGCCAGTACGATCAGCGCCACGTCAGCCCGCCCCCGTGACCTCGGCCACGGCGATCTCCCCGGTGGAGGCGAACGCCACGATCTCCGGCGCCGCGGCCGCGTCGACCACGATGGTCAGCCGGCCGGAATCCTCCCCCGTGGTGTGGACGAGCGCGTCCGAAGCGAGGACGCGGCTTTCTCCCTGACCTGACCGGGTCGGTACGAATATCACCTGAACGCGGTCGCCCTCGCTCACGCTCGCCGGCATTTGTCCGGCCTTGAGCGACAGGCCGACGATCGCCTTTCCTGGGCCGAGCTCACTGCTGGCCGGATTGACCATGTCTCTCGTCAGCAGAGTGCCGGGCAGGATCGTGACGGCCGCGAAACCTTCGGTCACACTGTCGCGGGCCGACCATGGGACGAGGTCGATGCCGTTACTGGCGATCTGCACCTCTTCGAGGTCGCGGCCCGTGAACTTCTGACCCGCGCCGACCTGCTGGGTGACGCGGACGACGGAGACACGGTCGCCGCTGCGCAGGACGAGCATGGTCGTGGCCAGAGCGCCGCCGAGGATGAGCAGGACGGCCAGCGCGGCCAGGGCCGGCTTGCGTTCTCTGGGCGGCACGGGGAGCTTGCGCGAGGCCGGGCCGGACAACCCCGCCGCCGCGTTGACGGCAGGCTTTTCACTGGTCCTCATGGGTGGGGGGCTCCCGAAGTGAATTGCGGAATTCACGCCATTATGTGGGGCTTGCGATGAACGCGGTGGCGGAATTCGGCGACCCATGCTCGTTTCGCAGGTGACATCGTGTCAACCAGAATTCATTGATGCCTATTGTTTCTATCAAGTTGACGGTTCCCAACTTTTCCGGGCAACGCCTCTTGAATAACATCTGCCCCTTTTCTCACACGACCCATGCCGTTGCCGTCAACCGGCGCACCCGGCGCCGTTCTCGGCGCTACTTTGGGCGGCCCGAGTCGACCGAGGGGACGGCACCATGCGGATCATGCTCACCGTGCTCGGCGGGCAGGGCGATCGTGACGTCGTGATCGACGGTGACGACGGCGTGACGGTGGAGCGGGTGAGCGAGGCGCTCGGCGACGCCTCCGGCGCCGCCGGGCCGCTGGCCACCGTGGTCCGGCTGCCCAGGGCCAGGGCGCCGTACGGGCTGTCAGGGAGCCATGACCGGGACGGCGATCGGGCCGCAGGCGCCCGGGTGCCGCGTCCGCGCAGGCCCGACGGGCCGCCGGCGCTCTGGCGCGACGGCCGCCCGCTCGACCCGCGCGCCCCCGCCGCCGCCGTGCTGCGCGACGGCGACAAGGTCACGCTGGACGCCCGCCTGGCCCGCGCCACCGTCGTCGAGGAGCCCGGCGGGGTCGCCGAGGTGCGCGTGGTGGGCGGCCCGGCCGCCGGGGCGGTGCACCGGCTCGGGCTGGGCGTGCACGTCATCGGCTCCGACCCGATGTGCGCGATGGCGATCGACGACCCCGCCCTGGCCCCCGAGGCGGTCATCGTACGCGTGACGCCGGAGTCGATCACGGTGGAGCGGGCCTGGCGGCGGCCCGGAGAGGCCCCCAAGCTCAGGCTCAAGGGGCGGTGGGCCGAGGAGGTCGCCGAGCTGACCGCCAGGACCGCCGAGCGCGAGGCCGCCGAGCTGGCCACCGGCCAGGACGACGTGCCAGAGCTCGACGGCAAGCCGCTCGACGAGCCCGCCGAATGGCCCGACCAGGCCGTGCTGACCTGCGGGTCGTCGGTGTTCGTGCTGACCTCGATCGAGCCGAAGGACGCCCACCTGGCGCCGCACGGCGAGGGCGGCGTGGCCTACAACCGGCCGCCCCGGCTGCGCCGGCCCGAGCCCCAGCGCAGGTTCGTCCGGCCGAAGGAGCCGACCAGGAACGAAGGGATGCGGCTGCAGCTGCTGGCCGCGTGCCTGCCGGCCGTGCTCGGACTGACACTGGCGATCGCCCTGCAGCAGTGGTACTACCTGCTCGTCGCCTTCATGACGCCGGTCATCATGATCGGCCAGTGGTGGAGCGACCGTCGCCACGGCAAGAAGAAGCACCGGCAGGCGCTCAAGGAGCACGCCGTGAAGCTGGAGGAGTACGACGAGGCCGTGGAGCGCGCCCGGGTCGCCGACGAGGCGGCCCGCCGCTCCGACGCACCCGACCCGGCGCAGGTGCTGCTCACGGCCACCGGGCCGCGCCGGCGGCTGTGGGAGCGCAGGGTCCACGACTCCGACGCGCTGCGGCTGCGGGTCGGGCTCGCCGACCTGCCCGCCAACCTGGAGCTGTCGGAGGAGCAGGGCGGGCCGATCCAGCCGCCGATCTGCCGTTCCGTGCCGGTGGCGCTGCCCATGCGCCAGCTCGGCGTGGCCGGCGTCACGGGGCCGCGCGAGGCCGCGGCCGGCCTGGCGAGCTGGCTGATCGCCCAGGCCGCCACCCTGCACAGCCCGCGCGACCTGGCCATCGTCGTGGTGTCCGCGCACCCCGACGGGGAGCGGCGGTGGGGCTGGGTGCGCTGGCTGCCGCACTGCGCGCCACGCGGCGGCGAGGACTGCGTGGCGCTGGTGGGCGCCGACCCCGACTCGGCCGCCCGCCGCGTCT
Source organism: Nonomuraea terrae (assembly GCF_004348995.1). Classification (GTDB taxonomy): domain Bacteria; phylum Actinomycetota; class Actinomycetes; order Streptosporangiales; family Streptosporangiaceae; genus Nonomuraea; species Nonomuraea terrae. The sequence continues at coordinate 26,633 of NZ_SMKQ01000113.1, forward strand.
CCGAGCTGGCCGCCCTCATCGACGAGCGCCGCAACACCTCGCTGCCCGACACGGCCAAGATCCCCACCGGGTGGGACGACCTCGGCGGGCCCGAGAAGCCCGCGTTCTCCGCGTACGACGTGCGCCCCTACGACGTGCTGGTGATCCTCGACGGCGCCCAGGTGCTGCGCGGCCTGCCCAACATGCCGCAGGTGCTGCGCCAGGGGCCGCGTTGCGGCGTCTACACCCTGGCCCTCGACGAGGACCAGCGGCTGCTGCCCGAGGAGTGCCAGACGGTGGCCGACTGCGGCTCCGACGGCATGGTACGCCTGCGCGGCGGCGGGCTCGACGTCATCGGCCCGGTCCTCGGCGACCTGGTCTCGGCCGGCTGGTGCGACCGCCTGGCCAGGGCGCTGGCCCCGATCCGTGACGTGAGCAGGGACGACCCCGGCGGGAACCTCCCCGACGCGGCACGCCTGCTCGACCTGCTGGGCATGCCCGTCCCCTCCGCCCGCGACCTCGCCGCCCGGTGGCGGGACCGGGGCACCACCGAGGCGCTGATCGGCATCGGCCCGGACGGCCCGTTCTCGGTGGACCTCAGGCTGGACGGCCCGCACGGCCTGGTCGCCGGCACCACCGGCGCGGGCAAGTCGGAGCTGCTGCAGACGCTGATCTGCGCGCTGGCCGTGGCGAACCGGCCCGACCAGCTCACGTTCGTGCTGATCGACTACAAGGGCGGCGCGGCCTTCAAGGAGTGCGTACGCCTGCCGCACACCGTCGGCATGGTCACCGACCTCGACGGACACCTGACGCAGCGGGCCCTCGACTCCCTGGCGGCCGAGCTGCGCCGCCGCGAACGGCTGCTGCTGTCGGCCGGGGCCAAGGACATCGAGGACTACACCGGGCCGGGCATGCCGCGGCTGGTGCTGGTCATCGACGAGTTCGCCGCGCTGGTGTCCGAGCTGCCGGACTTCGTCGCGGGCCTGGTGGACATCGCCCGCCGGGGGCGTTCCCTGGGCATCCACCTGATCCTGGCGACCCAGCGGCCCGCGGGCGTGGTGACGGCCGACATCCAGGCCAACACGTCGTTGCGGATCGCGCTGCGGGTGACCGAGCCCGCCGAGTCGGCCGACGTCATCGACCAGCCCGACGCGGCGCACATCTCCAAGTCCACGCCGGGCCGCTGCTATGTGCGGTCCGGGGCGGGGGCGGCGACGGCCGTGCAGAC
>NZ_SMKQ01000114.1 GCF_004348995.1 Nonomuraea terrae
CGTCGGGGGTTGTGGGGGTGCTTCCGCGCGATGGGCGGGCGCTTTCGCGGGATGGGTTGTGGTTTCCCCGGGAGGTGGCTCGCTCGGCCGTCCCCCACGCCGGTCGGCCCACGCGACGGCGCGGGCGGCGGGTAGAGGCGTTGATGGAGCGTAGCCGGGACTCGGCTATTGCTCGCTCTGCCGCTGGATCGGGGGTTCGCACGCCAGCGACCGTATGGCGCAGGGCACCGCCGCTTTGGACCCGAACCGCATTCTGTGGATGAGGAACACAGGCAGGCCGGAGTCTGTGGATGACGAATGGTCCACCAGCGGCCCCGCAAGTGGCGCCAGCTGATCAGACCTCGGCCCGTGGATGGGCGATCGGCGCCGGCACGTGGACATCCAAGCGGTCAGGTGCCGCCACCCACGCCGGACCGGCGAAGGTAGCGACCAGCGCGCACGACCCTTGGCTTGTCTGGGTAGTCAAGCAAACTAGCCGGCCAGACGCCTGAAGGCCGTTAAGCCACGTTAGGCAAGCAGTCTGGCCGCGCGACCGGCCCCGCCCTCCCCCAGCGACACCGTTGGCGAAGTACATCAAAAAGCAGCGGCCCCATGATCACATCCGCGATCATGGGGCCGCTATCGTTGTTCCTGCTCACGGATGGAGTCGTGGGTGTCGCTGCGTTCGACTGGTTCAGACCAGATCCCGGCCGCCACTCTGGCGGTGGCCCGGGCGGCCTTCCCGAAAGGCAGCCTGGCGATTCGAGTACGGGATGCGCTGGGCGTCCTATTTGAGGACGCGGACTTCGCGGCAGCCTTCTCCACCCGCGGTCGCCCGGCACTGTCCCCTGCCCGTCTGGCGTTGGTGTCGATCCTGCAGTTCGGAGAGGGATTATCCGACCGGCAGGCGGCCGAGGCCGTGCGCGCGCGCATCGACTGGAAGTACGCACTCGGGTTGGAGCTGACCGACGCCGGCTTTGACTACTCGGTGCTCAGCGAGTTCCGTGATCGCCTGATCACGGGATCGCTTGAACAGGGCCTGTTCGACACGATCCTGGAGCGTGCCGACACCGCCGGGCTGCTACGAGCCGGCGGCCGACAGCGCACCGACTCCACTCACGTGCTCATGGCCACGCGCACGATGAACCGGCTGGAGCAGGTGCACGAAACAACACGAGCCGCTCTTAACGCGTTGGCCGCGGCAGCGCCGGATTGGCTGCTGACCCAGGCCGAACCCGGATGGTTCGACCGGTACGAGGCGCGCATCGAGGACTTTCGGCTGCCGAAGAACAAGGCCGAGCGCATCCAGCTCGGCCACGAGATCGGAGCTGATGGGTACGGTGTGCTGCGCGCGGTCTACTCGGAGAGCGCACCTGCATGGCTGCGCGACATCGCCGCGGTGCAGAACTTACGCCACGTGTGGATCCAGCAGTACGTCACCATCGACGATCACCTGCGCTGGCGGGCCCCTGACGAGCAGCCGCCAGGCACGATCCGCCAGATACCGCCCTACGACGGCGACGCCCGAACCGGAACCAAGCGCGACTCCCACTGGGACGGCTACAAGGTGCACCTCACCGAGACGTGCGACACCGACGCTCCACATCTGATCACCAACGTGATCACCGCCTCATCGCCCGGCAGCGACTACGAAGCCACCGAACAAGTCCACGAGGCACTGGCCACGCGTGAACTGACGCCGGCGGTGCACCTGGCTGACCGGGGCTACATGAGCGCCCACAACCTCGCACGAGCAGATCGCCGCGGCATCGAGCTGCTGGGACCGATGATGCCCGATAACGCCTGGCAGAGCGCCGAGGGCAACGGCTTTGCCGTCAGTGACTTCACCATCGACTGGGACAACCGCGTCATGACCTGTCCCGCCGGGGCCACCAGCTTGCCCTGGGTCAACGAGGTCGACCAGGGCGGAACTCCGGTCATCCGGCTGCGCTTTTCGATGCGTGACTGCAAGGACTGTCCCAGCCGCGACCTGTGCACCCGCGGGGCCAAAGGCCGGCGCATCACCCTGCGCCCACGGGAAGAGCACGAAGCCTTGCAACGCGCGCGGGTCAGGCAGAGCACCGACGAATGGCAGCAACGCTACGCCCACAGGCAAGGCATCGAGGGCACCATCGCCCAAGGCGTCAAAGGCTTCGGCCTGCGGCGGTCCCGCTACCGTGGGACCGCCAAGACCCATCTCCAGCATCTGCTCACCGCCGCAGCGATCAACCTTACGCGGATCGACGCGTGGCTGATGGACGTACCCCTCGCCCCGACGAGGACCTCACACTCGCAGCGCTCGCTGCGTAGGCCGGGGTGCCGTTAGCCGCGTTAACTTTCGTAGGGGGTGCCGGGTGACGATCGGCAGATGAGTCACCCGGCACCCACTGACAAGCTCACCGTCGTGAACACCTACTTTCCTGGACGGTGGATCGGTGGCGCGACGCTCGTCCTGGGCCCGGTCGTCCTGTGCGCCGGATACCTGCTGCGCTACCTGACTGAGCACGATCACCGCTCTCACCCCTCAGCAGCAGGCCTGGGCCGAGGCGCAGCCGTTCGCCGCCTACGGCCAGCTCTTCGCCTACGCCTCGGATCCCGCCCTGCTCACCCTCGCCTACGCGATCTTCGCGCTGGGGGCGCTGGTGCTCTTCCCCGCTTTCGTCGCCCTGGCTCAGCGGGTTGGCGGCGGCCTCGCCTTCTGGGGCGCCACCCTGCTGGTCGCCGGGCTCTTCGCCCGCCTGTACTTCGCCGGTGCCGACCAGACCGCCTTCCAGCTCACCGAGGTCCTCGGACTGGACCAGGCGACGAACGCGATCATGAAGGAATACGTCGATATCTCCTACGGACCGTGGCGAGTACCGGTCTGGGCCTCGGTCGGCCAGTACGCGGGCTCGCTCCTCCTGGCCGTCGCCGCCTGGCGCTCAGGCATCTTCGGCACCGCCCGCGCCGCGATGTTGCTGCTGGCAGGAGGCACGTGGATGGGCGTGCTGAAGGGCTCCTCCATCCCCGACGTGCTGGTCACCGGCCTGCTCTGCGTGGCCCTGGTCCCGCTGGGCGTGCGGATGCTGCAGGACCGGCTGACGGTTCCGGCCGGACGTCCGAAGTTGCTGAGCTGGTGAATGGACTCATCCATACCAAGCGGCGGACGTTCCATGCCCATATGCGGCCCGTGACATGTCGACTAACGGCACCCCAGGGCACGAAACCCAATTCGCCAACAGCGTCCCCCCAGCGAAGCGCGGCCCTCACCCAGTCGTCCGTGTTCAACCGCCCCGCCGGCCCAGCCTTGCGCGCCGACCACTTTCCGTAGGGAAAATAGATGGTACTTTCCTCAAAGGAAAGTAGTAGTCGGCTCTGGAGGTTGGTCCCATGAACCAGCAAGACGCCCGGACTTCGCTCGACGACATCCACCGTCTCCAGGACAGAACCCGGGAGCAGATCGTCCGCCAGAGCTTCGCGCTTCCGCGCGTGGTCATCTCCGCGCTCGGCCTCTTCATCGCCTTCGCGGCCATCGACCTCCCTCGCCCCTGGAACTTCGCCTTCCTGGCGGTCGGGATGGTCCTGTACGCGGGCGTGGGGATCGTCTACGAGCACCGGGCCTCGGTCTGCCGGAAGGTCACCAGCCAGGAGGCCCTTTTCCACGGCGGGCTGCTGGCCTGCATCATGGTGGCCTTCACCATCGGCCGGATCGCCGCCTTCGCGCTGTTCGACCTGCCGCCTCACGGGCTGCTGTCACAGGCCGCCGCCGGCGCGATCGTGGTGGCCGTGGCGTACGTCGCGGCCACGCCCGTGAACCGCTCCATCATGAAGTCGATCGTCCGACAGGGCGGCGGGGCCGCCTGATGGATCCGCTGTTCGACGAGTTCCTGCACGTCCCGGCCCGTCTGTCGGTCGTGGCGCTGCTGGCACCGGCCGAGTGGGTGGACTTCGGCTTTCTCAGAGACTCGGTCGGCACCAGCGACTCAGCGCTGTCCAAGCAGATCTCCGCGCTGGCCGCCGCCGGATATGTCATCGTCCGCAAGGACCAGGACAAGCGGGCGCGGCGGACGTACGTACAGCTCACCCCGCAGGGACGGCTGGCCTTCCAACGGCATGCGGCGGCTCTGGAGCAGATCGTCGCCCTCGCCCGCGATTCCGCCGGCCAGACCACCACCGACTAGAACCGCGCTAAGGATGTTGAGCGCTGGGTCCGCTCACGGGTGTTCCTGCTCCGGTCCAAGCGCCTCGGTTCTGACGATCCGTTCGCCGACCTCCGGGTGCCGGCTCACCCAAGCCAGTGTCAACGGTCGGACAGCCGCCTCATCATGGTTGGTCACCGTGCCACCTCATCATCCCGACGGAGGCACGCGCCAAGGATCTTCGATCAGGCGGGCTTCGGCGTTGCAGGTCATCCCCTCGATGCGGGGTGGTCGGGACGCGCTGAACCGGCACCGGCTGCACGCATGCTCGTGCACGCACGGCGTGCCGTAGGGGCGGTGACAGTAGGACACCTCTGTGAGCGGCCTCTGGCTCGGCCACGCCGGCATCCGCTCCACCGACGCCTGCCTTCACGCTGACATGAGCATCAAGGAGAAGGCCCTCGCCCTCACCACTCCCCAGGAAGCTCCTCCAGGCCGCTACCGTCGAAGCGACCAGGTCCTCGCGTTCCTCGAACGCCTGTGACCAGGCCGAGCCGCGGGCGGCGACGTCCCTGCCCAGCCGGCTCCCGAGACTCGACACTCGGCATGGTCGCGATGTCGGCAGAGGTTGACGCAAAGGAGGTCGACGCGGCCGTCGCGGTTGATGGTCTTGGTCAACTGCTTGTCGGCGGCGGCCTCGACGCGCTCGCCAGGGTGTAGCGGATGCCGCGCGGCAGCGGGGCCGCGGCTTCCTACCGCTGGGCTGCGTGAAGTCCGATGATCGGCTGCGTGCTTCGACGAGGCCCGCGGCTTCGCGCACCGCGGAGACGTGCCGGTGGGTGGCTCTCCTGGTCAACGGTTGCATGGGGGGAACGGCGCCGCGCTGGGTGGCGGAGCGGGCGTTACTGGACGGGGGTGCCGCCGCGCCAGACGCGGCGGGGCTTGAGGCCGAAGGACCAGGCGAAGGCGCCCTCGTGGTCGGCGTCCCACTGCACGATGTCGGCGAGCCGCCCCGGCGTCAGCACGCCGCGGTCGGGCGCGCCCAGGACGGTGGCGCCGCCGAGGGTGGCCGCGCGCAGCGCGTCGTTGACGCTCATCCCGAACGCCGACACCGCCATGGCGATCACCAGGGACATCGAGGTGATGCCGCAGAAGCCGGGGTTGTGGTCGCTACCGAGCGCGATCTGCACGCCATGCTTGATCATCTGGCGGACCGGCGGCAGGTGGCCGCGCTGCAGGGCCGTGGCCGGGCAGACGACGGCGGGCACGCCGTAGCGAGACATGATGGCGATGTCCTCGTCGGACATGTGGTGCAGGCCGTCCGCGGAGGCGCAGCCGAGCTCGGCGGCCAGCTGGACGGCGCCGCGCCGGCTGTACTGGCCGGCGTGGATGCGCGGCAGCAGGCCGACGTTGCGGCCGGAGGCGAGGACCCAGCGGGATTCCTCGGTGGTGAAGTGGCCCTCGTCGCAGTAGACGTCGACGCTGTCGGCGCCCGCCGCGGCCGCGTCGGCGCACCAGGCGCCCACGGCCTCGACGTATTCGCGCTGCCTGCCGAAGTATTCGGGCGGCACCACGTGGGCGGCCAGGAACGTGACGTGCACCCGCGGCATCATCGGCTCCTTCTCCAGCTCGCGCAGGAGCCGCACGTCGGCGAGCTCGCCGTCGCGGGTGAGGTGGTAGCCGGTCTTGGCCTCGACGGTGGTGGTGCCGCTGAGCAGCCAGCCGCGCAGCCGCTCGCGCACGCCGTTGCACAGCGTCCAGGGGTCGGTGCCGCGGGTCACGGTGACCGTGGAGCCCACGCCGCCGCCCGCCGCGGTGATCGAGGCGGACGTGGAGCCGCCGGTGCGGATGGCCAGCTCGGCGTAGCGGTTGCCGGCGTAGACGGGGTGGGTGTGGGCGTCGATGAGACCGGGCGTGACCAGGGCCCCGCCGAGGTTTTCGACGTGGTCGACGTCGACGATGTCGTCGACGACGCCCGGAACGCTCTGCGGCAGGTCGGGAGCGCGCCCGACCCACGCGATGCGGTCGTTGTGCACGAGGATGGCGGCGTTGCTGAGGACCTCGTTGCCGGTCCAGAGGCGGCCGATGTTGGTCAGGAGCCGAACGGTCACCGCATCACCACCCAGCATGCTCCCCCGCACGGGCGCCGAGCCCAGCGCACGGCCTGTGCCGCGCCCACTGAGTCCGCTCCGGGTCCGGACGACATGGGGGGTCTCCTGCTCTCATCCGCATCAGGTTGTGCGGTGACCGTATCGCCGGAGTCATGATCCGGCGATTTCAGTTCAGTTACGTTATTTCACATCTCGGGCCGCTGTACAGGGTTATTCGAAAGAAAGACCACTGCTCCCAGCCGTCACGCGGCACTGTCTATGCCCCAGGGACCCCGCTGACGACTTCAGGACGCGCGGCCATCACCGAAACCCAGAACCCGAACTTAAAAGCCAGACCAACGTTGGGTCTGGCCAATCTTAGCAATCCCCGGGTGCCGAAACCACTGCCGCTTTTGCGCAACTCTGCACGCTTTGCGGCGAGATCTGGCGCACCATACGGGTGAGTGCCGCCGCAGCGGCACCCACCTCGAAGTACGGCCTAGGAAACGCGCTCCACCGGCTTGCCGACCCGCACCAGCTCCTGCGACAGGCTGGGCAGCACGCGCGCGTGCAGGATCGTGCCCTCGCCCACGTGGTCGACCGAGAGCACCTCGCCCTCCTTGTGGGCCCGCGAGATCAGGTCGCCCCGCTCGTACGGCACCAGCAGGTGGACCTCGTGGTCGAGACGCGGCAGCCGCTCCTCGATGAGCTCCATCAGCTCGGGGATGCCCTTGCCCGTGCGGGCCGAGACCACGATGCTGTCGCGCTCGCGCCGCGCGATGCGGTCGAGCACCTCGGGGTCGGCAGCGTCGGCCTTGTTGATCACCACGATCTCCTGCACGTCGGACGCGCCCTCGATGTCGGCGAACACCTCGCGGACCGCCGCGAGCTGCCCCTCGGGATCGGGGTGGGAGCCGTCGACCACGTGCAGGATCAGGTCGGCGTCGGCGACCTCCTCCAGCGTCGAGCGGAACGCCTCGATGAGCTGGTGGGGCAGGTGACGGACGAACCCGACGGTGTCGGCGATCGTGAACAGCCGGCCTTCGGGCGTGCGCGCCCGGCGCACGGTCGGGTCGAGGGTGGCGAACAGCGCGTCCTCCACCAGCACGCCGGCGCCGGTGACGCGGTTGAGCAGCGAGGACTTGCCGGCGTTGGTGTAACCGGCGATGGCCACGGCAGGGACCTCGCGCCGCTGGCGCGCGTGGCGCTTGGTGTCACGCGCGGTGGACATGCCGCCGATCTGGCGGCGCAGCTTGGCCATGCGCTCGCGGATGCGGCGCCGGTCGAGCTCGATCTTGGTCTCACCGGGGCCGCGCCCGCCGATGCCGACGCCGCCCGCGGCGCGTCCGCCGACCTGCCGCGACAGGTTGCCGCCCCAGCCACGCAGGCGCGGCAGCAGGTACTGCAGCTGCGCCAGCTCGACCTGGGCCTTGCCCTCGCGGCTCTTGGCGTGCTGGGCGAAGATGTCGAGGATCAGCGCCGTACGGTCGATGACCTTGACCTTGACGATCTCTTCAAGCTGGCGGAGCTGGCCGGGGGCCAGCTCGCCGTCGCAGATCACGGTGTCGGCGCCGCTGGACTCGACGATGTCACGCAGCTCCAGCGCCTTGCCGGAGCCGATGTACGTGGCCGGGTCGGGCTTCTGGCGCCGCTGGATGAGCCCGTCGAGCACCTGCGACCCGGCCGTCTCCGCCAGGAGCTTCAGCTCGAGCAGGGAGTTGTCGGCGTCCTCGGCCGTGCCGGAGGTCCAGACGCCGACGAGGACGACCCGCTCGAGCCGCAGCTGCCGGTATTCGACCTCGGAGACGTCTTCAAGCTCGGTGGACAGGCCTGCTACGCGGCGCAGCGCCTGGCGCTCCTCGAGGTCCATGTCGCCGGTCTCGATCTCGTCGAGCAGGGTGTATTCGCGCATTCGTGTCATCTCTATGAGGAAACGTCTGGACACCTCGATGTCTTCCCACGATGGTGGCAGACATCCCCGAGCGCAATCACCTGGTTATCCCGTTACGCAGGTGACACCGTGACGTCGCCCGATCCCGTCTGCAACGAGATCTTGCGCGGCGACGACGTGTCGGTCTTGACCGTGACGTCGGTCTCGCCGGAGCCCACCTCGCTCTTCAGGTCGTAGGCCCCGTCGGGAACGGTCAGCCGGATGTCCCCGCTCCCGGCCGTCAACTCGACGGCGTCGGGGGCGGAGGCGTACGTGAGCTCGATGTCGCCCGCCCCCGACTCGGCGGACAGGCTCTTGCCCGCCAGGTCGGCGGCGTCCACGTCCCCCGATCCCACGAGCAGCTTCAGCTCCCCGGTCAGGCCCCTGAGAGTGAGGTTGCCGGAACCGGTGGTCAGGTCGGCCGTCAGACCCTTGGGCACCTGGATCTCGTAGTCGACGCCACAGGTGCCCCAGCTGGACGGGCAGTCATAGGTGACGACCAGCGCCTCGCCCTCGACCTTGTGCTCGGTCTCGGGCTTGGCGTCGCCGCGCCAGCGCAGGTGCTCGACCACGCGTACGGTGTCGCCGTCGGTCTCGGTGATCTCCGCGTCGCCGGCGCCGCTCTTCAGCCGCAGCTCGCCGACCTTCTCCTTCACCTCGTACGACACCGTGTCCTGGTTGCTCGGGCCGGTGACGCTCTCGAGGCCGCATCCGGTCAGCAGGACGGCGGAGAGCAGAAGTCCGCCCGCAACGATCACCTTCTTCATGCGGTGAATCCTCTCCCGGCATGGCGCCCGCCACATCGGGGATGACCCCGACGACTCCCCGGAGGGACCCCGCCTTTGACCCGATATAGGCGGGAGAGTAACTTCACTTCCACAATCCAGAAGTCGTTTTCCATATCGTGGAAAAGAGGTCCTATGGAGATCACCGGCCCGATGCTCGATCGGTTCGACGAGATCCTCACGCCGGAGGCGCTCGATTTCGTGGCGACTCTCCAGCGGGAGTTCGGCCCCAGGCGGCTTGAGCTGCTGGAGGCCCGCCAGGCGCGCCAGACGGAGCTGTCGGCGGGCGCCATGCTCGACTTCCTGCCGGAGACCAAGCAGATCAGGGAGAGCGACTGGCAGGTCGCTCCCCCGGCGCCCGGGCTGGAGGACCGGCGCGTCGAGATCACCGGCCCGACCGACAAGAAGATGACCATCAACGCGCTCAACTCCGGCGCGAAGGTGTGGCTGGCCGACTTCGAGGACGCCCTGTCCCCGCTGTGGGAGAACTGCGTGGCCGGCCACCTCAACCTGCGCGACGCGCTCGACCGCACGATCGACTTCGAGTCCGGCGGCAAGGCGTACACGCTCAAGCCCGACGAGGAGCTGGCCACCATCGTGGTGCGCCCGCGCGGGTGGCATCTGGACGAGAAGCACGCCCTCGTCGACGGGCTGCCGGTGTCGGGGTCGCTGTTCGACTTCGCGCTCTACTTCTTCCACTGCGCCCAGCGGCAGATCGACAAGGGCAAGGGCCCGTACTTCTACCTGCCCAAGATCGAGTCGCACCTGGAGGCGCGGCTCTGGAACGACGTGTTCACCCGGGCGCAGGAGCTGCTCGGCATCCCGCACGGCACCATCAGGGCGACCGTGCTCATCGAGACCTACCCGGCGGCGTTCGAGATGGAGGAGATCCTCTACGAGCTGCGCGACCACTCGGCGGGGCTCAACGCGGGCCGCTGGGACTACCTCTTCAGCGTGATCAAGAAGTTCCGCACGCGGGGCCGCGAGTTCCTGCTGCCGGAGCGGAACACGGTCACGATGACGGCGCCGTTCATGCGCGCCTACACCGAGCTGCTCGTGCGCACGTGTCACAAGCGGGGCGCGCACGCCATCGGCGGGATGGCGGCGTTCATCCCCTCGCGCAAGAACCCCGAGGTGAACGAGGTCGCGCTGGAGAAGGTGCGGGCCGACAAGACGCGCGAGTCGGGCGACGGGTTCGACGGGTCGTGGGTGGCCCACCCCGACCTCGTGCCGATCTGCCGCGAGGTGTTCGACGGCGTGCTCGGGTCGCGGCCCCACCAGCTCGACCGGCTGCGCGAGGACGTCAGCGTGACCACCGCCGAGCTGCTGGCGGTCTCCGAGACGCCGGGCGGCATCACCGAGGCGGGCCTGCGGAGCAACGTCGACGTCGGCCTGCGCTACCTGGCCTCGTGGATGGGCGGGCAGGGCGCGGCGGCCATCCACAACCTGATGGAGGACGCCGCCACCGCCGAGATCTCGCGCTCGCAGGTCTGGCAGTGGATCCACAACGACGTCACCCTCGCCGACACCGGTGAGCAGGTGACGAAGGAGATCGTCGAGCGGATCATCGGCGAGGAGCTGGCCAAGATCGCGCAGGAGCCGGGATACGACGAGAAGTTGTTCGACCAGGCGACGCAGCTGTTCAAGGAAGTGGCGCTGGACGACGACTTCGCCGAATTCCTAACTCTCCCGGCCTATGCTCGAATGCCATGACAAAAGGTGAAAAATAGAAGAGAGGGGGGATCGGTGATGGAAGAGCTGACCGCGGCGCTGCACTCCTTGCTGCCCGAAGATTTGGTGATCACCGATCCCGTACGCCTGCGCACCTACGAGTGCGACGGCCTCACCTACCACCGGGCGACCCCGGGCGTGGTCGTGCTGCCCGAGACCGCCGAGCAGGTCGCCCGCGTGGTGCGCCTCTGCAACGACTTCGGCGTGCCGTTCGTGGCCAGGGGTTCGGGCACGGGCCTGTCGGGGGGCGCGCTCCCCCGCGAGGACGGCGTGCTCATCGTGACCGCGAAGATGCGCCGCATCCTGGACATCGACCTGGACAACCGCCGGGCGGTCGTCGAGCCGGGAGTGACCAACCTGGCCATCACCGAGGCCGTCCGCGACCAGGGCTACTACTACGCGCCCGACCCCTCCAGCCAGCAGGTCTGCTCGATCGGCGGCAACGTCGCGGAGAACTCCGGCGGCGCCCACTGCCTGAAGTACGGCTTCACCGTCAACCACGTCGAGGCCTGCGAGATCGTCACCCCGGACGGCGACCTGGTCACGCTCGACCGCATGGACCCGGGCTACGACCTGCTGGGGGCGTTCATCGGCTCGGAGGGCACGCTCGGCATCGCCACCAAGATCACCGTACGGCTGAGCCGCGCGCCGGAGGCCGTGACCACGGTGCTGGCCGCGTTCGAGAGCCTCGAGCAGGGCGGGGAGGCCGTCTCGGCGATCATCGGCGCGGGCATCGTGCCGGCCGCGATCGAGATGATGGACGCGCTCAGCATCGAGGCGGCCGAGGCCGCGGTGGCCTGCGGTTATCCGGCGGGCGCCGGGGCGGTGCTGGTCGTGGAGCTGGACGGCCCGGCCGCCGAGGTCGAGCGGCAGTTCACCCGGCTGGAGGAGATCTGCTCGGCGGCGTTCGAGCTGCGGGTGGCGGCGGGGCCGGCCGAGCGGGCGGCGATCTGGAAGGGCCGCAAGTCGGCGTTCGCCGCCGTCGGGCGCATCAGTCCGGCGTACATCGTGCAGGACGGCGTGGTGCCGCGCACGTCGCTGCCCGCGGTGCTGGCGGCCATCGACCGGCTGTCGGCGGAGCACGGCATCCGGGTGGCCAACGTCTTCCACGCCGGCGACGGCAACCTGCATCCGCTGGTGCTGTTCGACGACGCGGAGCCGGGGGCGGGCGAGCGGGCCGAGGTGGTCTCGGGCGCGATCCTCGACCTGTGCATCGAGCACGGCGGCTCCATCACCGGCGAACACGGCGTGGGCGTCGACAAGTCGCGCTACATGCCGAAGATGTTCGGCGTGGACGACCTCGACACCATGCAGCTCGTACGGTGCGCGTTCGACCCCCGCGGGCTGTCGAACCCGGGCAAGGTGTTCCCGACGCCGCGGTTGTGCGGCGAGGTGCCGGGCGTGCGCAAGGGCGTGCATCCGCTGGTCGAGTCGGGGAAGGCGGAGCAGTTCTGATGACCCTGACAGGGATCGGCGTGACGGTCAGGCAGGCGGGCCCCGACGACGCGGTGGGCGGCGTGCTCCCGCGCTGGGTCGCGTTGCCGGAGAGCGTCGAGGAGATCGCGGCCCTGCTGCGGGCCTGCGCGGAGCAGGACCTCGCGGTGGTGCCCGTGGGCGGCGGCACGAAGCTGCACTGGGGCGCGCCGCCCGAACGTTGCGACGTGCTGCTCGACATGTGCTGCATGAACGCCGTGCTGGAGCACGCGGCGGGCGACCTCGTGGTGCGCGTCCAGGCCGGGGCGACGATGGACGCCCTGGCGGCGGAGCTGGCGGGCAAGGGGCAGGAGCTGGCGCTCGACGTGCCGTCCGGCGCGGGCTCGACGGTGGGCGGCACACTGGCCGCCGGGCTGCCGGGGCCGCGCGCGTTCCGCTTCGGCACCGCCCGCGACCTGCTCATCGGCATCACCGTCGTGCTCGCCGACGGCACGGTCGCCCGCTCCGGCGGCAAGGTGGTCAAGAACGTCGCCGGCTACGACCTGGGCAAGCTCTTCGCCGGCTCGTACGGCTCGCTCGGCGTCATCGCGGAGGCGGTGTTCCGCCTGCATCCGCTGCCGGCCGAGCGCCGCTGGGTGGTCGCCGAGCCGGCCCTGGACGAGGTGCCGGCGATCGCCCTGGCGCTCGCGGCGTCACAGGCCGAGCCGAGCGCGGTCGAGGTGGACCGGCCGGATCCGGACGGCCCGCTCGTCCTGGCCGCGCTGGTGGAGGGCACGGCGGCCGAGGCCAGGGCGCGGGCGCTGCGCGACGTCGTGGGCGGGGGCGAGGTGATCGGTCAGCCGCCGTCGTGGTGGGGGCGCGTCCCGTCCGGCGAGGTGCTGGCCGAGGTGCGGTTCCCGCCGACGGCCACGGGGGCCGTGCTCGACGCGGCGGCCGGCGCCGGGACGGCGCTGCGCGGCTCTCCCGTCGCGGGGCGGCTGCTGCTCGCGACGGACGGTCAGCTGGCCGTGTCCGCGCTGCGCAAGACGGTGGAGGACGCCGGAGGGCGGGTCGTCGTGCTCGCCACGCCGGACAGTGGGGTCGACAGATGGGGGCAGATCAGCGGGCTCGCGCTGATGCGGCGGGTCAAGGAGCGGTTCGATCCCGGGCGCAGGATGTCCCCCGGACGGTTCGTGGGAGGCATCTGAAATGGATCCGAAGCTCATCAACGACTGCGTGCACTGCGGGTTCTGCCTGCCGACCTGTCCGACGTACGTGTTGTGGGGCGAGGAGATGGACTCGCCGCGCGGGCGGATCCACCTGATGAGCCAGCACGTCGAGGGCACGCCCATGACGCCCGAGATGGCCGGCCACTTCGACGCCTGCCTGGGCTGCATGGCGTGCGTGACCGCGTGCCCGTCCGGGGTGCAGTACGACCGGCTGATCGAGCAGACCCGCGTCGAGGTCGAACGTGAGCATGAGCGCCCGCCGCAGGAGCGGGCCGTGCGCGGGATCGTCTTCAACCTGTTCCCCTACCCGCGCCGGCTGCGCCTGCTGCGGCCGACGCTGGGGCTGACCGGTCGGATGGCGCCGTTCCTGGCCAGGGTGAACCCGAGTCTCGGCGCGATGGCCGGGCTCGCGCCGCGCGTGGAGCGGCGCCAGCGGCTGCCGCGCGTGGTGAGGGCCAGGGGCGAGCGCCGGGCCGTGGTCGGGATGCTCCTGGGCTGCGTGCAGCGGGAGTTCTTCCCGCAGGTGAACGCCGCCACGGCGCGAGTGCTGGCGATGGAGGGCTGCGACGTCGTCATCCCGCCGGGGCAGGGCTGCTGCGGGGCGCTCAGCGTGCACTCCGGGCTGGAGGCGCAGGCCAAGCGGCTGGCGCGCAGGACGGTCAGGACGTTCGAGAAGGCCGGGGTGGACACCGTGGTGGTCAACGCGGCCGGCTGCGGCTCGTCGATGAAGGAGTACGCGACGCTGCTCGGGTACGACCCCGGGTTCCGGGTGATGGACCTGTCGGAGTTCCTGGCCGAGCTGGGCCCGGTGGCCACGCGGCACCCGCTGCCGCGCACCGTCGCCTACCACGACGCCTGCCACCTCGCCCACGCGCAGGGCGTGCGCTCGCAGCCGCGCCAGCTGCTGAGCGGCATCCCGGAGCTGGAGCTGCGCGAGATCCCCGAGTCGGCCATCTGCTGCGGCTCGGCGGGCACGTACAACCTGCTGCAGCCGGAGGCCGCGCGGGACCTCGGCGACCGCAAGGCCAAGGCGGTCGAGTCGACGGGCGCGCAGCTGCTCGTCTCCGCGAACCCGGGGTGCACCATGCAGATCGCCGCGGCCATGCGGCGGGCCGGCGCGGACATCAGGGTGGCCCACACGGCGGAGGTGCTGGACGCCTCACTGCGCGGGGCCGCCCTGTGAGCGTCCAGTCGGTCGAGCGGGCGCTCGACGTGCTGGAGGCGCTGGCCGAGCACGGAGGCGAGGCGGGGCTGTCGGAGATCGCCGCCAGGACCGGTCTGCCGTACGGCACCATCCACCGGCTGCTGCAGACGCTGCTCGTGCGGGGTTACGTGCGCCAGGAGTCCGACCGGCGTTACGCGCTGGGCGGAGGGCTCGTCCGGCTGGGCGGGGTCGCCGGGGGCATGGTCGGTGTGTGGGCGCGGCCGTACCTGAGCAAGCTGGTCGAGCTGTCCGGTGAGACGGCGAACCTGGCAGTGCTCGAAGGCGACTTCGTCGTGTACGTGGCGCAGGTGCCGTCGCCGCGCCGGCTGCGGATGTTCGCCGAGGTGGGCAGGCGGGTGCTGCCGCACAGCACGGCCGTGGGCAAGGCGCTGCTCGCCGGGCGGCCCCCGGCGGAGGCGGTCGCGGTGTTCGAGCGCACCGGCATGCCGCGCCGCACGCCCAACACGATCGTCGACCGGCCCGCGATGCTGACCGAGCTGCAGGCCGTCAGAGGCCGCGGCTACGCCTTGGACCTGGGCGAGGAGGAGCTCGGCGTGCACTGCCTCGCCGTGCCGGTCTGGGACGGCGACCGGGTGGTGGCGGCGCTGTCGGTCTCGGGGCCGGCCGAACGGATCGACGCGCTCGACCGCGACGACCTGGCCGAGAGCATGCGTAAGATCGCCGCCGACTTCGGCAACGAGCTCGGGCCGGTGACCGGCGGGGGCTGACCTCGGCCCGGGGTTGGAGCACCCGGTATCGTGTTGCGCCATGGGCAACAGCACGACGGTTCAATCGGTCGATCGTGCCCTCGCGATCCTGGAGCTCCTGGCTCGGGACGGGCCCACCCGGGTGACGGACCTCGCGGCGGAGCTCGACGTGCACAAGTCCACGGCGTTCCGGCTGCTGGCTTCGCTGGAGCAGGGCGGCCTGGTCGAGCAGACCGGCGACCGGGGGCGCTACCGGCTCGGGTTCGGCCTCGTCCGCCTGGCCGGGGCCGTCACGGCGCAGCTCGACCTGTCGCGCGAGAGCCTGCCGGTGTGCCTGCGCCTGGCGGAGGGGGTCGGCGAGACGGTCAACATCGCGGTGCCGCGCAACGGCGACCCGGTCAACGTCAGCCAGGTGCGCGGCCCCGCCGCGATCAGCGGCCACAACTGGGTCGGCCAGCGCACTCCCTCCCACGCCACCTCCAGCGGCAAGGTGCTGCTCGCCTTCGGCGCGCTACGGCCCCCCACGGAGCTGGAACGCTACACACCGCACACCGTCACCTCGGTCGGCGAGCTGGGGCTCGACGAGATCAGGGAGCGCGGCTGGGCCTACGCCGTGGAGGAGCTGGAGGTCGGCCTCAACGCGGTGGCCGCGCCGATCCGCGGGGCGGACGGCTCGGTGGTGGCCGCGGTCAGCGCCTCGGGGCCCTCCTACCGGCTGACGCCCGAGCGGCTGCCGGAGGTGGGCGAGCTGCTGGTCAAGGGCGCGAGGGAAATCAGTCAGCGCATCGGCTATTACGGTTGAGTCATGTGTAGAAGCATCAAGACCCTCCGCCCGCCGTACACGGAGAGCGTGACCGAGGACGACGTGCGCGCGGCGGCCCTGCAGTACGTACGGAAGATCTCGGGGTTCCGCGCGCCTGCGGCGCACAACGCCGAGGCGTTCGACCGGGCGGTCGAGGCGATCACCCGGGCGTCGGAGGAGCTGCTCGGGGCGCTGGAAGTCCGCGGGAGTCGTTGACAGCTCCCGCGCGCGAGGGAAGCCTACCGGGATGTAACCCTCACCCGATCTTCCAGGGGGCTCCCATGATCAGCGGGTTGTACCAGGGTCAGGACGGCGACTCGCGGCTGGAGCTCCGCGTCGACGTCGACGGCGCCAGGCCCACCGGGCGGGTGAGCGGCGACCTGTTCACCGTGTCGGGGGCGACCACGTCCTACGCCGGTTCCTTCGTGGTGGACGCGCCCGCCGTACGGTCCGAGGGCGGGGAGACGCGGATCGAGGGAGCCGGGCGGTTCACGTTCGACACCGAGACGCGCGACGTGGGCGTCGTCATCGCCGGCGGGAGCGGGAGCGCCACGGTGGGCGGGCGCGCGTACGAGGTGGCCTTCGCCTCCCCGCACTTCCGCAGCGTGCTGCTGGAGCAGGACTCCGTGGTGGGGGCGGTGCCGTTCGTGTCGTACCACACCGGCTCGCTGCCGGGACCCGCGGGCTCGCCGCCGAGGGAGCTGACGGTGCCCGCCGCGTACGCGGAGGCGGGCATCGAGCTGCGCCTGGCCGAGCCCGGCGTGGTCCCGGTGGACGGGTCGGGCACCGACCTGGTGTGGGACGACGCCGAGCTGCACCACGCGATGACCCGGCACTTCAGCGCGTACGGCGACGCCCCGGCCTGGCGGGTGTGGCTGCTGGTGGCTGGCAAACACGCGCGCGGCCTGCGCGGCATCATGTTCGACTACCAGGACGCCCACCAGCGGCAGGGCGCCGCCGTCTTCCACGACGCCGTCCAGGGCACGACGCCGGAGGCGCGCAGGGCCCAGTTACGCACGTACGTGCACGAGGTCGGCCACGCGTTCAACCTGCTGCACTCGTGGGAGAAGCACCTGGCGACCCCGCCCAGGCCGCTCGGCCCCGAGGGCGGCTTCGGCGACCTGTCGTGGATGAACTACACCTACACCTACCAGCCGGGCGGCGAGCCGGCCTACTGGGCGGCCTTCCCCTTCCGGTTCACCGACTCCGAGCTGGTGCACCTGCGGCACGCCTTCTACCGCGACGTGGCCATGGGGGCGCACGCGTTCGGCGTCGGGGCGGCCGAGGCCGAGCCGTTCGAGCAGCCGGTCGAGGACCACTCGGGGCTGCGGCTGGAGCTGCGCGCCAAGGAGTCGTACGCGCTGGGCGAGCCGGTGGTGGTCGAGCTCAAGCTGTCGCACGCGAGCGAGCCGCGCGGCACGCACGGCCACCTGCACCCCGACAGCGGCTTCACGCAGGTGTCGATCACCCGTCCCGACGGTGGCACGGTGCTCTACCGGCCCATGCTGCGCCAGTGCGTGGACGCCACGCCGCAGGTCAGGCTGGACGACGGCAACCCGGCGATGTACCGCAGCGCGTACATCGGGCACGGGCGCGACGGCCACTACTTCCAGCAGCCCGGCGAGTACCACGTGCGCGCCCGGTACGTCGCCGCCGACGGCTCGCTCGTCGTCTCCCCCGCGCTGCTGGTGAGGGTGCGCCGGCCGGCGGAGCCCGACGACCACCGGGTGGCCGAGCTGATGCTGGGCGAGGAGCAGGGCCAGCTGTTCTCGCTCCTCGGCTCCGACTCGCCCGCGCTGAGCTCGGGCAACCGGGCGCTGGACGAGGTCATCGGCCGCTACGGCGCGCACCCGCTGGCCGTCTACGCCCGCCTGGTCAAGGGGCTGAACGCCGAGCGTGAGTTCAAGGACCTGGTGCCGGGCGAGGGGCTGCGCGTGCGGCCGCCCGACCCGAAGCAGGGCATCGAGCACCTGACCCACGTCGTGCGCGGGGCGGGCGTCGACAACATCACCCTCAACCTGGTGATGCGCCGCCTGGCCAGGGCCGAGGCGCGGCAGGGCGACCTCGGCCGGGCGAACGCGGTGCTGGACCGGATGGTGGCCACGTTCGCGGCCAAGGGGGTCAACCCCATCGTCATGGGGCAGATCCGCCGACAGGCCGAGTTGACGAAGGCGGCGCTGGGCGCGGAGGCGTCGTGAGCGTCAGTGGACGCGGGCGACGGGCTGCCCCGCCACGCAGGTGATCGTCAGCTCGATGTCGTCGCCGTCGTCCGGCTCGAACTCGACCTGGGCCTCGGCGGCCGGCCCCGGCTCGACGCCGTCGACCGAGTGGTCCTGGGCCGGGCTCCACGACCGCAGCGTGACCAGGTCGCCGTCGCACGAGGCGATCACCGTGCCGCCGGGGCTGCGGATCAGCTTGCCCGGGGACGTCGAGGACGGCTCGGCGGTCGAGGCGGCGACGGCCCGGGCGGTGGCCGTGGACAGCGCCGCGCGGACCTCGTCCCGGCTGAGCACGTGGCTGGAGCTGCCGGTGAGGCCGGTGCCGAGCAGACCGAGCACCGCCAGCGCGGCGCCGGTGGCGGCGACGGCGGTGACGGCCCAGGCCAGCACGAGTCGTTTCATCGCGCCCAAGCTTCCCCCATCGACGGCTAAGGCGAGGTTAAGGCGACGCTAAGAGAGACCTGGTCACCGTCCGCGAACGTCTAGTTTCTGTATATGGCTGACATCCTGCTCATCGAGGACGACGTGGCGATCCGTACGGCGCTCAGCCGCGGGCTGCGGGAGCTCGGCCATGCCGTCTCCTCGTCTCCGACGGCGATGGACGGGCTGCGCCTGGCCGTACGCGACCGTCCCGACCTGGTGGTGCTCGACCTGGGGCTGCCGGACCTGGACGGGGCGGAGCTGCTGCGGATGTTGCGGGCGGTGAGCCGGGTGCCGGTCATCGTGGCGACCGCCCGCGACGGGGACGCCGAGATGGTGCCGGTGCTGGACGCGGGGGCCGACGACTATGTGGTCAAGCCGTTCAGCGCGGCCCAGCTCGACGCGCGCGTACGGGCCGTGCTGCGGCGGGCGGGCGAGGCGGCGCCGGAGCCGCTGGCGGTCGGGGCGCTGCGGGTGGACCCGCGGGCGCGTACGGCCACGCTCGACGGCGCGGCCCTGGATCTGACGCCGCGCGAGTTCGACGTGCTGCACTACCTGGCCGCGCGGCCCGGCGAGGTCGTCACCAAGCGGGAGCTGCTGACGGAGGTGTGGCAGCTGCCGTACGGCGGCGCCGACAAGACGGTGGACGTCCACCTGTCGTGGCTGCGCAGGAAGCTCGGCGAGACGGCCGCGCGGCCCCGTTACCTGCACACCGTACGCGGTGTGGGTGTCAAGCTGGTCGAGCCGTCGTGAGGCGGTGGCTGGCGCTGCTGGTCGCGGCGACGACGTCGCTCGTGCTGATCGCGCTGCTGGTGCCGATGGCGCTGCTGATCCGCGCCGTGGCCGAGAACGGCGCGATGAGCCGGGCCACCGCCGCGGCCGAGTCCGTCGCGGTGGCGGTCGGCACTCCCGACCTGGCGCTGGCCGTGGAGCAGGTGGCCCGCCCGGTGACGGTGTTCCTGCCCGGCGGCGGCACGGTGGGCAGGCCCGCCGGCCGTTCCGACGCGGTGCGGCTGGCCGCGACCGGGCGCAGCGTCACGGCGGAGGCCGACGGGGGCAGGGAGGTGCTCGTCTCGGCGCAGTCCCCGGGCGGCACGGCCGTGATCAGGGTGTTCGTGCCCGACGACGAGCTGATGAGGGGCGTGCGGGAGGCGTGGCTGGCACTGCTCGTGCTGGGGCTCGCTCTGGTCGTGCTGGGCATCGTCCTGGCGGACCGGCTGGCGCTGGCCGTGACCAGGCCGGTGGACGGGCTGGCGCGGGTCTCGCACCGGCTCGCCGGAGGTGACCTGACCGCCCGCGCGGAGCCCGGCGGCCCGCCCGAGGTGCGTTCGGTGGCGATGGCGCTCAACCACCTGGCCGGCCGCATCGACGAGCTGCTGGCGGCCGAGCGTGAGTCCGTGGCGGACCTGTCCCACCGCCTGCGCACGCCGCTGACCGGGCTGCGGCTGGACGCCGAGTCGCTGCGCGACCCCGAGGAGGCGGGGCGCATCCAGGCCAGGGTGGACGCTCTGGAGCGCGCCGTGAGCGCGGTGATCACCGAGGCCCGCCGCCGGTCCGCCGGGCGCGGCACGTGCGACGCGGCGGCGGTGGTGCGCGAGCGCGTACGGTTCTGGTCGGTGCTGGCCGAGGACCAGGGACGTGAGGTGGCGATCAGCCTGCCGGCCGGCCCGCTGCCGGTCGCGGTGGGCGGCGAGGAGCTGGCCGCGTGCGTCGACGCGCTGCTCGGCAACGTCTTCGCGCACACGCCGGAAGGTGCCTCCATGTCCGTACGGCTGGAGCCGCGGCCCTCCGGGGCCCTGCTGACCGTGAGCGACGCGGGGCCCGGGTTCGAGCCGGCGCTGCTGGAGCGGGGCATCAGCGGCGGCGACTCGACGGGGCTCGGGCTGGACATCGCCCGGCGTACCGCGGAGTCCTCGGGCGGCGGGCTGACCGTCTCCACGCCCGCGGGCGGTGGGGCCCGCGTCGAGGTGCTGCTGGGCGCGGCGCCCTAGGAGGCGGCGTTAACCGTCGCTTAGCGCGCGGTTACCCGGCTTCGCGGTTTCGTGGAGACATGCAGATCACGAAGAAGATCATCATCGCCGGCGCCGGGTTCGTCGCGCTGGCCTCGGGCGGCGGCGCCGCGTACGCCACCGCCACGGCCGCCTCCCCCTCGGTGGAGACCTTCACCGCCGCCCCCGCGCCGAAGGTCTCGGCGGAGCAGGCCATGCAGATCGCGCACGGGAAGGTGCAGGGCGCCTGGGTCAGCGAGCTCGACTTCGACCTCAAGGGCAGCCGGCCCGACGTGTGGGAGATCGAGCTGACCAAGGGGCAGGAACGGCACGAGATCGACGTGGACGCGACCTCCGGCAAGATCGTCAAACATGAGACGGACCGGGTGGGCCAGAACGGCGACGACGACCGGGACGACGACCACGATGACGACGACCACGATGACGACGACCGGGACGACGACCGGGACGACGACGACTGATCCCCGGTGAAGGCGACGCCGGCCCGTGGGCCGGCGTCGTTCCGCGTCAGCGGGTCATGCGCATGACGATCGGGCGGTGGTCGGACAGCGTGGTCGAAAGGACGTCGCCGCCCGTGACCGTGATGCCGCGCGTGTAGACGTAGTCGATGCGGGCGTCGCCGAGGGTGGGCTCGTCGGCGTACCGGGCGCCGGTGTCGAGCCAGCCGGCGCTGACGAACCGGCGCGACAGCGCGTCGGTGGGCGGGGCGTTGAAGTCGCCGGTGAGGATCACGCCGGTGCGGGTGCCGAGGTACGTCCGCACCTTGTCGGCCTGGGCCTCACGGCGGGCCACCGAGGTCGCCGACAGGCCGGGCGACAGGTGGGTGGTGAAGACGGTGACCGACGAGCCGCCGCCGAGGTCGAGCTTGGCGCCGGCCATCGACCGGTTGACGGGGCAGGTCGCGAAGTCGGTGAGCCGGATCGTCACCCGTTCGACGATGCGGAAGCTGGACAGGACGGCGTTGCCGGCCTGGCCGGGCTGCGGGTCGTCGCAGGGGCCGGGGTTGTCGCCGGCGCCGAAGTGGGCGTTGGCGGTGATGTCCCAGCCGAGCGCGTCGGCCAGCTGCCTGACCTGGTCGGCGTCGGGCCTGCGGTGGATCTCCTGGACGGTCACGATGTTGGCGCCGCTGGCGCGGATCTGGCCGGCGATGGCGTTCATGTCGGCGCTCTCGCCGTGGACGTTCCAGTTGAGGACGACGAGGTCGGTCGCCCTGGCCTGCGCGGGGGTGGTCGTCAGCAGGGGTGCGAGCACGACGAGCGCCGTGATCGCCAGGATGCGTCTGGTCACGCCCGGATCGTACGGAGATCCGCACCGCCCGTACAGACGGGTGTCAGCAGTCGTCGAGGATTCCGTCCATGGCGGCCTTCTCCGCCGAGGTGACCCAGACGTCGTACTTGGCCTTCACGTCGATCTGGCGGACGATGTACGCGCACCGGTACGACCTGCGGGGCGGCAGCCAGGTGGCGGCGTCGGAGTCGCTCTTCTGGCCGTTGAGCGGACCGTCCACCGCCAGGAGGTTGAGCGGGTCGTTGGCGAACTCCTTGCGCTTGGCGTCCGACCACTGCTGCGCGCCCTTCTGCCAGGCGTCCGACAGCGGCACCAGGTGGTCGATCTGCACCTCGCTGCTGGTGTCCTGGCCGCGCTCGAACTCGATGGTCTTGCCGCTGTACGGGTCGTGCAGGACGCCGGTGAGCACGATGCAGTCGTGGGTGCCGGACCTGAAGGTCTCGTCCTCCAGGTCGCGCTTGAGGATGTCGTTGCGGGTGTCGCAGCCGTTGCGGTCGACGTCGGCCCAGGCGGGGCCGAACTCGTCGCGGTCGAAGCCGGTCTTCGGGGCGCGGCCCTTGACGTCGAGGCCGGCCAGTTTCTCGCGGGCGTCGGCGATCGCGGCCGAGTCGGGCTTGGCGGCGGGCTCCCCGCCGCCGGACTGCGCCTCGAGGCCGCCGCAGCCGGTCAGCATCGCCGCTGTGGCCAGACCGGCCATGTACGCCCGCACCCGCACGTTCGCTCCCCAGACTCAGGTCAACAACCCTTAAAGTCTAGGTAATGCCCTTATATGGCCTCATAACGCGTCCAGGGCGTCGAGCAGCCATTCCGCCAGGTAGCGCGCGAACGATGATCTGACGTAGAGGCGACAGGTCTCGGGATCCCGGCGCTCCAGAATGACCGAGGTCTTGCCCAGCAGGGTCTGGGCGTGGCCGGGGAAGGCCGACGGGTGCAGGTCGATGGGGCAGCCGGTGATCAGGACGTCCTCGGCCGCCGGGCCGGCGAGCTCCAGGATCGTCCGCTGGCCGGAGACGTCCACCCAACCGGGCTGTGGGGTGATATTTCCGGATACGAGCCACCACGACGGCCCCAGTCTGAGCCCCGCGCCCGGGTCCGCGCCGCGGACCTCCCACATCGGCTCGAACGCCACCTCCCGCAGCCGCACGGCCGGCCCGCTCGCCGCCGCGAATCGGGCTGCGCAGGCCGCGGCCGGGCTCTCCGCGCGCACCTCGCCCGCGTACGGCGCGGGCGAGCCCTCCAGCGGGTCGCCGTCGCGGCGGGCGTTGTCCTTGTCGTAGAAGACGGGGTCCACCACGGTGACGCCGTGCACGACCGCCCCGGAGACCGCCCTCAGCCGGTCGCCCGGCGCCACGCCCTTGGCCAGGGCCAGCGCGAACGTCCGGCCGAGCGCGGCGCCGGCGTAACTGGAGGTCACGTGGCCCAGCATCGGCACCACGCCCTCCCGGAGGCCGGCGACGAGCTGGGCGCCCTCCTCCACGAGGGCCGCCGGGTCGTCGGGCAGCAGGCCCACCAGGCGCTTGCGGCCGGGCCGGGCGGTGTCGGGGCGGGCGTGCGAGCGCTTGCCGACGAAGTCGGGCTTGCGCGGGGAGACGATCCACGCCATGCCGAGGTCCTGCGGGGTGACCGTGCCGTCGGTCTCCTGGCCGACGATCGCGAACCCCTTCTCGGCCCGCAGCACGTGCATGGTCTCCGTCCCGTACGGCACCGCACCGAGGTCCAGCACCGCCTCCCACAGCGCCCTGCCGTACGCCCACGGCACGTTGACCTCGTAGGCCAGCTCGCCGGAGAAGCTGATCCGGAACACCCGGCCGGGCACGCCCAGCACGTCGGCTTCGGTGTACCGCATGAACGCCAGGCCGAGCGCGTCCGGTGCGACCACCGCGATCACCTGGCGGGCGCGGGGGCCGACGACGGCGACGGTCGCCCAGTGGTCGGTCACCGACGTGAACGACACGTCCAGCTCCGGCCACTCCGTCTGCCGCCACTCCTCCAGCCAGTCCAGCACCGCGGCGGCGTTGCCCGTGGTCGTGGTCATGAGGAAGTGGTCCTCGGCGAGCCTGGTCGTGGTGCCGTCGTCGAACACCATGCCGTCCGCCCGGCACATCACCCCGTAGCGGCAGGCGCCGACGGCGAGCGTGGAGAACGTGTTCGTGTAGATCCGGTCCAGGAACTCCCCGGCGTCCGCGCCCCGGAGGTCGATCTTGCCGAGGGTGGAGGCGTCCATGGCGGCCACGGCGGTGCGGGCCGCGCGGCACTCGCGCGGCACGGCGGCCTCCATCGGCTCGCCGTCCACGGGGAAGTAGCGGGGGCGTTTCCACTGGCCGACATTCTCGAAGACCGCTCCCCTGGCCACGTGGACGTCGTGCATCGCGGTGGTCCTGACGGGGTCGGACAGCGCACCGCGGTCGCGCCCGGCCAGGGTGGCGAACGACACCGGCGTGTACGGCGGCCGGAACGTGGTCGTGCCGACCTGCCCGGGTGCGGCTCCGAGGAGGGCGGACATGACGCCGACGACCACCGCGCCCGAGGTCTTGCCCTGGTCGGCGCCGGTGCCGGCGGTGGTGTAGCGCTTGACGTGCTCCACCGACCGCATCCCGGTGCCCGCAGCCCTGGCCAGATCCTCCACGGTCACGTCCCGATGCAGGTCAGCGAACGCCGGCTCACCGGAGCGCCCCTCCACCTGCCACAACACCGCAGGCGCCCGCGGCGCCCGCTCATCGCACTCGGGCACCCGCCACCCGTCCGCCGTCGCAGGCGCCGTCTCAGGAGCGGTGGCCTCGTGGTCCGGTGTGCGGCCGAGGGCGAGGGCGGCGGCTTCCGTGCCGGCGGCGTAACCGTCGGCGATGGCCTCGCGGGTGCCGTAGCGGCCGCGGCAGGCCCCTGCGGAGCGTTCGGCCTGGGCGGAGACGTCCGGGACGAACGCCTGCAGGTCATCGTCGAACCGGACGCGTCCCTGCGACTGGCTGAACAGGTGCACCACCGGGTTCCAGCCCCCGGCGACGGCCAGCAGGTCGGCCTCGATGTACTGGTCGCCGCGCCCGCCACCGTACCCGCCGCTGTGCCCAACGCTGTGCCCGCCACCGACGTACACGCCCGTGAGGACACCCTCCGCGTCGGCAGTCGTGCCGGTCACCACCTGGCCGGCGAGTGTCCCCGGCACGAGCCCTTCCTGGCGTGGGTCGACGATCGCCGCCACGTCCACCCCGGCGGCCTCCAGGTCCCGGGCAGCCTCGTACCCGGAGTCGGCGCAGGCGAGGACGACCGCGCGCCGCCCCGGCGGCACCCCGTACCGGTTGGCGTACGCGCGGGCGGCCGAGGCCAGCATCACGCCGGGCCGGTCGTTGCCCGGGAAGGCGAGCGAGCGCTCGTGCGCCCCGGTCGCCAGCACCACCCGCCGGGCCCGCAGGTGCCACAGACGTTCGCCGCGTTCGCGCCGCTCCACCGCCACCACGTAGTTGTGGTCGTAGTAGCCGACGGCGGTCGTCCGGGTGAGCACACGGCTGGGCAGGTCGAGCCCGTCCACCCAGTCGAGGGCGGGGGCGCCGTCCAGGAGCACGCGGCTGTTCAGCAGGTCGCCGCCGAGCCGCGGCTGCTCGTCCACGAGGATCACCCGCGCCCCGGCGCGCCCGGCCGCGACCGCGGCGGCCAGCCCGGCGGGCCCACCGCCGACGACCAGCACGTCGCAGTGCAGGTAGCCCTTGTCGTAGCGCCGCTCGTCCACGGCGTCGAGGTCCAGCCTGCCCTTGCCACGCAGGCTCCACGCCTCCAGCCCGTCGTACAGCTCCACGGTGGTGGCCGCGAGCATCGGGTCGGCGCCCACCCGCACCAGCGCGTTCGGCTCGTCGGCGCCGGCGGCGAAGATCCCGCGCGGCCGCCCCAGCTCCACGCTGCGGCCCACCACGCGCACGCCGTTGCGCAACAGTGCGGCGGCCAGCGTGTCGCCGGGCTCGCCGCGCAGTTCCCGGCCGTCGAAGGTGAATCTCATGAGGTCCTGATCTCGTGGGTGACCGTGTGCCGCTCGACCGCGAACCAGGTCCGGCAGCCGTGCACGTGGAACCAGCGTTCGCGGAACCAGCCCTTGGGGTTGTCGCGCAGGAAGACGTACGCGGCCCATTCCTCGTCGGAGACCTCCCCGGCCGGGTACGCGACCCCGGCCTGGCCGCCGTAGTGGAACTCGGTCTCGTCGCGGGGGCCGCAGTGCGGGCACTCGATGAGCAACATCAGTGCGCCACCGCCGCCGCGCCGTGCTCGTCGATGAGCGCCCCCGTGGTGAACCTCTCCAGCCCGAACGGCTCCGCCAGCGGATGTGGCCGATCATGGGCGAGCGTGTGGGCGTACACCCAGCCCGAGCCCGGGGTGGCCTTGAAGCCGCCGGTGCCCCAGCCGGCGTTGACGTAGAGCCCCTCGACCGGGGTGGGGCCGATGACGGGCGAGGCGTCCGGGGAGACGTCCACGATGCCGGCCCACGTGCGCAGCACGCGCACCCGGCTGAAGATCGGGAACAGCTCCAGCGCCGCCGCCATCTGCGCCTCGATCACGTGCACGCCGCCCCGCTGTCCGTAGGAGGTGTACGCGTCGATGCCCGCCCCCATGACCAGCTCGCCCTTGTGGGCCTGGCTGACGTACACGTGGACGGCGTTCGACATGACCACGCAGTCGAGCACCGGCTCCAGCAGCTCCGAGACCAGCGCCTGCAGCGGGTGCGACTGCAGCGGCAGCCGGACCCCGGCCCGCTCGGCGAGCACCGACGTGTGCCCGGCCGCGGCCAGCGCCACTTTCCCTGCCGCGATGCGCCCCCGCGACGTCTGTACGGCCGTAACCCGATTTTTCGTGATCTCGAATCCGGTGACCTCGCATCCCTGGATCAGGTCGATCCCGTACGCGTCCGCCTTACGAGCCAGCGCCCAGGCCACGTGGTCGTGCTTGGCGATGCCGCCGCGGCGCTGGAGGGTGGCGCCCATGACGGGGTGGCGGGCCCGGTCGGAGACGTTGATGACCGGGCAGAACTTCTTCACCTCCTCGGCGTCCAGCCACTCGGCGTCCACCCCGTTGAGCCGGTTGGCGTTCACCCGGCGCCGGCCCTCGCGCACGTCGCTCAGGCTGTGCGCCAGGTTGAGCACCCCGCGCTGGCTGAACCGCAGGTCGTAGTCGAGCTCCTCGCTCAGCCCCTCCCACAGTTCGAGCGAGTGCTCGTAGAGGGCGGCGCTCTCGTCCCACAGGTAGTTGGAGCGGATGATCGTGGTGTTGCGCGCCATGTTGCCGCCCGCCAGCCAGCCCTTCTCCAGGACGGCGACGTTCGTGATGCCGTGGTTCCTGGCCAGGTAGTAGGCGGTGGCCAGGCCGTGCCCGCCGCCGCCTGCGATGACCACGTCGTAGGCGGGCTCGGGGTCGGGGTTGCGCCAGAGGAAGTCGGGGTGGCTCAACGCCTGATCTTCTCCATCCCGGGGTCGTACAGGGGCTCGGCGGCGACCTCCGCGGGCACGCGGCGGCCGAAGTAGGAGATGTCCACGTGCGTCCCGGGTTCGGTGAGCTCGATCGGCAACCACGCGTACGCGATGGAGCGGTGGATCGTGTGGCCGTAGGCGGCGCTGGTGACGTAGCCGACCGTGCGGCCCTTGTGACGTACGGGCTCCTTGCCCATGACGACCTCGGTGGCCAGCAGCGGCACCAGCTTGCGGGTGACGTCCGCGGACAGGGCGTCGCGGCCGAGGAAGTCCTTGTCCTGCCTGACGGCGAAGGCCAGCCCCGCCTCGTACGGGTTGTGCTCGGTCGTCATGTCCACGCCCCAGAGCCGGTAGCCCTTCTCCAGGCGCAGGCTGTTGAACGC
>NZ_SMKQ01000115.1 GCF_004348995.1 Nonomuraea terrae
GGTTGAAGGCGTGCCGGCTGTCGGGGTGGCGGTCGCGGTCGGCGTGTCGGAGGTCGGCTGGGGGATGGCCGTCGATGTGTCCGAGGGCGACGGCGTCGGCTCGCTCGTGATCGGCGGCGCGTCCGAGGTTCGGGTCGGCTCGGGGGCGGGACGGGTCGCTGTGGGCGACGGATCGGCGCCCTGGTGCTGGGTGCCGTCGTGCGAGGAGCCGTCCTGGTGGCCTTGCTGGTCGGAGCCCTCCTCGTGGGAGCCCTGCTGGTGGTCCTGCTGGTCGGAGCCGTTCTGGTGGGAGCCCTGCTGGTGGTCCTGCTGGTCGGAGTCGTTCTGGTGGGGGCTGGTGTGGTGGTCTGGCTGGTCCGAGCCGCCCTGGTGGGAGCCTTTTTGGTCCGTGCCGTCGTGGTCGGGGTTTGCTGGGCCGGTCGGTTTCTCCTGCGAGTCCTGGCCCTTGCCGTGAGGCCCCTGGCCCTTGCCGTGAGAGCCCTGGCCGTTCTGCTGGAAGCCCTGGCTGTTCCCCAGGAAGTCCTGGTTCTTTCCGTGGGAGTTGTGGCGGCCGTCGGTGTCCGTGTGCGGCCGGTCATAGAACCCGCCCGGTTGGCCCGCGTGGTCGTTGCCTGGCTGCGGGCCGATCGGGTCGTCTTGGTGGAAGGGCCGCTGGTGGCCGGGCCCCTGTTGCTGACCCCAGTCGGAGCCAGGCCCCCGGTCATGTCCCCCGTGGCCGTCGGACGGCTCGTAAGGTGTCCGGTGGCCGGGCTGGTCGTCGGTGATTCGCGCCTCAGTGGTCTGGTGCCACGAGGACAGGACGTAGGCCGCGTCGATGAACTTCGGAATCTCTGGCGACATGGAAGTGTGGGACCCTCCCGGACAAGGCCGGATTAACCCATACAGATCCTGACAAAAGTGATGACTAAGAACTGATGGGGATGAACCGGAAGCCTGTGGTAGGGCGAGGGTATCGTGCCGTTTCCGCAGGTCAAGTGCCTCTAAAGAGGCGGCCAAGGGGCCCACGGGAGAGTAAAAGGCCAGGTCAGCGGCGTGGTCCGAAATATCCCTTAGCAGGACCCATGTAGAAAGATCTACCAAAATCCATGAGTATCCGTCAGCCGGCGGTCGTTCACTGTGAGGCGAGCGTGCGTACGGGCAGGCGGGTCAGCGCCCGCTGGAGGCCCGGCCGCCAGCCGATCTCGGCCGCGGGCACGGCCGGCTCCAGGACGGCGAACCGGTCGAGCAGGCCGGTGAGCGCGATCTGGGTCTCGGCACGGGCCAGGGCGGCGCCGAGGCAGTAGTGGATGCCGTGCCCGAAGCCGAGGTGGGCGTTGTCCGGGCGGTGGATGTCGAGGAGGTCGGGGGCGTCGAACCGGCGGGGGTCGCGGTTGGCGGCGGCGTACACCACCTGTACGGCCTCGTCCGCCGGGATCGTCACGCCGGCGAGCTCGACCGGCTGGAGCGTGTAGCGCATGACGGCGATCTCGGCCGGCCCGGTGCAGCGCAGGAACTCCTCCACCGCGGCCGCCACGCGGGCCGGTTCGGCGCGCAGGACGTCCTGCAGGTCCGGGCGGGAGAGCAGCAGCCACACGCTCTGGCTGATCAGGCCGACGGTGGTCTCGTGCCCGGCGATGAGAATGCTGATCGACAGCGCGATCAGCTCGTCGTCGGCGAGCCGGTCGCCGTCGTCGTCGCGCACCCGGATGAGGGCCGACAGCAGGTCCTGCCCGCCGTGGGCGCGCTTGCGCTCGATCAGGTCGGCCATGTAGCCGACCAGCCCGCGGGCTCCGGCCGCGACCCGGGCCGGATCGGGTGCGGTCAGCTCGGCGGCCCACCCGCGCCAGAAGGCCCGGTCGGCCTCGGGCACGCCGAGCAGCTCGCAGATGACCTGGATCGGCAGCGGGTAGGCGAAACGTTCGATGAGGTCGAACTGCTCCGGCAGGCCGGACAGCAGCTCGTCGGTGATCTGCCGGATGCGGGGGCGCAGTCCTTCCACCCGGCGGGCGGTGAACTCGCGTGACACCAGCCGGCGCAGCCGGGTGTGGTCCGGTGGGTCGTAGGCGCCGAGCGTGCTCATCAGGTACGGGGCCATGTCCTCGGGCAAAGCGGTCGCGGCGCTCATGTCGATGGCGGACTGCTTGCCCGGGTCGCTGCTGAAACGCGGATCGGTGAGCACGGTCAGGCTCTCCGGGTAGCCGGTGACGAGCCAGATGGGGGTGCCGTCGACGTAGCGCCCGCGACTGACGGGGCCGTTCTCGGCCAGGTGGGTGAGGAAGGCGTCGCGGTCGGGAGTGGTGAACAGGTCCATGAGTGAGGTGCTCATAGCGGCTCCAAGGTCTTGAGACAGGTCATGGCCGGGACGAGCCGCGTTCTTTCCGCACCGCGTCCCATGCCTGCAGGGCGCGCTCGTCGGCGAACACCCCGTGGGTGAAGATCTCGATGCCGGCGCGGGAGTAGCGCAGCATCGTCTCCATGTCGTGCACGTCGGCCGCGCCCAGCGCCCGCGACAGGTGCTCACCGAAGGCCAGCGGCGCCAGCAGCCAGGTCACGTACATCGCGGCGCGGGCGCGGGGGTCTTCGCTGGGGTGCGCCCAGCCTTCGCGTACGCCCTGCTCCAGCCAGCGGCCGGTGGCCTCGACGATCTCGTCGAACAGCGCCGCCGCCCCAGGCGTGCCGTCCAGGAACGCCCGGCCGAGGTAGCGGCGCAC
This sequence comes from Nonomuraea terrae, assembly GCF_004348995.1. GTDB lineage: Bacteria > Actinomycetota > Actinomycetes > Streptosporangiales > Streptosporangiaceae > Nonomuraea > Nonomuraea terrae. Next base: position 2,691 of record NZ_SMKQ01000115.1, read on the forward strand.
CGCGCCGCCGGCCTCCAGCATCGCCGCCAGGCCGGAGGTGTCGTCCAGATCGGCCTCCGAGCCGCCGCGTACGAGCGACATCACGTAGTCGTCGCACGCCTTGCGCAGGCCCTCCTTGCTGGCGAAGTGGTGGAGCACCAGAGCGTGCGACACCCCGGCACGCGCGGCCACCGCCCGCAGGCTCACCCGGCTGACCCCTTCGGCGCCGAACAACTCCAGTGCGGCGTTCCTGATCCGGGCGCGGGCCGTCAGATCATCTTCGGCTGATCGCATGGTCAGCATGCTAACCAATTGGTCAGCCTGGCGGAAGGAGGCTTCTCAGCGCTTCTGCTCGCCGGGCAACGGCGGCGCGTTGTCGTCCATGGCGCGTCGCTCCGCCCGGAGCTACAATCGGTTGATTACCCGCCTTTTGGCGTGCTGGTGGAGAGCCGGGAAGTCTGGTCGGCCCGCGACGTTCGGCGTCGCGGAGAAGGAGGACGACTTCCCGATGACCTCTCCCGACGACATGACACTGATCCGGCTCTCGCAGATCGATTCCTCCATGATCGACCGGGTGGGCGGCAAGGCGGCCGGGCTCGGCGAGATGATCAGAGCCGGTGAGCGCGTACCGGACGGCTTCTGCCTGACCGTCGAGTCCTACGAATCGCGCCGGCTTCCGGACAAGGAGCTGACCGACGCCTACGAGCGGCTCGGCGGCGGGCGCGTGGCGGTCCGTTCCAGCGCCACCGCCGAGGACCTGCCCGACGCCAGCTTCGCCGGCCAGCAGGACACCTACCTCAACGTCGAAGGCGCCGGCCCGCTCGTCGACGCGGTCCGCCGGTGCTGGGACTCCCTGCACACCGAACGTGCCGTGGCCTACCGCGCCACCGCGGGCATCGACGACGCCGCCATGGCCGTGGTGGTCCAGCGCATGATCGACCCCGTGGTCGCCGGTGTCCTGTTCACCGCCAACCCGATCACCGGCTGCCGCACCGAGATGGTCGTCGACGCCGCCCCCGGGCTGGGCACCGCGATCGTCGACGGCACCGTCGTCCCCGACCACTACGTCCTCGGTCACCGGACGCCGGCCGTACCGAACGGTGCCGGGTGCCTCGGCAAGGAGCAGCTCGAAGCACTGCGGGACGCCGGGCGGCGGCTGCAGAAGCACTTCGGCTCGCCGCAGGACATCGAGTGGGCCATCGACGCGGACGGCACGCTGTGGCTGCTGCAGTCCCGGCCGATCACCACGCTGTTCCCGGCCCCGCCCGACACCGGCGACACGCGGCTCTACCTCGAGTTCGGTCACATCCAAGGGATGCTGCGGCCGGTCACGCCGATGGGGGTGTCGTTACTCAAGGCGGGCGGGGGCATGTGGTTCAAGGCGGCGGGCGCCACGACCCATCCGCGGGATCCGATGCCCCGGCTGGTGTCCATCGGCGGGCGGCTCTACTTCGACCTGACCGATTTCATCCGTAACAAGGCCATGCGCAAGCGGCTGCGGACGTCACTGGAGGTGTACGGGCCGCGGGTGCGGGGCGCCGTCGAGCGCATGATGGACGATCCCCGCTTCGCGCCGCGGCGCGGCATGCCGTTCCGCGTAGGCAGTGCCGTGAAGATGACGCTGCGGCTGACGGGGCCGGCGATCTTCGGCATCGCCCGCAGCCTGGCCTGGCCGGACGCCGCCCGGGCCAGGGCCTACCGGGGCCTGGAGGAGATCAGGCGCTCCATCACGCCGCCGCCCGAACCCGCCACGCCGGCCGAACGGCTCCGCTGGGTGATCGAGGACTCTCACAAAGCCGTCATGGGCGTCGACATGATGGGCATCGTGTGGCCGCTGATGGCCGGCATGATCGTCGGCGTGGCGCCGTCCGTGCTGCTCAACGGCATCGCCACCGACGAGGAGCTCGACGTCGTTCTCGGCGGGATGCCGCACAACGTGACCACGGAGATGGACCTCGCGCTCTGGAGGGTCGCGGTCAACGCGCGCGAACACCGCGACCTGTTCCTCACCACCCCGCCCAACGAGCTCGCCGCGCGGTATCGCGAGGGGCGGCTGCCTGACATCGGGATGCCCTCCTTCCTCGACAGGTACGGCATGCGCGCGGCCGCCGAGATCGACGTCGGCATGCCGCGCTGGGCGGACGACCCGGCCCCGCTGTTCGCCACGATCGCCAACTACCTGCGCGTCGACGACCCGGAGCAGGCGCCCGAGCGGCGGTTCGAGCAGGCGGCGCGCAGGGCGGAGAAGATGGTCGAGACCCTGTCGCGGCGGGCGCGGCGCGCCAGACCGGTGCGCGGCCGGCTGGCGGCGTTCCTCATGCGCCGCTCGCGTCGGCTCACCGGGCTGCGGGAGATCGGGAAGTTCGCCTGGCTGCCGGCGCTGCAGGCGGCACGCGGGCAACTGCTGCTGACAGGGGACGACCTGGTCGCGCAAGGGCTGCTGGAGCGCGCCGACGACATCATGTTCCTCGACCTGTTCGAGGCCCGGGCCGCTGTACACGACGGAGCCGACCATCGGGACCTGGTCGCGGCGCGCCGGGCCGCGTACGAGCGGGAGTTGCGGCGCCCCACCGTCCCCGGCGCCCTGCTGTCCGACGGGACCGACGTGGAGGCGCTCGCCCCACAAGGACCCGTGGAGGACGGGGTGCTGACCGGGATGGCCGGGGCCGCGGGCCGGGCCACCGGCAGGGCCCGGGTGATCCGCGACCCGTCCGGCGCGCACATCGAACCGGGCGAGATCCTCGTGGCGCCTACCACGGACCCCGGCTGGACCCCACTGTTCATGACGACGGCGGGTCTGGTGACCGAAACCGGCTCCCCTGTGGCCCACGGCCCCACCGTCGCCAGGGAGTACGGCATCCCGGCCGTCATCTGCGTACGCAACGCCACCCACGAGATCAAGACCGGCCAGCTCATCACGATCGACGGAAGCGCGGGCACGGTGCGCATCGAGGAGGAGGACTGACGCCGGCCTGGAACAGTCGCTGTGCCGCGGCATGTCGGTCTCCAGTGACATGTACCGGCTGTCCGGCGGCCGACGGGAGTGGTGAGCGCGAGACGGGATGAGTGAGGGATCAGCCACCACCGTGTCGCGGCCGGTGTAGCTGTTCACGGACCTTTCCCGTCTGGCCCTCGGAGGCTTTATCGACTATCGTCGATTGACGATGAACGGTGACAGTGATCCTCTGCCGCGGGCGGAGGCCGAAGAGTACGCGAGTTGGTTCAAGGCGTTGGCGGATGCGACGCGGATCCAGATCGTGTCGCTGCTGGCGCGGCGGCGTGCGCCCATGACCGTGGGGGAGGTGGTGGCCGCCTCCGGGGTGGGGCAGTCGACGGTGTCCCACCACCTGAAGATCCTCGCCGAGGTGCGGTTCGTGCTGGTCGAACGGCAGGGCACCGCGAGCCTCTACCGGATCAACGAGGCGTGCGTGCGTTGTTTCCCGACCGCGGCCGACGTCGTCATGGGCAAGCCCGTGCCGGCCGCGCCCACGTGCGAGTGAGAGGGGCCGGCCATGGCGCGTGACGAGGTGACCAAGCGTCGCTCGGACCCGGCGCGGGCCGTGCCGGGCGTGCACTCGGCGATCGTGCGGGCCGCCACGCCGGCGATCGGCCCCGGGCTGGAGATCCGGGCGATGCGCGCCGCGGACGCCGCCCAGGTGCTGGCCATCTACCAGGCCGGTCTGGACACCGGCCAGGCCAGTTTCGAGACCGCCGCGCCGAGCTGGGAAAGCTTCACCGCGGCCAGGCTGCCGCACCTGCGCTACGTGGCCGCCGACACCGACACGGGCGAGGTCGTCGGCTGGGTCGCCGCCTCGGCGGTCTCGCCCCGCCCGGTGTACGCCGGAGTGGTCGAGCACAGCGTCTACGTGCACCCCGGCTGCCAGGCGCACGGCATCGGCAGGGCGCTGCTGGCGGCTTTCGTCGCCGGCAGCGAGGACGCCGGCGTGTGGACCGTCCAGAGCGGGATCTTCCCCGAGAACACCGCCAGCCTGGCCCTGCACCGCGCCCTCGGCTTCCGCGTCGTCGGCACGCGCGAGCGCGTGGGCCGCCACCACGGCATCTGGCGGGACGTGCTGCTGATCGAGCGCCGCAGCTCCGCGATCGGCATCTGACCTCCGTGTACCGAGCGCTTATAGACCTATGTCAATATAGACAGGAATCGAATTAGATGATGGTCTATGCGGGGAGGGTGCGATGGAACTGTTGGAGATCTTGGAATGCAGCCCGCCGCTCGCCCGCGAACCGCTCAGCGCCGAGCAGGCGGCGGGCGTGGCGCGGGTGTTCAAGGCCCTGGGAGATCCCGTACGGCTGCGCATCCTGTCGATCGTGGCGAGCCGGGCGGGCGGCGAGGTGTGCGTCTGCGACATCACGGACGCGTTCGAGCTGTCCCAGCCGACCATCAGCCACCACCTGAAGGTGCTCAAGGACGTCGGCCTGCTCACCTCCGAGCGCCGCGCCTCCTGGGTGTACTACCGGCTGGTCCCCGAGACCCTGGGCGAGTTGTCGGCGCTGCTGACCGTGCCCGCCACCGTGTGAGAAGAGACGTCCCGCATGTCCACCCATTCTGCTGAGGCCACCGCGCCCGCGCCCAGCGTGATGAGCGCCCTGTCCACGCTCGACCGTTTCCTGCCCGTGTGGATCCTCGCCGCGATGGCCGCCGGGCTGCTGCTGGGACGACTCGTCCCCGGCCTGGACACGGCGCTGGAAGCGGTGAAGATCGGTGAGATCTCGCTGCCGATCGCCCTGGGCCTGCTGCTGATGATGTATCCGGTGCTGGCCAAGGTGCGCTACGACCGGCTCGACACCGTCACCGCCGACCGCCGCCTGCTGATCTCGTCGCTCGTGCTCAACTGGCTGCTCGGCCCGGCCGTCATGTTCGCGCTGGCCTGGACCTTCCTGCCCGACCTGCCGGAATACCGCACGGGGCTGATCATCGTCGGGCTGGCCCGGTGCATCGCCATGGTGCTCATCTGGAACGACCTGGCGTGCGGCGATCGGGAGGCCGCCGCCGTCCTGGTCGCGCTCAACTCGATCTTCCAGGTGGTCGCGTTCGGCGCGCTCGGCTGGTTCTACCTGCAGGTCCTGCCCGGCTGGCTGGGTCTGGAGCAGGCCGCGCTCGACGTCTCCGTCTGGGACATCGCGCAGTACGTCCTGATTTTTCTAGGCATCCCGCTGCTCGCCGGTTATCTCTCCCGCCGCCTCGGCGAGCGCGCGAAGGGCCGCGACTGGTACGAAAGCCGCTTCCTGCCGAAGATCGGCCCGCTGGCGCTCTACGGGCTGCTGTTCACCATCGTCATCCTGTTCGCCCTGCAGGGACACACGATCACCTCCCAGCCCGGCGACGTCGTCCGCATCGCCCTGCCGCTGCTGGCCTACTTCGCCGTGATGTGGGGTGGATCGTTCCTGGCGGGCAAGCTGATCGGCCTCGGCTACGAGCGCGCCACCACGCTGGCCTTCACCGCCGCCGGCAACAACTTCGAGCTGGCCATCGCGGTCGCGGTCGGCGTCTTCGGCGTCACCTCGGGCCAGGCCCTCGCGGGCGTCGTCGGCCCGCTCATCGAAGTGCCCGTCCTGGTCGCCCTGGTCTATCTGAGCCTGGCCGGGCGGCGCCTGTTCACCGCGAAGGAGACCGTCGATGCCTAGTGTCCTGTTCGTCTGCGTGCACAACGCGGGCCGCTCCCAGATGGCCGCCGGGTGGCTCACCCACCTCGCCGGGGACCGCGTCGAGGTGCGCTCCGCCGGCTCGGCCCCGGCCGGCCGGATCAACCCGGTCGCCGTCGAGGCCATGCGCGAGGTCGGCATCGACATCACCGATCAGCAGCCCAAGATCCTCACCGTCGACGCGGTCGAGGCCTCCGACGTGGTCATCACCATGGGCTGCGGCGACGCCTGCCCGATCTTCCCCGGCAAGCGCTACGAGGACTGGAAACTCGACGACCTCGCGGGGCGGGGCATCGACGCCGTACGCGAGATCCGCGACGAGATCCGCGCCCGCATCGACAAGCTGATCAGCGAGCTCGTGCCAACAGACTGACCACTCATGCGGACGCGTTCGTGAGAGTTCGCGTGATGGCCGCGGTGTCCTGGTATTCGCGCCAGTGTGCGACGCGGCCGTCTCTGACCCTGATGACCAAGGCGAACGCCGCGCTCGCCCGGTGGCCGGTCGCGGTCGTGCCCGTCAGCTCATACTCGGCGACGATCACATCCGGGTCTGCGGTCTGGTGGACGGCGACGGTGCGGAACTCGTCGAACCGCACGGGCAGAGCGCTCCTGCCCGCCGCCGTGAACGCGGCGACCTCCTCGCGTCCGGCGATCCGGCGCGGCGCGCCCGGTGGGGCGAAGGGCATGTCGACGACGACGTCTTCGGCGCAGAGGTCCTCGGTGAGGCCGGGCGCCCCGGCCTACGTACGGCTCAGCCGCAGCATCCACCACCGGACGAGACCGTGACCAGGGGGAGCGGGGTGGCGAGCAGGCCGCCGCTGACGCCGGTGGCCAGGCCGACGCGCTGCTCCTGGGCCTCGGCGAGGCTGGAGGAGCAGACGCCGGTCTCCGGCAGCTCCAGCCGCACGTCCCTGGCCGCCTCCCAGTCGCCGGCCAGGGCGGCGACGACGGAACGGGCCTGCTCGTAGCCGGTGGCCAGCAGGAACGTCGGCGCGCGGCCGTAGCTCTTGACGCCGACCGCGTAGTAGCCGGGCTCGGGGTGCGACAGCTCGTCCACGCCGTGGGCGGGGACGGTGCCGCAGGAGTGGCGGTTCGGGTCGATCAGCGGGGCGACGGCCCGGGTGGAGCCCAGGATCGGGTCGAGGTCGAGACGCAGCTCGGAGGCGATCGAGTGGTCGGGACGGTAGCCCGTGGCCGACACGATCCGGTCGACCGTGACCGACTGCTCGAAACCGGACGGGTCGCGGCTGACCACCCGGACCCGCTCGCCGTCCTTTGCCAGCGTGTGGGTGAAGAAGCCGGTCAGCAAGCGGACGCGCCCTGAGGTGACCAGCTCGTGCAGGCGGGTGCCGAGCGCGCCGCGCGCCGGCAGCGCGTCCGCGTCTCCGCCGCCGTAGGCGCGAGTGGCCGAGCCGGCCCTGATGGCCCAGGTGATCTGGGCGTCGTCGAGCCGGGCGAGCGCGATGAGCGTGGTGGCGGCCGAGTGGCCGGCGCCGACCACGAGCGTGTGCCTGCCCTCGTACGTCGCGCGGTCCGCCCCGAGCACGTCCGGCAGCGCGTGGTCGACGAGGTCGGCGACGTCGCTCTCGCCATAGGCGGGCAGACCGGCGGCGCCGAGCACGTTCGGCTCGGTCCAGGTGCCGGAGGCGTCGATGACGGCGCCGGCCTGGAGCTCCTCGCCGGCGTCGAGCCGCAGCACGAACGGGACGTCCTCGCGGCCGTTCGTGCGGACGCGGTCGTAACCGAGGCGGCTGATCGCCGTCACCCGCACGCCGGTACGCAGCCGGTCGCCGAAGAGCCCGGCCAGCGGCGCGAGGTAGCCGGAGATGAGCTCGGCACCGGTCGGGAGCCAGTCGGGGTCGGGCGCGGTCCAGCCGGTGGCCTCCAGCAGGCGGCGGGCCGCGGCGTCGATGTCGTACTTCCACGGGCTGAACAGCCGTACGTGCCCCCATTGCGCGATCGACGCGCCCGCCTGCTCACCGGCCTCCAGCACGAGGAAGTCCAGGCCGCGTTCGGCCAGGTGGGCGGCGGCGGCCAGGCCCACCGGCCCCGCGCCGATCACGACCACGGGAAGCTCGGTGCGCGGCGCGAACCGCTCGATCTCCACGGCCGAGGGGCCACAACATCCACTCATGATCGAACCTTTCCTCTCAGCGGGCCATCAGGGCGGAGGTGCGGGCGCGCTCGGCCGGCGCCCCCGCGCGGCACCGGGCGTCGCACACCTCGCCGCGCCTCTCGTCGAACGTGATCGTCGCGGGCCGCGGACGGCGGAGCAGCGTGAACACCGGGAGTCTCCTGGTTAGAAGTTCATCTAAGCAGGATCAGCTTGGCGGATGATTAGATGAATGTCAAATTAGGTGACCGTCTAATCATGTGAGGGGAAGTCGAAGCGGTTCAGCGGGTGACGAGCCCGGCTTCGTAGGCGGCGATGACCAGCTGGGCGCGGTCGCGGGCCTGCAGTTTCATCAGGAGGCGGCCGATGTGGGTCTTGACGGTGCCGACGGTGAGGTGGAGATGCTCGGCGATCTCGGCGTTGGACTTTCCCCGGCCCACGAGGGTGAGCACCTCGGCCTCGCGCGGCGTGATGCCGTCGAGGGCTCGTGCCGCCGGACGTCGTTCGGGGCTTCGCAGGAACTCGGTGATGAGCCGGCGGGTGACGGTGGGCGCGAGCAGCGCTTCGCCGGACGCGACGACGCGGATGGCGGCGAGCAGCTCGGCCGCGGTCGCGCTCTTGAGCAGGAAGCCGCTGGCGCCCGCCCGCAGCGCGGCGTACACGTATTCGTCGAGGTCGAACGTGGTGAGGATCAGCACATGGACCCCGGCGGTGTCGGGGTGGGCGCAGATGTGGCCGGTGGCCTCGATGCCGTCCATGCCGGGCATGCGCACGTCCATGAGCACGACGTCGGGACGCAACCGGCGGGCCAGCACCACGGCGTCGGCGCCGGTGCCTGCCTCGCCCACGGTCACCACCCCGGGCGTGCTGTCGATGAGCAGCTTGAAGCTGTCGCGCACCAGCACCTGGTCTTCGGCGAGCAGCACCCGAACGGGCGGCGCCTCGTGGCTCACGTCGGACTGCCGGCGGTGTGGCGATTGCTCGCTCGCGTCGCGCTGTCGTTGGTGTGGGACGGGTGGCTCATGTCGGGCTGCCGTAGGGCAGGCGGGCGGTTACCCGGAAGCCTCCTTCCGGGCGGGGCCCGGCGGTCAGCGTGCCGCCGTACATCGCGGCCCGCTCGCGCATGCCGATCAGGCCGTGCCCGCCGTGGCGGGCCGTCGCCGGCTCGCGGCGGGGGTGAGGGCCGTCGTCGACGACCTCGATCACGGCGTCGCGTCCGTCGATGTCGACCCGGACCGAGCAGCGGGTGGGAGCCGCGTGGGTGATGACATTCGTCAGCGCCTCCTGCACGATGCGGTAGACCGACAGCGCCACCGCCGGAGGTGACGCGGCATCCTCGCGCACCACCAGATCGACGTCGACCCCGGCCGAGCGGGCATGGCTCGCCAGCTCGGGCAGATCGGTCAGACCGGGTGCGGGCGTGAGCTCGTCGTGCGGGTCGCCGTCGGCGCGGAGCAGGCCGAGCATGCGCCGGATCTCGGTGAGCGCGCTCTGGCTGGTCTGCTCGATGACCGCCAGCGCGGCGCGCGCCTCCTGCGGACGGGCCTCGGCGACGTGGTTGGCGACGGTGGCCTTGACGGCGATCAGCCCCATGCTGTGGCCGATGACGTCGTGCAGCTCGCGAGCGATGCGCCGGCGCTCGTCGGCCACCGCGGCCTCGGCGAGGTGGCGGGCGAGGCGGGCCGATGTCTCCCGCTTCCAGCGGACCACCGCCCCGGCCGCCCACCCCGCGCCCATGAACACACAGATCGCGCCGATCTCCACCGACCAGTACGGCGGCAACTCGCTGGGCTCAGGGGCGGGCGGCAGGCCGGGCAGGACCTGCGCGTAGAAGACCAGGACGGCGGCGGTGGCGCCGGACACGCACGCCACCAGGCTCGCGGCCGACCGCCCGGTCGTGGTGGTGGCGGCCACCTGGTAGAGCACGAGCACCCCTGGGACGAACGACAGCCAGATCGCGCCAGCGGCGACGGCGCCGGCCACGGTGGCCAGCACGGCCCCCGTGGCCGCCACGCCCAGCATGGGCAGCGGCCGGCGCCGACGGAGGGCGATCGGGAAGCCGAGCACGGCCGCGACCGGCCAGGCCGACCAAACGGGCCACCATGACGAAGGACCCGGCGGATCGACGATCGCGTAGCCGATGAGCAACGCCACGACGGCCGCGAGCGCCGTATCGGCGGCCTTGCCCGCGCTGAGCCGCTGCCACGCCCCGTTCATGCGAGGAACGTACCGCGCCGCAGGCTTCTCCGGCATCAGACCAGGGGCGGATCAATTTCCTCTGACCCTGGTCGTACCCGCCGGTCGTAGGCGGCCGAAAGGCACGACCCCGGCTGGACGCGCCCGCGCCGCCCCGCCCGCCACCATGCTCCCGCGCCCCGGCGACGGGCCGGACGCGGAGACGGACAGGACGGGCGGAACAAGCGAACCAGAACGGCCGGCGCCGACCGGCGCGCCACCAACGACCCCGCCCGCTCCCCAGCCGACGCTCCGGCCAAAGCTCCGGCCGACGCTCCGGCCGACGCTCCGGCGAAAGGCGCGGCCAACGACGCCGACGCGCCGGCCGACGATGTCGCCGACCAGGGGGAACGATCCCGGTTCCCCGGACACTGGGTGAGCGCCCTGGCGCTGATCTTCGGCCCCCTGCTGTTGCTGACGGGGGTGCTGCTGCGCGTCGAATTCCCATTCTTCTTGCCCGACCAGCTTGGCGCTCGGCCTGATGTCGTTCCTCGCGCGCGGCACCTTCAAAGGCATCCAGATGCCTCAGTCGATCATCGCCACAGGGGGCCCCTGCGCCGCGTTCATCCCCATGGGCGTCACCATGCTGCGCGACGGGCCACGGCCGAGCAGGCGCGCGCTGCTCTGGCTCGTCGCCGTCATCGGCCTTCTCCTCCTCGGCAACCCGTACGGGCCGTGGGGGTGACGAGATCGTCCGGCGGGCAGCACGCGTTCAGGGTGGCCTGCAGGTCGGCCAGCGCCTTGCTGATCCGCGCGGAGTCGGCGCGGTAGTAGACCGTCTTCCACTCCCGCCGCGAGACGAGCACTCCGCCGTCGCGCAGGGTCGCCAGATGGGTCGAGGTCGCCGACTGGGCCAGCGACATGCGCTCGGCGACCTCGTTGACGGTCAGCTCCACGCCTCCGGCGAACAGCCCCATGATCTGCTGGCGCGTCTCGCTGGCCATCGCCTTGAGGAAGCCGCGCGCCGCGGAGCTCAGCTCGATCCCATCCATGGTCATAGCATCACCCCGACGCATCATATTGTGTTTTCTGGATATGAGGATATGACCTGGCATGGACACGATCGTCATCGGCGCCGGACAGTCCGGCCTGGCCGCAGCCCGCGCACTCCGCGACCGCGGCATCACCCCCGTCGTCCTCGAAGCAGGCGACCAGCCCACCGGCTCCTGGGCCGGCTACTACGACAGCCTCACCCTGTTCTCGCCCGCCCGCTACAGCGCCATGCCGGGCATGGACTTCCCGGGAGACCCCGACGGCTACCCCACCCGCGACGAGGTCGTCGCCTACCTCCGGCGCTACGCCGACACCCTGGACGTGGAGATCCGCACCGGGGTAAGGGTCGCCTCCGTCGAGGCCGACGGCGCCGGCTTCCTGGTGCGCACCGTCAACGGCGACACGCTCCGGACCATGGGCGTCGTGGCGGCCTCAGGCTCGTTCGGCAACCCCTGCATCCCCCACGTGCCCGGACAGGACGACTTCGCCGGCCAGGCCCTGCACGTCGCCGACTACCGCAATCCCAAGCACCACGCCGGGCAACGCGTGATCGTGGTGGGCGCCGGCAACTCCGCCGTCCAGGTCGGCTACGAGCTGGCCGAGGTCGCCACCGTCACCCTCGCCACACGACAGCCGATCCAGTTCATGCCGCAGCTCATCGGCGGCAAGGACGTGCACTTCTGGCACGACACCACCGGCTTCGACTTCTTGCCGCCGCAGTGGCTGGCCCGCGTCGCCACCGGCACCCTGGTGCTGGACACCGGCGACTACGCCGCCGCCCTCGCCGCGGGGCGGATGGACCGCCGCCCCATGTTCACCGCCCTCGACGGCGACCAGGTCGTATGGGCCGACGGCAGCCGCGAACGCGTGGACACGGTCATCTACGCCACCGGCTACCGCCCCCACCTGAACTGTCTGCGATCCCTCGGCTGCCTGGACGAGACGGGCATGCCTCTGCACAGCGGCGGCATCTCCACGACGCATCTCGGGCTCGGCTACGTCGGGCTGGAGTTCCAGCGCTCCTTCGCCTCCAACACCCTGCGCGGCGTGCACCGTGACGCCGAGCACGTCGCCGCCCCGATCGCCGCGTACGCGAGCAAGGCCCTGGCCGGCTACGGCCTGTGAGCCGGCTCGGCCAGGGGGGCGAACAGGGCGCCGAGCCTGGCCACGGTCTCAGGAACGATCCGGTAGTAGACCCAGGTGCCGCGCCGCTCGCCGCTGATCAGCTCCGCCGTGCGCAGGACCTTCAGGTGGTGGCTGATGGTGGGGGCGGTCAGGTCGAAGGCGTCGGTGAGGTCGCACACGCACGCCTCACCGCCCGCGTGCGAGCCGATCATCGACAGCAGCCGCAGGCGTACGGGGTCGGCGACCGCCTTGAGCAGGGCGGCGAGCTCGGCCGCGTCGCCTTCGCCCAGGGGCTCGCGGGCGATGGGCGCGCAGCAGGCCGCTGCCGTGCTGCTCTCCAGGGTGGCGGCGGTCATACGGAACCTCCGAAATGGTTCGATGCTCGTCTAAATGATACGCGTCAGGTGACGACCTGGTACGGGCGAAGTCCGCCCCGGGCACGCCCAGCCGCGGCATCGGGTCGGTGCCCTCGCCCGCGCAGCGGGGGACAGGCCCCGCAAACCCCGACTGTCCCATGACCCGGTCAAGGATCGTGCCCCAGAGCGGAATCCCTACCCGGTGCCCACGACCGCTTATCGCCGCCTGGCGGGCAGTGGCGTGAACATATCGCGGTGCGCGGCTGAAAATGAGGTCATATCTGGCGCGGGTTCCGGGACGATCTCTTGACGGTTACGCGGCGTGGCTGAGTTGATCAACTGGGTAAGAGCCCTTCGCAGGCATCGCTACCTGCAGTGACCCGCCGATCGCGGGCCGCTCACAGTCGTACGCGTCTCGGGGGGTTCGGATGCGACTGGGTTTGTTGAGTGGGGTGGGAGTGCTCGCGGCGACCGCGATCATGACCGGCTGCGGCTCGGAGCCGCCCCCTGTTGTGAAGGTGGACGCCAAAGCCGACGCCGCCGCCAAGCTCAAGGCCACCAAGGAGGCGAAGGTACGCAACGCCGCCAAGGTCAGGGCCAACGAGCTGGGCCAGATCCCGGTGCTCATGTTCCATCGAGTCGTGCCGACTCCACAGACCACCGACGACAGGACGCCCAAGCAGTTCAGGGCCGACCTGGAGCGGCTGGCCAAGGAGAACTACGTGCCCATCACGGCCGCCGAGATGGTGACCGGCAAGATCGACATCCCGGCGGGCAAGCACCCCGTGGTGCTGACCTTCGACGACTCCTCGCCCTCGCAGCTGACCTTGAACGCCGTGGGCGTCCCGCAGAAGGACACCGCGGTCGCGATCATGCGGGATGTGGCCGCGAAGTACCCGGGCTGGCGCCCGAAGGCCACGTTCTTCGTGACGCGCGACCTGTTCGGCAAGCACACCCGCGAGGAGCAGGCGCAGGCGCTCCTGTGGCTCAAGGACAACGGCTTCGAGGTCGCCAACCACACCCGTGACCACCTCAACCTGCGCAGCCTGACGCAGGAGCAGGTCGAGGAGCAGATCGGCTCGATCGGCAAGACGATCGACTCGCTGTCGTACACCAAGCCCGTCACCATCGCCCTGCCGTACGGCGCCCAGCCCAAGAAGAAGGAGTGGGGCCTGCGCGGCAAGGCCTACCGCCACAAGGGCGCCTTCCTGGCCGGGTACACGCCGGCGCCGGCACCGTTCAGCAAGTCGTTCGACCCGGCCGGGATCCCGCGGATCAAGGTCATGGAGAAGAAGGGCGACTGCGCCCAGTTCTGCTCGGAGGCCTGGCTCGACTGGCTGAAGAAGAACCCTGACATGCGGTATGTCTCCGACGGCGACGTGAACACGGTGGCGTATCCGAAGTTCAAGGCACCGTACCTGCGCAAGTCCTTCAGCTCCCTGAGCCTGCCCTACTGACGGGCGTGCGCGAGAGCCCGGCCCCCGTGCGGCGGGCCGGGCTCTCGTGTGTTCTCATCACGGGGAACCCCCATGAATGCGGCGAAGCCGTGACGTCACGAAGCTTTAACAGATCCGTGAGAATCGGCCGGGCGTCGTAAAGTTTGCGTCGATGGGGTTCAGGACACGTGGGGATGACGAATGCCGCAGATCTCGCCGCTGGTCGCCGGCGATCCCACCGAGCTGGGATCCTTCCGGCTGTCCGGACGGATCGGGGAAGGCGGTCAGGGCATCGTCTACCTCGGCGTCAACGACGAGGGCGAGCGCGCCGCGGTCAAGCTCCTGCACGTCAAGTTCACCGGTGACACCATCGCCCGCTCCCGGTTCGCGAGGGAGCTGAAAGCTGCGCAGCGGGTGGCGTCGTTCTGCACCGCCGGGGTGATGGAGGCCGACCTCGAAGGCGACACCCCCTACATCGCCAGCGAATACATCGACGGCCTGCCCCTGCGTGACCTCGTCGAGGCCGACGGGCCGCTCACCGGGACGGTCCTCGAACGCCTCGCCGTCGGCACCGCCACCGCGCTCACCGCCATCCACCACGCCTCGATCGTGCATCGCGACTTCAAGCCCGACAACGTGCTGATCGCCGCCGACGGGCCGCGCGTGGTCGACTTCGGCATCGCCCGGATCATCGACTCCACCGGTACGATCACCAGCCGCGCCATCGGCACCCCCGCCTACATGGCCCCCGAACAGATCGCCGGCGACGACGTCGGGCCGTACACCGACGTCTTCTCCTGGGGCGCGACCATCGCGTACGCGGCGACCGGCAAGCCCGCGTTCGACGGCAAGTCGATCGCGGTGGTGCTCAACAAGATCCTCAACCACGAGGTCGACGTCAGCATGATGCCGGAGCCGCTGCAGAGCGTCGTACGCTCGGCGCTGGCCAAGTCGCCGGCCGAGCGGCCGTCGGCCGACCAGATCCTGCTGCGGCTGCTCGGTCAGTCCTCCACCGTGGGCGCGTCCACGGCGGTGCTCACCCGGGGCGTGCAGGTGGCCGGTGACGACACCACGCCGTTCATCAGGGTGTCGGCCGGCTCGATCACCGACCAGCGGACGGGCTCCGTGGTGCCGGCCCCGCCGCCGCCTCCCCAGACGGCCGGGCCCGCGACGGGTCAGGTCACCGAGCCCGCCCAGCAGCCCGCGCCGCCTGGGCCGCCTGGGCCGCCTGGACCGCCTGGACCACCGGGACAGACTGGGCCGACGGCGCAGCCGGAGCGGGCGCCGTACCCGATGACCGAGCCCGCGGGGGCGCCCAGGCGGCGGCGCGGGAAGGTCTGGGCCGCCGTCGGCACCGCGCTCGCGCTGGTCGCCGCCACGGTGCTCGCACTGGCGCTGAACGGCAGGCTGCCTCTCGCGTTCGGCGAGCCCCCCGAGCGCCCGCCCTCCGTGGGCCCGTCGGGCGACGACCCCGTGAACCCGTTCGCCAGCGTCGTCGACAAGGTGGCGCAGACCGGAAAGGTCGTGATCGGCGTGCGCGGCGACCTGCCGGGCGTCGGGCTGGACAACGGCGGCCTGTACGAGGGCTTCGACGTCGACGTCGCCAGGCGCATCGCCGAGGGGCTGGGGGCCAAGGAGACCACGTTCGTCAGCGTGAGCGGCTACGACCGCGCCGCCGCGCTGACCGAGGGCGCCGTCGACCTGGTCGTCGCCACGTACTCGATCGACGAGAGCGACGTGGTGTTCGCCGGCCCGTACTACCTCGCCCACCAGGACGTCCTCGTGCGCGCGGGCGGGCGCATCGACGAGCTCGGCGACCTGAAGGGCAAGCGCATCTGCGCGCCCAACAGCCCGTCGGTGGGGCTGGTCCAGGACCGCGTGGCGGTCGAGGCGGTCTCGGCGCCCGACTACGCGGCCTGCATGGACATGCTCAGGAGCGGCCAGGTCGACGCGGTGCCGGGCGACGACCTGATCCTGGCCGGGTTCGCCGCCCGCGAGCACTCGCGCTTCAAGGTCCTCGGCGCGAAGCTCAGCAACGAGCGCTACGCCGTCGGCATCCGGAACGGCGACGTGAAGACGTGCAAGGCGGTCAAGGCACTGATCGCCGACCTCTATCGCACGGGCTTCATCGACAAGCTCGTGACCAGCCATTTCAAGACGGTCGATTTCGATGCCGAACTGAAGGTGCCCGCGATGGAAACCTGCTGAGTACGAGCGGGTAACATCCCGAAAGTCAATCATTCGTGCAGCGAGATAGGGGTAACGCCATGGCGTCGTCAGCCACTGCGCCCGTCAAGGTGACCGTCACCGGAGCCGCCGGCCAGATCGGCTACGCACTGCTGTTCCGCATCGCGTCGGGGCAGCTGCTCGGCGCCGACGTTCCGGTCAAGCTCAGCCTCCTGGAGATCCCGGCGGCGGTGAAGGCGGCCGAGGGCACCGCGATGGAGCTGGACGACTGCGCGTTCCCGCTGCTGTCCGGCATCGAGATCACCGACGACCCCAACGTGGCGTTCGACGGCGCCAACGTCGCGCTGCTGGTCGGCGCCATGCCGCGCAAGGCCGGCATGGAGCGCGGCGACCTGCTCGGGGCCAACGGCGGCATCTTCGGCCCGCAGGGCAAGGCCATCAACGACCACGCCGCGGACGACATCCGGGTGCTGGTCGTCGGCAACCCGGCCAACACCAACGCGCTCATCGCCCAGCAGAACGCGCCCGACGTGCCGGCCGACCGCTTCACCGCGATGACCAGGCTCGACCACAACCGCGCGCTGTCGCAGCTGGCCGCGAAGCTGCAGGTCCCGGTCACCGAGATCAAGAAGATGACGATCTGGGGCAACCACTCCGCCACCCAGTACCCCGACCTGTTCCACGCCGAGGTCGGCGGCAAGGTCGCGGCCGAACTGGTCGAGCAGGAGTGGCTGCGCGACACGTTCATCCCGACGGTCGCCAAGCGCGGCGCCGCCATCATCGAGGCGCGCGGCGCCTCCTCGGCCGCCTCGGCCGCCAACGCCGCGATCGACCACGTCCACGACTGGGTCAACGGCACCGACTGGACGTCCGCGGCCGTGGTCTCCGACGGCTCGTACGGCGTGCCCGAGGGCCTGATCTCGTCGTTCCCCGTGCGTTCGGCGAACGGCACGTACGAGATCATCCAGGGGCTCGAGATCGACGCGTTCTCCCGCGAGCGCATCGACGCCAGCGTGCGCGAGCTGGAGGAGGAGCGCGAGGCCGTCAAGGAGCTCGGCCTCGTCTGAGCGCCGATGTCTGAGCGCCGACGTCTGAGCGCCGACGTCTGAGCGCAGCCTTCGGCATCCGAACGGCGGGCGCGCGGTCTCCTGGGACAGAGGAGGTGCGCGCCCGCGTTCCGTTTCTAGGTCGTGTCCACCGGGGTGCAGGAGGCGGGCTGGGCGGCCGGCGCCGGCTGAGACGTCGCGAAGACCACACCGGCGGCGGCCGTGAGGCAGCCCACCGCGACGAGGGCGCCGAAGAACAGCTTCGTGACCCTAGGTGAAATACTCCTCACATTTCGGTATCCCAGCACACATTCGCCCGCCGTAGGGCTATTTCCCGGAAAGCGCTCGCCAGGCGTCGGAGACGATGTCGCGCAGCGCCGTCCGCTCGGGCTTCCATCCCAGCTCGCGCTGGATCTTGGCGGACGAGGCCACCAGCACCGCCGGATCGCCGGGCCGCCGCTCGCCGACCACGGCCGGGATCTCGTGACCGGTTACCTCACGGCAGACCGAGATCACCTCCTGTACGGAGAAGCCGGTGCCGTTGCCCAGGTTGTAGATCTTGTGCTCGCCCGGCGTGACCGCGTCCAGCGCCAGCAGGTGGGCCCTGGCCAGGTCGGTCACGTGGATGTAGTCGCGCACGCAGGTGCCGTCGGGGGTCGGGTAGTCGGTGCCGAACACGCTCACCGACTCGCGCTCGCCGGTCGCCACCTTCAGCACGTTGGGGATGAGGTGCGTCTCGACCGTGTGCCGCTCGCGGTAGCGGCCGTAGGCGCCGGCCACGTTGAAGTAGCGCAGACTCACCGCGCCGAGGCCCCACAGCCGCGCGTACGCGGTCAGCGCGGTGTCCACGGCCAGCTTGGAGGCGCCGTACGGGTTGGTCGGGCGGGTGGGGTCGTCCTCCTGGATGGGGGAGCGCTCGGGCTCGCCGTACGTGGCCGCCGTCGAGGAGAACACGATGCGCCGCACGTCCTTCGCGCGCATGGCGTCGAGCAGCGCCAGTGTGCCGCCCAGGTTGTTGGCCCAGTAGAGCCCCGGCTGCTGCACCGACTCGCCCACCAGTGACCTGGCCGCGAAGTGCAGCACCGCCTCCGCGCCGTCGAGCGCGTCGTGGGCCTCGGTGATGCCGGCCCGGACGAACCGGGCGCCTTCCGGCACCGCGTCCACGTGCCCCGTGGACAGGTCGTCGAGCACGGTGACCTCGTGTCCCGCCTCGACGAGCTGGGCCGCGACCACGCTGCCGACGTACCCCGCCCCGCCGGTCACCAGCAGTCTCATGTCCGCTCCTGTTAGAATATGTTTGATTTTGTACGGCTTGCGGTTCAGCATACGCTGGAAAGCGGACGAGTACGCTGCAAACCACCATGTTCGACACCGTCGCGGCAAACATCGCCCTGGTCCTGCTCTTCATCCTGATCGGGGGCTTCTTCGCCGCCGCCGAGATGGCGATGGTCTCGTTGCGGGAGAGCCAGGTCCGCAAGCTCTCCAAGCGTGGCCGCCGCGGCGAACGCGTGGCCAAGCTCGCCCATGATCCCAACAGGTTCCTGTCGGCCGTGCAGATCGGCGTGACGGTGGCGACCATGTTGTCGGCCGCGTTCGGCGCCGACCGGCTGGCGGCGCAGTTCGTGCCCGTCCTGGAGGGCTGGCGGGTGCCCGAGGCCGTGGCCCCCGTGCTGGCGCTGGTGCTGGTCACCCTCGCCATCTCGTACGTGTCGCTGGTGCTGGGCGAGCTCGCCCCCAAGCGGCTGGCGCTGCAGCGGGCCGAGGGCCTGTCGCTGTACGTGGCGCCGTTCCTCGACCGCCTCGCCGTGCTGTCGCGCCCGATCATCTGGATGCTCTCCAAGTCCACCGACGGCGTGGTCCGGCTGCTCGGCGGCAACCCGAAGGCCGACCGCGAGGAGGTCAGCACCGAGGAGCTGCGCGACATGGTGGTCGGCCACACCGAGCTGACCGCCGACGAGCGCAAGCTCATCGGCGAGGTGTTCGCCGCCGGTAAACGGCAGCTCAGGGAGGTGATGCTGCCGCGCACCGAGGTGGAGTTCATGGAGGTGGACACGCCGCTGAACGAGGCAGCCAGGCTGGCCGCCACGCTCCCGCACTCCCGCTTCCCGGTCTACCGGGAGACGTACGACGACGTCGTCGGGTTCGTCCACGTCCGCGACCTCCTCGCCCCCGAGCTGGCCGGGCGGAAAGAGCCGATCAGCGCGGTCGTGCCGATCAGGACGGCCAAGTTCGTGCCCGCGTCCAAGCGGCTGCTCGCCACGCTGAACGAGATGCGCGACGAGGGCCAGCACCTCGCCATCGTGGTCGACGAGTACGGCGGCACGGCCGGCATCGTCACCCTGGAGGACCTGGTCGAGGAGCTCATCGGCGACATCAGGGACGAGTACGACCTGGAGGAGCACATCGTCGTCCTGCCCGCCGGCGAGATCGAGATCGACGGCCTGACCAACCTCAACGACTTCGCCACCGAGACCGGCATCCGCCTGCCGGATGGCCCGTACGAGACGCTGGCCGGTTTCGTCATGGCCATGCTGGGGCACGTGCCCGTGCAGGGGGAGCGGGTCGAGTTCTCCGGCTTCGAGCTCACCGTCACCGAGCTTGACGGCCGGCGCATCTCGCGCGTACGCGTGAAGCGCCGTCCGGCGATCGAGTCGCCTCCCGACCAGAACTCCTGACACAATTGCCTGCTATGGCCAGACCTCGTGTACTCTCCGGCATCCAGCCCACCGCGGACTCCTTCCACCTGGGCAACTACCTGGGTGCGGTCCGCCAGTGGGTCACTCTGCAGGAGACCCACGACGCGTTCTACTGCGTGGTCGATCTCCACGCGATCACCGTGCCGACCGAGCCCGACGCGCTGCGCCGCCGCAGCCGCGTGGCCGCGGCCCAGCTCTTCGCCGCCGGGCTCGACCCCGAGCGGTCCACCGTGTTCGTGCAGTCGCACGTGCGCGAGCACACCGAGCTGGCCTGGGTGCTGATCTGCCTCACCGGCATGGGCGAAGCCGCCCGCATGACCCAGTTCAAGGACAAGTCCGCCAAGTACGGCGAGAGCGCGGCCAGTGTCGGGTTGTTCACCTACCCGATCCTGCAGGCCGCCGACATCCTGCTGTACCAGGCCAACCGGGTCCCGGTGGGCGCCGACCAGAAGCAGCACCTCGAGCTCACGCGCGACCTCGGCCAGCGCTTCAACCACCGCTTCGGCGAGACGTTCACGCTGCCCGAGCCGCACATCCTCAAGGAGGTCGAGAAGATCACCGACCTGCAGGACCCGTCGGCCAAGATGTCGAAGTCGTCCTCCAGCCCGGCGGGCATCCTCGACGTCCTGGAGCAGCCCGGCCCGCTGCGCAAGAAGGTCATGCGCGCGGTGACCGACACGGGCTCGGAGGTCCTGTTCGACGAGGAGAACAAGCCCGGCATCTCCAACCTGCTGCGCATCCAGTCCGCGCTGACCGGCACGCCCATCCCCGAGCTGGTGGCCCGCTACGAGGGCCAGGGCTACGGCACCTTCAAGAAGGACGTCGCCGAGGCCGTGGTCGATGCGTTCACGCCGATCCGCGAGCGCACCGAGAAGCTGCTGTCCGACGAGGCCGAGCTCGACCGCATGCTCGCGATCGGCGCGCGGCGCGCGTCCGAGGTGGCCAGGCAGACGATGGAGATGGTCCGCGACCGGGTGGGTTTCCTGCCCGCGTAGCCTTCCGCCCTCTCCAGGCCCGGACGCTGTCCGGGCCTTCTCCTTGTGGGTGACCTCAGCAGCGCTGCATGCTGTCCCTGCGAGGGACCGCTGCGACGCTGAGGGCCTGTGCTGGTCAGGCGGGCCAGGCCGGGCGGCGGCGGGCGTGGAGGAGGGTGGTGTGGTGGGCCAGGGCGGAGGCCAAGGTGATGGCGTCGGGGGCGGCCAGGCGTTTGCGTACGCCGCCGGCCGCGAGTTGCGCCGTGAGCGGGCGGCCGAGTACGGCCGTCCAGCGTCCGCCGGCGGGGACGTCGGAGCGGAAGCGGATGTCCCATGCCGGGTACGTGGTTCGCAGGACGTGCAGTTGCCGCTCCACCAGGCGCCAGTCCTCGGCGGACGAGCCGAGGCTCAGGCCGGTCATCGGGCGCCCCGGTGCAGGCACAGCAGGGCACGCAGGGCGGCCAGGGTGGGCCGGGTGAGCCGGACCTCGCCGCGGGCGGCGGTCCACCCGTGCTGGTCCCGTTCGAACGCCCACCCGGGGAACTCGCGTGCGGCCTCCCGGAGAAGGCGTTCCATGACGACGTCGGCAGTAGGCGTGCTGGTCATGAACGCAGCGTGGCACCTCGACGCCTGTCCGTGACGAACTCGGGCGAAGGAACTCTTCGTTCGCGTGATCCGAACTCTCTGTTCGCTCAGATGGGGATCTCGTGGCGTTCGGCCAGATGGCGCACCTCGGGCGCCCACGACGGCCGCGCCCGCCGTGCCAGTGACCGGACCATCTCCCGCAGCAGCAGCTTGTGGTCGAGCTCCTCCGGAGACTCGCGCTCGATCCGCAGCAGGTGGAGCAGGCTGGCGGCGTCGTCGCCGACATCCTCGCAGGCCCGCGCCACGTCGGCGAGATGGGTGGCGCGCCGCTCCACGGACGGGATGCGGCGCAGGTCGATGTCGTCGGCGATGTGCAGCACCGTGTCGGGGTGCCCGGTGTCGGTCTCGATGCAGGCCATGTGGATGGCGACGTTGGTGGGCCCGAAGAACGCCTGGTCGTAGCCGCCGGAGGAGTCGCCGACCCGTTCGGCGAGCCGAGCCGCGGGGCCGCGTACGCGCTCCCTGGCCGTGTCGTCGTCGCCCGCGCGAGCCTCGCCGACGGCGGCGAGCAGGTGGAGCGCGCCGAGCGCCTTGAGGTGACGCTCGTCGCCGTCGCCGACGTGCGGTTCGAGCTGCTCGATGGCCCGCCGGGCGACGTCGTACGCGATCTGGTGCATGTCGTCGGCGAGCATCGACTGCCCCAGGTTCCAGTACGCCCACGCGATCATCAGCGGGTCGGCCGACTCCTCGGCGAAGCGCATCGCCCGGTCGGCCGCCAGATGCGCCAGGTCCACCCGCCGCAGGTGCTTGAGCACGGCTCTGGCCAGCACGTACGCGTCGGTGGCGACCCGGTAGGAGGCGGGGGCGCGGTCGAGGACCAGCGTCTCGGTGTCGATGATCAGGGACGGCAGCGCGGCCATCAGGATCGAGTAGCGCCGGGTCGAGGTGAACCAGGCGTTGCGCGCCGCCGCGACGCGTTCGGCGAGCTGCTCGGCGTCGGGCGGCTCGATGTCGGGCGAGGCCGAGCGGCAGGTGAACAGCGCCCGCTCGATGTCGCCGATCTGCGGCCTGCTCGGCTCGTGGGAGTCGCGCGGGGTCTCGCCCAGCAGCACGGCGGTGCGGACGCCGAGCACTTTGCCGATCTCGCGCAGCAGGGTGAGGGAGGGGGTGCGTTTGCCGTGCTCGATGAGCTCGATGTGCCGGGGGGTGCAGCCGGACTGCGTGGCTAACGCGGTGGTGCTCATGCCTCGGCGCTCTCGTTGGAGCCTGATCATCTGACCGGTGGTGATTTCGGGCATGCGCACCGCCTTCCGGATCGGTCCCGAGGGCTTTCAGGCTAGGCCGCGCGGTGCCCGGCCGCCATGGTTTCAGCGCAGCTCAGGGCGCGTGTGATGGGCCAGGAGCCGGCCCAGCGAACGCGTGAATTCCTCACGTTCGGCGTCGCTCAGAGGCGCGAGCAGGGTGTTCTGGAGGTCGGCGATCAGTTTGTCGAGCCGTTCCAGGTGGCCGCGGCCGGCGGAGGTCATGGTGATGACGTTGCGGCGGCGGTCGCCGGGGTCGGGCGCGCGTTCGACGAAGCCGCGCGGGGACAGCTCGTTGATGACGGCGACGAGGTCGCTGCGGTAGATGCCGGTGCGCCTGCTCAGCTGCGCCTGGCTCATGGGGCCGGACTCGCGCAGCGCCACGAGTGCCGCGTAGTGCCACTTACGGGCGTCCGCCGTGGCCAGGCCCTCGCTCACGATCCGGTCGGCGTGCGACGCGACGATCATCAACATCCGGCTGGGCAGGGTCCGCAGCGGTGCCGGGGTCTCCTGCGGATCCATGGGGTCCGTCATGGCGGCGATCCTACCGTTGCGTTAGTGCGACTAACGATGTAGCTTTCGTTAGCGCGACGAACGTTAGTCACTCGAACGATTTGAGGGATCATGCCTGCTGTCGACGTGCTCGACTCGCACATGCACTACGAAGAGTCGGGGGAGGGAGCCCCCTTCGTGTTCCTGCACGGGAATCCGGCCTCGTCCCACCTGTGGCGCGGCGTGCTGCCCGGCGTGGCGCGGCCCGGGCGGCGGCTGCTCGCGCCCGACCTCATCGGCATGGGCCGTTCCGGCAAGCCGGACGTGCCGTACCGGTTCGGCGACCACGCCCGCTACCTCGACGCCTGGTTCGACGCGCTCGGTCTGGAGTACGTGGTGCTCGTCGGGCACGACTGGGGCGGCGCGCTCGCCTTCGACTGGGCGGCGCGCCACCCCGGCCGGGTGCGCGGCGTGGCGTTCATGGAGGCGATCGTGCGGGGCGTGAGCCTGGACGAGCTCGGCGACGGCCCGCGCGCCCGGACCGAGCTGATCCGCGGGCCGAAGGGCGAGTCGCTGGTGCTCGACGGGAACTTCCTCGTGGAGACCGCGTTCACCGGAGGCGTGTTGACGCCCCTCGGCGAGCGGGAGATCCAACCCTACCTGGCGCCCTACCCGACCCGAGAGAGCCGCCGGCCGCTGCTGCAGTGGGCGCGCTCGCTGCCGCTCGACGGCGAGCCCGCCGACGTGGCGGGCTCCGTCGAGGCGTCGGGGAAGTGGCTGGCGAGCAGTGACGACGTGCCCAAGCTGCTGCTCACCTTCGACTCCTCGCCGACGCTGATGATCGGCGAGGAGATGGCGTCCTGGTGCGCACGGAACATCGCGGCCCTGGAGACCGAGCACTGCGGCCCAGCGGGCCACCACGCCCCCGAGGACCGTCCCGGGGACATCGCCGCCGCCCTCGCCTCCTGGGCCGCCAGACACGGGCTGTAGAGCCGCGTACGGGCCGTTTCCGGTCGCGGTGCGTGTCGGCACGGCTTGTGGGCAGGTGATCCACCACGCAGGGCCCCGAGGGAGAGGGCGTGATGGAGAGTCTCACCGAGCGCGTCGCGGCCGTGAAGGCGCGGGCCCGCGGCAGGGTGGAGGAGTGGCGGGTGCGGCGGCCGTCCGTCGACCACCTGATCCGGACCGTGCGCCGCTACCAGCTCCAGTCGGGCGACCGGCTGGCGGGCGCGGTCACCTACTTCGCGTTCCTGTCCTTCTTCCCGCTGCTGGCGCTGTCGTACGCGGTGCTCGGGTACGTGGTGGCGGCCAGCGAGGAGACCAGGGAGGCCCTGCAGCGGGCCGTCGCGGAACGCCTGCCCGGCATCGCCTCCCAGCTCGACCTCGCGGCCATCGCCGGAACCAAGGCCACCGCCGGGATCATCGGGCTCCTCGGTCTCCTGTACGCCGGGCTCGGCGCCCTCGACGCGCTGCGCGGGGCGCTGCGGCAGATGGCGATGGACACCACCCCGCAGGCGAACTTCTTCGTCGGCAAGCTGCGCGACCTGGCCTCGATCGTCATGCTCGGCGTGACGCTGATCGCGTCCGTGGGCGTGGCCGGGCTCGCCACCGCGGCCACGGACCGGGTGCTGCACTTCCTGTTCGGCGGCGATTCCGTGCTGGCCGCGCTCGGGCTCAGGGCCGCGGGGATGGCGGCGAGCGTGGCGGCCGACTGGCTCATGTTCCTGATCCTGCTGGGCTGGGT
>NZ_SMKQ01000116.1 GCF_004348995.1 Nonomuraea terrae
CCGCGGAGTGGAGAGAGAGCGGCTGGGCAGCGGGGTTCGAGGGGGTTGTCAGTAGAGGGCGAGATCGCCGGCGCCGAAGCAGACGAAGCCCACCTCCTCCGTTTTGGCCGCCGCGTACGCCAGCGCCGCGTCCGGCGGCTGACCAGCCGCCACGAGCTCGTGGAAGATGCCCATGAGCGCCCGTGCCGTTTCGTCACGTACCGGTACCATTCCGGCGATCACGCAGGACGACCCTTTGGCGAGGAACGTCCCCGGCAGGCCGAGTGGCGCGCCCTCCATGGGCGTACGCGACATTCCGGAGTTGCATGCCGACAACACCACGAGCCCGGCCGAACGCGGCGCCTCCAGCAGGTCGTACGCCATCAGCGAGCCGTCCTCCAGCGTGATGCCCGACACCAGCGGGCTGCGCGCGTGGAACACCCCGTGGGCCGCCAGGTGCAACACGTCGGCCGTCTCCAGGGCCTCCAGCACCGCCTTGGTGCGCGCGGGCACCCGCCGCCCGCCCCGGTGGCAGGCGAGCACGTGCTCCACCTCCGCTTCGGCGTGCGCCAGCGCGGGCCCGGCCGCCGCCACCACGACCGGCGTGCCGTCCGGGCGAGGCAGCTCCCGCGCCCGGACCCAGCCGGCGGCGCTGGCCGCCACGCTCACCGGGCGGTCCCGCAGGCACGGCAGCGCGCCCCAGGGCAGCGTGTGCAGCGCGCCCACCGGCACCACCACCAGCGGCCGGTCACCCAGCAGGTCCGCCAGCGGCCGCAGCAGCAGCCGTTCGACCTCCTCCGCGGCGGCCTCCACGCCGGCCTCGTGCCGGCGGCGCAGCGCGTACCGGAGCCGGACGATCGCCTCCTTGACCTCGCGCACGTCGGCCAGCCGCCGCAGCAGCGTCCGCTCCCCGCTGATCAGCACGGCCAGCAACGTGTCCTGGTCGGCGACGTACTCCACCAGGACGCCTTCTCCCAGCTCCGCCCGCACCCGCTCGGGGTCGGCGAGCGCGCACGCGTGGGCGGGCGCCGCCACGGCCCGCCACCGCTCGGCCCACGCGAACACCTCCGCGACGGCGCCGCTCTGCACCGCCAGCCCCAGCCCGAACGCCGCCAGCCGCTCCCCGGACCTGGCCGCGTGGGCGCGTACCGACGGGTCGTCGAACGTCTCCACCTGCCCGCTCACCTCCGCCAGCCCCTCGCGCAGCGCGTGGAAGGCCGCCGGGACGTCCTCCTGCAGCGACGCCTGCAACGCGAGCGCGTGCTGGCGCACCGGCGCCGGGATCGGAGGAGCGGACGTCGGCACGGCGGACAACGCGGTCAGCCGGGTGCCGGCCGGCACCCACCGCTCGCGCCGCTCGGCGTGCCGGGTGAGCCGGGTCAGCTGCGCCGAGGCCGTCGGGTGGTCGTCCACGGCGAGCGCCGCGACGGCGGCCTCCAGCCGCAGCGCCGCCGCGTCCGCCGGGTGGGTGCCGTCCTCCAGCGCGTCGGCGCACGCGACCAGCTCGGCCACCAGCTCCGGTGTGACCGGTCCGAGGGCCAGCCGGGAGCGCAGCACCACCTCCGTGGCCAGCGGCAGCCACGACGTGCGCTCTTGCGCGGCCAGCTCGGCCGCCGCCTGCTCGGCCACCTGTACGGCCCGGTGCGGGTCGCCGGTGAGCAGCTCGACCTGTGCCAGCTTCAGCCGGGCCTCGGCCAGCGCGACGTGCGCGCCCGCCGCCTCCAGATCGGGTACGGCCAGGTTCAGCATCGCCCTGGCCTCCCCCGGCAGGTGCACGGCGAGCAACGCGCCGGCGAAGTCGGCCCGCATCGTGGCCAGCCGCTCGGGGAAGCCGAACAGGGTCTCCTCGGCCTCCTGGTAGTGCTTGAACGCCCCCGCGATGTCGCCCCGGCGTACGGACAGGAAGGGCAGGTTGGCCGCGGACAGGCGAGCCAGGTGGCGCAGCCCGGCCTGCTCGGCGATCTCCAGGCAGGCGGACAGGTCGCGCATGGCGGCGTCCCAGTCGCCCCGGTAGGCGTGGATGAGGCCCCGGTTGAGCAGCCCGCCGGCCAGGAAACGGCGGTCGTCGAGGGTGCCGGGCGCGTTCGCCAGGGCGCGCAGCGCGCGGTCGCAGGCGGCGGTGGCCTCCTGGTGGCGTCCGAGATGGGCGAGGGCGACCGCGCGCTGGGTGTCGAGCTTGGCGCGGTCGAGCGGCGACAGATAGACCCAGGCCAGCGCCGCCACGCGCAGCGCCTGCAGGGGATGCCCCCGCTCGGTGCGTACGGTGACCAGCGACAGCCGCGCCTGCGCGACCCGCGCGGCCGGGGCTCCCGCGGTGGCGATGGCCCGGCGCAGGTGGTGTTCGGCGCCCTCCAGGTCGCCCAGCTCGCGGGCGGCCAGCGCCATCGCCCGCAACGCCACGACCTCGGCCTCCGTGTGGCCGGCCCGACCGGCGGCATCGAGGATGACGCGCCCCGCGCGCATCGCGTCCTCGGGGTCGACCAGGGAACGTAGCATGGCGGTCTCGGCCGCGGCGACGAGCCGGTCGAGGTCGCCCGGTTCGTCCGCTGGTGTGCTCATGGTCGCGGCGGATTCAGGGGCGGATGCGCACCCACGTGGTCTGGACGGGCGCCTGGCCCGGCCGGTGGCACACCACGCTGATCCAGCCCGGAGGCAGGCCGGTGGCCGCGAAATGGCCGGTGTGGGCGATGCGCCGGGTGAGAGTGAGGTGTGGCGTCCTGACGTCGACCAGTGCGCCCTCGCCCGGATAGGGGGAGATGAGCCCGGCGACGTCGATGAGCCCGTCGCCCTCGCTCACCTCCAGGTCGAAGGTCAGCCCGGCGGCGACGAAGCGCACCAGGTGGGAGCCGTCGTCGTCGCGGTCGCCCCGGACGGCCGAGCACTCCGCCGGCCCGGCGGTCACCGAATGGGGGACCCTGAGCCCGAAGGCGTCACGTGCGGCGGCGGACACATGACCGGGGATCGGGTCGTTTCCGGTGGCCAGCCGCAGGGCGGCCAGGAAATACTCGTCGTTGATCATTGCGCCGTCTCCTGTGTCGAGATCAGAGTGCGCAGTTTGTCGAGACAGCGGGCCTTCGTCGGGCCGACGCTGCCGACGGGAAGCCCGAGCCGGAAAGCCACCTGCTGGTTGCCGAGGTCGTTGGCGACGAGCTGGAGCAGGCTGCGGCAGGGCTCTTGCAGGGCGGAGACCGTCTTCCAGAGCAGGCGCCGGTCGTCGGCCTCCAGGACGGCCGCGGCCGGGTCGGCCTCTTCGACCACCTCGACGGAGGAGATCAGCGCGCGCTCCTTGCGCAGGAGCTGCAGGGCCTCCCGGCGTACGGTCGTCATGAGCCAGGCGCCCACCCCCGCCGGCTCTCTGATCGTGTGCAGGTGCTGGAGCAGTCGTAGCCAGGCCCCCTGGACGGCGTCCGCCGCGTCGGCGGGCCCGAGGCCGCAGGCACGGGCCACGGCCCACATGCGCGGCCCGAAGCGCGACTCCAGCTCCTCCCACGCCGACCGGTCGCCCCCCGCCGCGGCCGGGAGCAGCTCCGCTGGTTCGCGTGCGTCGCGCATGCGGCCTCCTTCCGTCCGGCACCAAGAGGCGGTCACGCCTCCTCGTGGTTGTCTGGGGACTGAGCGTAAACTCTACAGATTCCCCCGGACGAGAACTCCCAGATCGGGAATTTGCTCGGCCTCCTCCGACTCGAGCAGCCGGGCGGCGACGTCGCGGACCGGTTCGTCCGCGGCTCCGTCGGCGATCACGCCCGCCACCAGCGCGGTGGCGAACGACGTGCCGCTCCACGTGGCGTAGCCGCTGAACCCCGTCGTGTCGAGATAGCTGCTCGTCAGCCAGTCGCCCGGAGCGCACGCGTCGACCCAGGTGCCGTGACCGGAGTAGGGCGCCCGCCGCCGCAGGGTCGCGTCCACGGCCGCCACGCCGACCACGTACGGCAGCGCGGCGGGCCAGAACGGCCGGTCGGAGGCGGTGTTGCCGGCGCAGGCCACGGTCACCGTGTCGTCGAGCGCGCGGATGGCGTCGGTCAGCAGGGGCGGCGGCCGGTCGTCGAAGGTGTGGCAGCCGAAGGAGAGGTTGAGCACGTGCGGCGGCCGCTCGCGCATGCGGTGCAGGGCGCGGACGACGGTCGCCTCATCGGTGAGGCCGTCGCCGTCGAGCACCCGCTCCACGCACAGCGCGGCGCCCGGGGCCCCGCGCGCCAGCAGGCCCGCGAGGAACGTGCCGTGGCCGGCCTGCGCGCCCTCGGCGGCGTCGGCCTGCTCGGGGGCGAGGCGGGCGTACCACTCGCTGCCGGACCACCACGGATGCTTGGCCACGCCGGTGTCGAGCAGGCCGATGACGACGCCGGAACGCGAGCGGCGGTGCTTGAAGGGAACGGGCTCGGCGGGGAAGGGACGGGAGGCCGGGCCGCCGAAGAACAGCGGCTGGCCGCGCAGCACGTGGTTGGGCGAGGCCCGCAGGCCACGGTCGCGCAGCTCGGCCGTGACCTCGCACGGGTCGGCGCCGGGCGCCAGGTGCACCACGCAGACGCCGTCGGCCTCCGACACCGCCTGGGTCCAGCGCGCCGCGGCGGACATCGCGCTGCGGTCGATCAGCACCTGACCCGGGCGGATGAGCGCCGCGCCGACAGATTCCAGTTCCATGAGCCGGTATCTTTCCTCGCTCGGCGGCCTGTCACCCGCCACATCAGCACCAACTTGGTATGGCCCCCCTCTGGTGCCGGATGGCGACCGACGGTAGTCTCTCCCTAGTCACTTGTGATCATCCTGGGGCGAGGCCGTTGGGGAAGGCGCACCTCGTACCGAAACGGGAGGTCCGGTGTCTGCTCGTGGCGTCCTTTACGTCCACTCGGCTCAGCCCGCGCTGTGCCCTCACATCGAATGGGCAGTCGCGGGTGTTCTTGGCGTGCCCGTAGACCTGACGTGGACGCCGCAACCCGCCGCGCCCAACGTGGTCCGCGCGCAGGCGGAATGGGAGGGCCGGCCCGGCATCGCGGCGGCCATCGCGTCGTCCCTCATGGGGTGGCAGCGCCTCAGGTTCGAGATCACCGAGGACGCCTCACCTGGTGTGGACGGCTCCCGCCATGCCTATACGCCGACTCTTGGCGCCTTCACGGCGGCCATCGGCGCCTCCGGCGACATCATGATCCCCGAGGACCGGCTCCGCGCCGCGATGATGATGGCCGCGCAGGGGCGGTGCGTGCTGGAGGAGGAGCTGGACAAGCTGCTCGGCAGGCCGTGGGACGAGGAGCTGGAGCCGTTCAGGTACGCCGGCGACGGCGCCCCCGTCCGCTGGCTGCACGCCGCCGTCTGACAGGGAGGGCCGGCCCCGGGCCGTCGCCGCGGCGTGCCCGTCACCCGGCTCCGTCCAGGTGCGCCATGACAGCGGAACGGCGAGGGCCCCGCACGACGTCGTGCGGGGCCCTCGCCGTTGCCGGAAGGGTTACAGCGGGATGTTGCCGTGGGCGCCGCGGGCTGGGGTGGCCTGGGCGAGGACCTTGGCGATGGCGCCGCGGGTCTCCTCGGGCTTGATCACCTCGTCGATGACGCCGACCTCCTGGGCCCTGGACAGGCCGCCGACGAGCTTCTCGTGCTCCTCGGCCAGGCGCTGCTCCAGCTCGGCCCGCTCCTCCTCGGGGGCGGCGGCGATGTCGCGCCGCTTGAGGATGCGCACCGCGGCCACCGAGCCCATGACCGCGACCTCGGCCGTCGGCCAGGCGAAGACCTTGGTGGCGCCCAGCGCGCGGGAGTTCATCGCGATGTACGCCCCGCCGTACGCCTTGCGGGTCATCAGTGTGACGCGCGGCACGGAGGCCTCGGCGAAGGCGTGGAGCAGCTTGGCGCCGCGCCGCACGACCCCGTCGTGCTCCTGGCCGACGCCCGGCAGGTAACCGGGCACGTCCACGATGACAACCAACGGCACACCGAAGGCGTCACACATACGTACGAACCTGGCGGCCTTCTCGGCGGACGTGGCGTCGAGGCAGCCGCCGAGCCGCATCGGGTTGTTGGCGATCACACCGACCGTCCGGCCGCCGAGGCGGCCCAGCGACGTGACGATGTTGGGCGCCCACTTGGGGTGCAGCTCGATGCCCGGCTCGTCGAGCAGGCCGTTGACCAGCGGCTTGACGTCGTAGGCACGGCGCGCGGAGTCGGGCAGCAGCGCGGAGAAGTCGACCTCGTCGATCTCGCCGTTGCGCACCCGGCCCTGGTGGCCGAGCAGCGTGGTGAGCTGGCGCGCCTTGACGAACGCGTCGGTCTCGGTCTTGGTCACGACGTGGACGACGCCGCTGCGCTTGCTGTGCGGCTCGGGGCCGCCCAGGGCGGCGCTGTCGACGTTCTCGCCGGTGACGCTGCGCACGACGTCGGGGCCGGTGACGAAGATGCGGCCGGAGTCGGCCAGGATGACTAGGTCGGTGAGGGCGGGCCCGTAGGCGGCGCCGCCGGCGGCCGGTCCGACCACCACGGAGATCTGCGGCACGACGCCGGAGGCCTTCGTCATGGCGGCGAACACCCGGCCCACGCCGTGCAGCGACTCCACGCCCTCGGGGATCCGCGCGCCGCCGGAGTGCCAGATGCCGATGACCGGCACCCGCTCGCGTACGGCCACGTCGTAGGCGTGCACGACGTGCTCGCAACCCTCGCTGCCCATGGCGCCGCCCTGGGAGCGGGCGTCGCTGCAGAAGGCGACGACGGGGACGCCTTCGACGCGGCCCATGGCAGCCAGCACGCCGCTCTTGTCCTCGGGAGTGATCAGTCGTACCGAGCCCTCGTCGAGCAGCGCGGCCAGGCGGACGGCCGGGTCGCGGGGATCGGCGGGCTCCTGATCGGAGCCGTCGGTCACCACCCGGTTGTCGAGCACGGTCATTTAAGCCCCCTTAAAGACGACGGAAACGTTGTGGCCTCCGAAGCCGAACGAGTTGTTGATCGCGGCGATGTCGCCGTCCGGCAGTGTGCGGTTCTTGCCGTGGACGAGGTCGACATCGATGCCGTCGTCGAGGTCGTCGAGGTTGATGGTGGCGGGGACGATCCGCTCCTGCAGGGCCTTGATGGTGAAGACGGACTCGATGCCGCCCGCACCGCCGAGCAGGTGACCCGTCATCGACTTGGTCGAGGTCACCAGCGGGTGGGTGCCGACGGCCTTGGCCACCGCCTGCACCTCACCGACGTCGCCCGCGGGCGTCGAGGTGGCGTGCGCGTTGACGTGCTTGATGTCGAGGCCGGTGATGCCGGCGTCGGTGAGCGACTGGGTCATCGCCATGATGATGCCGCGGCCCTCGGGCTCCGGCTGGGTGATGTGGTGGGCGTCGGCGGAGTAGCCCACGCCCGCGCAGTACGCGTAGATGCGCGCGCCGCGGGCCTTGGCGTACTCCTCGGACTCCAGCACCACGATGCCGGCGCCCTCGCCGAGGACGAAGCCGTCGCGGGCGCGATCCCACGGCCGGGACGCGGCCGCCGGGTCGTCGTTGCGGGTGGACATGGCCCGCGCGGCGGCGAAGGCCGCCATGTTGAGGCCGTGGATCGCGGCCTCGGTGCCGCCGGCGACCACCACGTCGGCGCGGCCGACCCTGATCATGTCCATCGCGTGGCCGATGGCCTCCGCTCCGGAGGCGCAGGCCGACACCGTGGCGTGCACGCCGGCCTGTGCCTTCAGGTCGAGCCCGATCCAGGCGGCCGGGCCGTTGGGCATGAGCATCGGCACGGTGAACGGCGAAAGCCGGTTCCAGCCCTTCTCACGCCACGTGTCGTACGCGCTCAGCGTCGTCGAGATGCCGCCGATACCGCTGGAGACCACGACGCCGAGCCGCTCGGGCGCCACCTCGGGGGCGCCGGCGTCCTGCCAGGCCTCCCTGGCGGCGACCAGCGCGAACTGCTCGCTGCGGTCGAGGCGGCGGGCCTCGGGCCGCGGCAGCACCTCGGCCGGATCGACCGCCGCCGTGCCCGCGAACTTCACGGGGACGGCGTCGATCCAGTCCGTGGTGAGCGTCTCGACACCCGACTGACCGGC
Organism: Nonomuraea terrae; assembly: GCF_004348995.1. Lineage (GTDB taxonomy): Bacteria > Actinomycetota > Actinomycetes > Streptosporangiales > Streptosporangiaceae > Nonomuraea > Nonomuraea terrae. The sequence goes on from NZ_SMKQ01000116.1 coordinate 7,982, forward strand.
GAGGAGCGCCGTCCAGGACGAGGTGACGTCTCCACCGACGGGCGTCGTCGCGCCTAGCCCGGTAACGACGACACGTACCCGGTTCGCACTCACGTTTCGCGCTCCTTACTGATCAGATGGGTGTGCTTCGGTCAGCCCTGGATGAAGGTGAGGACGTCCTTGACCGTCTTCAGGTTCTTGAGCTGGTCGTCGGGGATCTCGACGCCGAACTCGTCCTGGGCGGCCACGGCGATCTCGACCATCGACAGGGAGTCGATGTCGAGGTCGTCCACGAAGCTCTTCTCGGGGGTCACCTCGGACGCCGGAATGCCGGTGATCTCGTTGATGATCTTGCCGAGGCCCGCGAGGATTTCCTGCTCGGTGGCAGCCATGTCGCTAGTTCTCCTTTGGTTTCCTGGTGTCTGTGCGGGCATGGCCGCACAAGCTCATGAAATGGACCGCGAACCCCGTCAGGGGATCTCGATCACTTGCCCCGCGTACGTCAGGCCCGCGCCGAAGCCGAGCACGAGAGCGAGACCGCCCGAGCGGACCTCGCCGCGCTCCAGCATGCGCGAGAGCGCGAGCGGGATCGAGGCGGCCGAGGTGTTGCCCGCGTGGACGATGTCACGCGCGACCACGGCCTTTTCTGCGCCCAGCTTGCGGGCGATGGCCTCGACGATGCGCAGGTTTGCCTGGTGGGGTACGAACGCCGACAGCTCGGACGGGTCGACGCCCGCACGGGCGCACGCCTCCAGCGCCACGGGGTGCAGGGCGGTGGTGGCCCACCGGAAGACCGTCTGACCCTCCTGGTGCAGGAAGTCGGCGCGGCCCTTGATCTCGATGGCGTCGAACTTGTCGCCGGAACTGCCCCACACCACGGGGCCGATGCCGGGCGTCTCGGCCGGGCCGACGACCGCGGCGCCGGCGCCGTCGGCGAAGATCACGGCCGTGGACCTGTCGGTCCAGTCGACCCACTGCGACAGCTTCTCGGAGCCGATGACGAGCACGTTCCTGGCCGCCCCGCCGCGCACGGCGGCGCTGGCGGTGGCGAGCGCGTAGCAGAACCCGGCGCAGGCGGCGTTGACGTCGAACGCGCCCGGCGACTTGATGCCGAGGCGGTTGGCCACGACCGCGGAGGCGTTGGGGATCTGCGTCTCCAGCGTGCAGGTGGCCACGATGACGAGGTCGATGTCCTCGGGGGACAGGCCGCCGGCGGCCAGCGCCTTGCCGCCGGCGATGGTCGCCATGTCCTCGACGGACTCTTCCTTGGCGACCCTGCGCTCCTTGATGCCGACCCGCGACTGGATCCACTCGTCGTTGGTCTCCATGGTCTTGGCCAGGTCGTCGTTGGTCACCACGTGGGCCGGCTGGTAGTGGCCCAGGGCCAGAACCTTTGCGCCCGGGGCGATGTCGGGGATCCTCACTTGATCAGCTCCCTGGCCGCGTCGAGGTCGTCTGGGGTCTTGAGCGCCGCCGTCCGCACGCCGCGCAGCCCGCGTTTGGCGAGGCCGGTCAGCGTGCCGCCGGGCAGCAGCTCGATCATCGCGGTGACGCCGAGACCCGCCATGGTCTCCATGCAGGAGCCCCACCGGACGGGGTTGCTCACCTGCTTGACGAGCCGGTCGAGGAACTCGGCGCCGCTCGCGACCGCCTGCCCGTCGGCGTTGGAGAGCAGCGTGACCCGCGGGTCGGCGGGGGTGACCTGCTGCGCGGCCTCGCGCAGGCTCTCCACGGCCGGGGCCATGTGACGGGTGTGGAACGCGCCCGCCACGGACAGCGGGATGAGCCGGGCGCGGGCCGGCGCGTCGTCCTTGAACGCGGCCAGCTGCTCCAGCGTGCCGCCGGCCACGACCTGGCCGGCGCCGTTGATGTTGGCGGCCGTCAGCCCGTGACGGTCGATGGCGGCGAGCACGTCGTCCTCGGCGCCGCCGAGCACGGCCGTCATGCCGGTCTCGGTGACGGCGGCGGCCTTGGCCATGGCCTGGGCACGGTCGCGGACGAGGGAGAGCGCCTGCTCCGGGGTGAGCACCCCGGCCAGGGCCGCGGCGGCGAACTCGCCGACGCTGTGGCCCGCGAGCACGTCGGGCGTCACGCCGAGCGCCTCGGCGGAGGCCAGCGCGGCGGCCACGAGCAGCGGCTGGGCGACGGCGGTGTCGCGGATCTCGTCGGCGCCGGCGGTCGTGCCGTAGGCCACCAGATCGAGCCCGACCACCTCGGACCAGGCGCCGAGCCGGTCGGCGAGTCCGGGCAGCTCGAGCCACGGAGTCAGGAAGCCTGGTGTTTGGGCGCCTTGGCCCGGAGCGACGAGTACAAGCACAAAACCCACCATGCCCTGTAGAACTCCGACACGAGGATGGAGATCCGTACGAACTTTGTCCGGGGTCTTTTGTAGGAAGGCCACAGTGGGGATTTCAGCGGCATTACGTTAGAGCGCGCCAGGTTTCGGCACTCTCCGAGAGCCTGCCGAGGATGAGCCCCACCTGAAGAGTGAAGGCCGACCTGCCCTCGGTCGGCTGGTAGCCGGTCAGCTCGGTGATCTTCTTCAGGCGATAGCGGACGGTGTTGGGATGGACGAACAGCAGCCGCGCCGTCGCCTCCAGCGAGGTGCCCTGCTCCAGGTACGTCGCCAGCGTGTCGAGCAGCGGCGTGCCGGCGAGCGGCAGGTAGACGTTCTCGATGAGCTGCCGGCGGGCGTCGGCGTCGCCGTCGAGCGCGCGCTCGGCCAGCAGGTCCTCGGCGTGCACCGGCCGCGGCGCGTCCGGCCAGCCGCAGGACGCCTTCAGCCCGGCCAGCGCCGCCCTGGCGGAGCGGGCGGCGGCGTGCAGGTCGGGCACCTCGGGGCCGATGACGACGGGCCCGACGCCGAAGCGGGAGACCACCTGCCTGGCCGCGTCGTCGACGCTGCCGGCGCCGCCCACGATGACGATGAGCCGGTCGGCCTGCACCCCGGCCAGCAGGTCCATGCCGATGCGGCGGCCCTTCTCGCGCAGGCCGTCGATGACCGCCCGCGGGTCGTCGTCGGGGGCATGGCCGGCGATGACCACGACGGGGGAGGACGTCCAGCCGAGCGCGGCGGCCCAGGAGTGCAGCCCGTCGTCCACTTCGCCGCGGACGAGGGCGTCCACGATCAGCGCCTCCAGCCTGGCGTCCCACGAACCCCTGGCCTCGGCCTCGCGGGCGTAGACCTGGGCGGCGGCGAAGGCGACGTCGCGGGTGTAGCGCAGCATGGCCTGCTGGAGCTGGTCCTCCCCGCCGGGGGCGGCCAGCTCGTCGGTCTGGGCCTCGACGACCTCCACCACGACCCTGACGATGTCGACGGTCTGCTGGAGCGAGATCGACCGCTTCAGCTCGCGCGGAGCCGTGCCGAAGAACTCGATGCTGGGCGTGGGACGGTCATTGCCCGCGTGCTGGAACCACTCGACGAACGCGGCGATCCCCGCCTGCGCCACCAGCCCCACCCAGGAACGGTCCTCGGCGCTCAGCGCGCGGAACCACGGCAGCTGCTCGTCCATGCGCGCCATCGCCGCGGTGCCGAGCGCGCCCATGGCGCGCTCGAGCCTGCGTGTGGTGTCCTCCCTGGTCCGGTCTGTCACGCCTCTAGAGTGCCAGGTCCCGCAGGATGTCCGGAACGGGCGTTCGCGCCTGTCTGGATCACCCGCCTAGATGACGGCGACCGCGGTGATCAGGCCGAGTGCCACGTGCGTCACCGCCAGCACCCGTGCGCCGGGCTGCAGCTCGGGTTCCTTGACGAGCTCGCGTACGGAGATGCCGACGACCTTGTCGAACAGCAGCATCGCGACCGTCTGCACCACGATGCCGACCAGGCCGAACACGGCCGTGCCCGCCAGGCCCTCCGCCAGCCGGCCGCCGGAGGCCCAGATGGAGGCGGCCACGATGAGCCCGACGGCGGCCAGGGCGGAGGAGGCGAGCAGGGTGGCGTTCGGGTTGCGCTCGCGGCGGATGATCTCGCTGAGCTTGCCGGGCGTGGCCCAGTCGATCACGTAGAAACCGACGATCATCAGGATCACGCCGACGGCGGCGTATGCGGCGATGGCGCCCGCGCCGCGGGCGAGGGTTTCGAGAAGGGTCACGTCAGTTCCTATCACGTGGTGCGGTGGGAAAGGGGGGTCAGGCAGCGATGCGGTGCGGGACGAACGAGGAGGTGTCGTCGGTGATCAGGCCGGTGGTCTCCCTGATGCCGAGGCCGGCCGCCTCGTCGGCGACCACCCAGGCGCCGATCACCGGCCGCTGCCCCTCGAAGACGGGCAGGGCCTCGAAGCCCTGGAAGACGTAGCCCTCGCGGCCGTAGACCCCCGTCGTCTCCTGGGTGCCCTCGGGGGTGACGATGCGCATGGAGGCGCCCTCCCGGCCGAGCAGCGGCTTGGCGATGTACGAGGTCAGCTCGCGCGGGCCGTCGAGGTAGGCGGGCAGCAGGTTGGGGTGGCCGGGGTTGAGCTCCCACAGCACGGCCAGCAGCGCCTTGTTCGACAGCAGCGCCTTCCACAGCGGCTCGATCCAGGTGGCGTGGCGTACGGCGTGGCGTCCGAAGTCGTCGGACAACATCCACTCCCACGGATAGAGCTTGAACGCCGAACGGATCATCCGGTTCTCGACGTCGACGAAGCGGCGGTTGAGCGCGTCCCAGCCGATGTCCTCCATGGCGACGGCGACCGTCTGCAGGCCCGCCTGGTCGGCGGTCTCCTGCAGGTAGGCAACCGTCATGGCCTCCTCGCCGGTCTCGTCGGCGTTGGTGAAGGCGAAGTGGGTGGGGCCGGGCGGCAGCCGCAGCCCGCGCCAGCGGTCGATGAGCCGCTCGTGCACGGAGTTCCACTGGTCGTCGCCGGGGAAGACGTCCTGGAGCCAGAACCACTGCACGACCGACGTCTCGACCAGCGACGTCGGCGTGTCGGCGTTGTACTCCAGCAGCTTGGCCGGGCCGGTGCCGTCGTAGCGCAGGTCGAAGCGGCCGTACAGGTGGCCGTCGCGCCGCTCCCACGAGCGCGCGACCTCCTCCCACGCCCACTCGGGGATGGCGAAGTCGGCGAAGCGGCCGGTGGAGACCACGTGGTCGGCGGCCCGCAGGCACATGGCGTGCAGCTCCTCGACCTGCTCCTCCAGCGCCTCGACCTCCTCCAGCGAGAAGACGTAGTGGACGGACTCGTCCCAGTAGGGCCTGCTCAGGCCCGCCGGGTGGGCGGCCCGGTGGTAGGCCAGGCCGTGGCTCTCGATCTTCTTCTCCCAGTCGTCCCTGGGAGGGTGGTGCTCGCGCCGCACGTCAGCTCCCGCCGCTCCAGCTGCGGCCGAAGCCGCCGCGCTGGATCTCCTTGCCGCCCCGGCTGCTGATGTTCACGTCGGAGGGGCGCAGGGTGGTGCCGCCCTGGACGGTGTTGCCGACCCGGCGTCCGCCGTAGTACCACATGTACGCCCCCCGGGATCCGTAGTAGGAGTGCCCGTAGTTGGTGCTGCTGCCGTCGTCGTCGTCGCAGTAGTCGTCGTCCACGACCTGGTACGAGCCCGCGGGCAGGGACGAGGCGGTGGGGCTCGGCGACGGGGAGGCGGAGGCGTCGTCCGACTCGGAGTCGTTGCCCAGCGTGGACCCGTAGTAGTCGCTCATGGCCTGCTCGGCGGCCTGGGAGTCGTCGTCCACGTACATGACGCAGTCGGCGACGACCTCCTCGTCGTCCGATACGGCCGCGCAGTATCCGACCACCATCACGGACAGCACCCCGAGGACGGCCAGTGGGACGACCTTCGAGGACTTGCGCGGCGGATCCGTGGGCGGCTGCGGCGGTTTTGCCATCAAACTCCTGCTTTCCTGGGCCGCTCAGCCTAGTGGCGGCCGGTCTCCCCGTTCAACGTGTTGATTCGCGGTCATGAAGGCCTTGTCATGCATGCCGGGGTATGACGGAACACATGGAACCGGTTGAGGCGCTGCGCGAGATCGCCTTCCTGCTCGAACGCGCCGGCGAGCCGACGTATCGCGTGCGGGCCTTCCGCCGTGCCGCGTCCGTCGTCGCCGACCTCCCCCGCGACGAGCTCGTACGGCTCTCGGACACCGGCGGGCTCGCCGATCTCCCCGGCATCGGCAAGGTGACCACACTCGTCATCAACGAGAGTCTCGACGGCCAGGTTCCTACATATCTGCGGAGAATGCGGGCGATCGCCGAGATCGAGCTCGACACGGAGACGGCCGCGCTGCGCACGGCGCTGAAAGGCGACCTGCACAGCCACTCCGACTGGTCCGACGGCGGCTCCCCGATCGAGGAGATGGCCGAGGCCGCCATCGCGCTCGGGCACGACTACGTGGCGCTGACCGATCACTCGCCGCGCCTGACCGTGGCCAAGGGCCTGTCGGCCGAGCGGCTGGAGCGGCAGCTCGACGCCGTGGCCGAGCTGAACGGGCGGCTCGCGCCGTTCCGGGTGCTCACCGGGATCGAGGTGGACGTCAACCCCGACGGCTCGCTCGACCAGGACCCGGCCCTGCTGGAACGGCTCGACGTGGTGGTGGCCAGCGTGCACTCCAAGCTGCGGATGGACGGCGAGGAGATGACCCGCCGCATGGTCACCGCGGTGGCCGACCCGCTGGTGGACGTGCTCGGCCACTGCACCGGGCGCGTGGTGCGGGCGGGGCGGAAGCGGGGGGTGAAGCGGCCGGAGTCGGAGTTCGACGCGGAGCTGGTCTTCGAGGCCTGCCGGCGGTTCGGGGTGGCGGTCGAGATCAACTCCCGCCCCGACCGGCTCGACCCGCCGAAGCGGCTGATGCGGCTGGCGTACGAGATGGGGTGCGTGTTCGCGATCGACTCCGACGCGCACGCGCCCGGCCAGCTCGACTGGCAGCGGTTCGGCTGCGAGCGCGCCGCCCGGTGCGGCATCGAGGCCGGGCGGATCGTCAACACCTGGCCCCTCGACCGGCTCCTGGACTGGACGCGCGCCGCGTGAGAACTTTACGGAACGTGAAAATGGCGGCCTCTCCGCCCGAGGTCGCCGGAGCGTGAGACCCCTGTATCCACGGGGTTACGCGAGTGTCGAGGGCCCGGCCGGCGCGCCGCGATTGTCGGTCCCGCCGCGTAGCGTCACCGCTGTGAATCGTACGGACCGGCTCTACGCACTCGTCGAAGACCTGCGCGCCATCGCGCCCCGCCGCCGCTCGGCCCGCGAGCTGGCCAAGCGGTTCGAGGTCAGCGTGCGCACGATCGAGCGCGACATCACCGCGCTGCAGGAGTCGGGTGTGCCGATCTACGCCGAGCCGGGGCGCAAGGGCGGCTACGCCATCGACAAGAAGATGTCGCTGCCGCCGCTCAACTTCACCCCCGCCGAGGCCGTGGCCATCGCCGTGGCCCTCAGCCGGGCCGGCGACCAGCCGTTCGGCCGCCAGGCGCGCAGCGCGTTACGCAAGGTCGTGGCCGCCATGCCGGGCTCGGAGGGCGAGCTGGCGCGCGAGCTGGCCCGCCGCGTGCAGCTCATGCAGCCCGAGTCCGAGCCGGTCGGCGAGGTCCGGCCGCTCGGTGCCGAGGGCGTCTCGCGGGCGATCGAGGAGGCGCTGCTGCGCCGGCGGGTGCTGCGGCTCGACTACGCCGACGCCAAGGGCGCGCTGACCTCGCGCGACGTCGAGCCGGGGGTGTTCCTGGGCGGGCGCGGCGGGTTCTGGTATCTCGTCGCGTGGTGCCGGCTGCGCGACGACGTGCGGGTCTTCCGCCTCGACCGCATCGCCGCGGCCACCGTCACCCCCGAGCGCTGCCCCGACCGGCCGCTCGAAGGCTTCGCGACCGAGGTGCCGGAAATGGTGGTGCACGGCACAGTTCTCGATTAGACGCTCGATAATTCGTTCCGAAACACCGACATAGGGTTGTCGCTTACGTGAGAGATCGTCGTCTTGTTCGAAAGAAGCGAGGGAGACGACGATGGACAACACGGTGACGTGGTTCGAGGTCGCGTCCGACGACCCCGAGGGCGCCCAGCGGTTCTACGGCGGCCTGTTCGGCTGGACGTTCGAGCGTGACGAGGGCCCGATCGACTACCGGCTGATCGGCCGTCCGGACGCCGGGCATCCGATGGGCGGCCTCTACAACACCGAGGGTGCGTTCCCCAGCCATGCGATCTTCCACGTGCAGGTGGCCGACGTGGAGGAGACCTGCGCCAGGAGCGAGGCGCTGGGCGGCAAGGTGCTCACCAAGGTGATCGACGACGGTGCCGGCACCGACTTCGCCTACCTGCGCGACACCTCCGGCAGCGTCTTCGGCGTCTTCCACCGCAGGTGACCGCCCGGCCCGGGCACCGCCTTCCCCGCGACACCCCGGGCCCGAGTGGTTCACCCCTTCGCCCTGGACACGCCGCCGATCGCCGAGCGGCGGCGCGTCCAGGGCTTCATCAGAACGCGGTCGTCGACAGCCAGCGGTCCAGGAGGTCGCGGTCGCCGAAGACCTCGGCCGCGTCCGGGGAGCGGCGGCCGTAGAGCATGAGCAGCAGGTCGGCGACCGGGCCGCGCACGGCCACGTCGCCCTTGGCGTGGCCGTGTTCCCACGTGATCTTCCCGGCGGGGCCCTGCGTGATGGTCCACTCGCCGTCGACGTCGGTGGCGTGGAGGTGGATCGTGGCCCCCTCCGCGCCCAGCTCGGCCAGCGGCCGGGTGACCCAGGCGGCGTACGGCAGGTTGTGCAGGTATTCCTCGATGCCGTCGGCCGCCGTCGCCGCGTCGATCTCCGGCTCGATGCCGAGCGCGAGCTCGGCGTCGGCACGGTGCACGACCAGCTCGAAGAGCATCCGGCGCGGCCACCAGGACGCCCGCCGGTCCGGTCCCCACGTCCACACCTGCGTCGCCGGGTCGGTGGCGCGCAGGGTGTCGAGCAGCTCGGCGGCCCCGGCCCTGAGCCAGTCCGCGTCACCGCTCGCGCCCTCGGGCAGCCCGCTGGCCACCTGCTTCGACCAGATGCGCTCCTGCACCCGGTCGCGCAGCACGTGCACGGCCCAGCGGTGGGTCTGCCCGACATGTGTGACCAGCTCGGCGAGCGTCCATCCCGGGCACGTCGGCACCGGGACGGACAGATCACCGGCCAGTGCCGCCAGCCGCGCGGTCTCCCTGTCGATCTGCGATGTGTAGTCCGTCACAGCGCAAGACTAGGCGGCCGGGCAGGTGGCGCCCTTCTGGGGGACCGTGCCGTTGATCAGGTAGCCGTCCACGAGTCCCTGGACGCACTTGCTGCCCGACAGGTAGGCCCCGTGGCCCTCGCCCTCGTACGTGACCAGCGTGGCGGTCTTGAGCTGGGCCGTCAGCTTCGGCGCCCACTCGTACGGCGTGGCCGGGTCGCCCTTGCCGCCCACCACCACGATCGGCGCCGAGCCGGTGGCGTCGACGTGCCGCGCCTCGTCGCTGCCCTTGGCCGGCCACACCCGGCACAGCCCACCCGAGCCCTCGCTGCCGAACAGCGGCGAGATCTTCAGCGCGGCCGTCTCGGTGCGCCGCAGCGTGGCCTGGCTGGGCCGCTCGGCCGTGTCGACGCAGGTGATGGCGGGGAAGCTGGTCATCTGGGTGGAGTAGGCGCCGTCGGGGGAGCGGCCGGTGTAGGTGTCGGCGAGGTACATCAGCGCCTCGCCCCGGCCCTTGAGCGCCTCGCCGAGCGCCTGCTCCAGGAACGGCCAGGTCAGCTCGGAGTAGAGCGCGGCGGCCACGCCGGTCGAGGCCAGGCCCTGCGTCAGCGCGCGCCCGCCGACCTGCAGCGGCCGCTCGGTGAGCTGGGTCAACAGCTTCTCGACGTTGGCGTCGGCGGTGGCCTCGTCACGGCCGACTTCGCACGAGCCGCTCTTCACGCACGAGCGCAGGAAGCTCTCGTACGCCTGCTGGAAGCCGCGCGTCTGGGCCAGCGTGCGCTCCTCGAACGAGACCGTGGGGTCGAGCGGCGCGTCGAGGACCATGCGGCCGACGTTCTTGGGGAACAGGGTGGCGTAGACGCCGCCGAGCTGCGTGCCGTACGACATGCCGACGTAGTTGAGCTTGGGGTCGTCGACGGCGGTGCGGATGCGGTCCATGTCGCGGGCGGCGTTGACGGTGCCGATGTACGGGAGGATCTTGCCGGAGTGCCGCTGGCACAGGGCGGCGAACTCCTTGTTGGCCGCCTCGGCCGCCCGGTGCGTCTCGTCGTCGGGCGGCAGCGTGTTGAGCGAGGTGAACCTGTCCATCTCGGCGGTGCCGCCGCAGCGTACGCCGGAGCTGCGCTCGACGCCGCGCGGGTCGAAACTGACCAGGTCATAACGGGTGCGCAGCGATGTCAGAGCCTTGGCGGCCTGGTCGAGCGTGTCGACGCCCGAGGCCCCAGGCCCGCCGAAGTTGAACACCATCGAGCCCAGCCGCTTGCCCGGACCGGTGGCCGGCAGCTTGATCAGCGCAAGTTCCAGCTTCTCCCCGTCGGGCTTGGCATAGTCAAGGGGCACCGCGAGCTTGCCGCACCGTACGGAGGTGTCCTGGCGGGCCGGTGGCTCGCCGTCGGGCCGCTTGATGTCGGTGCACGGCCCCCAAGCGATCGTGCCAGGGCCGCCGGGAGGCTGGGCGGCGGACTGCGCGGCCGGCTGGGTGACGGGCTGGGCCGGCACGCTGGAGCAGCCGGCGGTCAGAAGCAGAGCGGCGGCTAGGACGCGACGCATAATGAAACTTCCCCTCACATCTCTCAGGGGGAGGTAGTGCCCACAATACGTGACGATGCACCAAACCTGGGTGAGGCGGCACGTACCCCTCCTGAACGTGCCGCCTCACCCTGCGCCGGCGGCGGAACACGACGGCGCTCCCACGAACAGCTCGCGGGAGCGCCGCCTGCTGACCGGGCTCAGACGCCCATGGACTGGGTGTCGTTGCTCTCGGCGCCGCCGGCCTCGGTGACGCCGTTCTTCAGGTGGTAGCGGGCGATCGCCTCGCGCAGCACCTCGCCGTCGAGCTCGCCCCGCTTGACCAGGCTGGTCAGCACGGCCAGCGTGATCGACGCGGCGTCGACGTGGAAGTGGCGGCGCAGCGCCGAGCGGGTGTCGGACAGGCCGAACCCGTCGGTGCCCAGCGAGGACCAGTCACCCGGCACCCACTGCGCGATCTGGTCCTGGACGGCCTTCATGTAGTCGCTGACGCCCACGAACGGCCCCTGCGCCTGTGACAGCGCCTGGGTGACGTAGGGGACGCGGCGCTCGGCGTCGGGGTTGAGCAGGTTGTGCTCCTCGCACGCCAGCGCCTCCCGCCGCAGCTCGGTCCACGACGTGGCCGACCAGACGTCGGCCGACACGCCCCAGTCCTCGGCCAGCAGACGCTGCGCCTCCATGGCCCACGGGCCCGCCACGCCCGAGGCCAGGATGTTGGCCTTGGGACCCTGCGTCCGCGGGGCGTCGGCGAACTTGTACAGGCCCTTGAGCAGGCCGTCCACGTCGATGCCGTCCGGCTGGGCCGGCTGCAGGTAGGGCTCGTTGTAGACGGTCAGGTAGTAGAAGACGTCCTCCGGCTGGTCGCCGTACATCCTCCGCAGGCCGTCCTTGACGATGTGGGCCACCTCGAACGCCCACGACGGGTCGTAGGCGACCACGGCCGGGTTGGTCGAGGCGATGAGCGGCGTGTGGCCGTCCTCGTGCTGCAGGCCCTCGCCGTTGAGCGTGGTGCGGCCCGCGGTGGCGCCCAGCAGGAAGCCGCGGCCCATCTGGTCGCCCATCTGCCACATCTGGTCGGCGGTGCGCTGGAACCCGAACATCGAGTAGAAGATGTAGATCGGGATCATGTGCTCGCCGTGCGTGGCGTAGGCGGTGCCGGCCGCGATGGCCGAGGCCATCGACCCCGACTCGCTGATGCCCTCGTGCAGGATCTGCCCCTGCACGGCCTCCTTGTACGACAGCAGCAGGTCCCTGTCGACGGCCTCGTACGTCTGGCCGTGCGGCGAGTAGATCTTGGCCGTCGGGAACATCGCGTCGAGACCGAACGTACGGGCCTCGTCGGGGATGATCGGCACGAACCTGTGGCCGATCTCCTTGTCGCGCATGAGGTCCTTCAGCAGCCGCACGAACGCCATCGTGGTGGCCACCTGCTGCTTGCCCGAGCCCTTGCGGAAGGTGCTGTAGACCTCGTCGCCGGGCAGCTTGACCGGCTTGGCGCGCATGACCCGCTTGGGCAGCACGCCGCCGAGCGCCGCGCGGCGCTCCTTCATGTACTGGATCTCGGGGTCGTTCTCGCCCGGGTGGAAGTAGGGCGGCAGGTCGCCTTCCAGGGCGGAGTCGGGGATCGGCAGGTAGAGCCGGTCGCGGAACTCCTTCAGCTCGGCCTTGGTGAGCTTCTTCATCTGGTGGGTGGCGTTGCGCGCCTCGAAGTCCTTGCCCAGCGTCCAGCCCTTGATGGTCTGGGCGAGGATGACCGTCGGCTGGCCGACGTGCTCGCGGGCCGCCTTGAACGCCGCGTACACCTTGCGGTAGTCGTGGCCGCCGCGCGACAGCTTGCGGATGTCGTCGTCGGTGAGGTGCTCGACCATCTTGCGCAGGCGCGGGTCGGAGCCGAAGAAGTGCTCGCGGATGTAGGAGCCCGACTCGACCGAGTAGGTCTGGAACTGGCCGTCGGGCGTGGTGTTCATCTGGTTGACCAGCACGCCGTCGACGTCGGCCGCCAGCAGCGGGTCCCAGTCGCGGCCCCAGACGACCTTGATGACGTTCCAGCCGGCGCCGCGGAAGTAGGACTCCAGCTCCTGGATGATCTTGCCGTTGCCGCGTACCGGGCCGTCGAGCCGCTGCAGGTTGCAGTTGATCACGAACGTGAGGTTGTCGAGCTCCTCGCGCGCGGCCAGGCCGATGGCGCCGAGCGACTCGGGCTCGTCCATCTCGCCGTCGCCGAGGAACGCCCACACGTGGCTGCGGCTGGTGTCCTTGAGCTCGCGGTTGAGCAGGTAGCGGTTGAACCGCGCCTGGTAGATCGCGCCGATCGGCCCCAGGCCCATGGAGACCGTGGGGAACTCCCAGAAGTCGGGCATGAGCCGCGGGTGCGGGTAGGACGGCAGGCCTCGGAAGCCGTGCGACAGCTCCTGGCGGAACGCGTCGAGCTGGGTCTCGTTGAGCCGGCCCTCGAGGAAGGCGCGGGCGTAGATGCCGGGTGCCGCGTGCCCCTGGAAGAAGACCTGGTCGCCCGACTCGCCGTGCTCCTTGCCGCGGAAGAAGTGGTTGAAGCCCACCTCGTAGAGCGAGGCCGCGGAGGCGTACGTGGCGATGTGGCCGCCGACGTTGGTGCGGGCGTTGGCCCGGGACACCATGATGGCCGCGTTCCAGCGGATGTAGGCGCGGATCCGGCGTTCGACGTGCTCATCGCCCGGGAACCAGGGCTCGCGTTCCGGCGGGATCGTGTTGATGTAGTCGGTGCTGCGCAGGCCCGGCACGCCGACCTGATGTTCGCGCGCCCGCTCGAGCATGCGCAGCATCAGGTAGCGCGCTCTGGTGCGGCCCTCGGTCTTCACGACGTTGTCGAGAGACTCGAGCCACTCGTTGGTCTCGCTGGGGTCGACATCAGGCAGCTGGCTGGGTAGGCCGTCGCTGATGATCGAGAAACGCTGGCGTCCGGAAGCCACTGGGTCTCGCCTTCCGAGATGGACTGATGTCTGGTCTGGGTCGCCCTTCCATCCTGGTAGCTAGCCGTAGAAAACGCATCTCTACTGGCTGGTAACCAGAGTGTCCCTGCTGGCAGGGCCATCTTCGATGGCCTAGACCACCGATGGTAGGACGAATCGCCACCAAAGGTTACATCCCGGGACCAATTTAACAAGACAGGAAAACGGGCGAAATTTCGCTCAGATGCCTGTGCTGGGCCCGGGCCTCAGGGGCGTACTCTGTCCCATCCCCCGATCGGGGGAGGTTCATCCGCGACGGCGCGGATGCGAGCCGCGAGTCTAGCCCCCGGCGACAGTGGTGGGCCGGCGAGGGTGACGACGCCTGACCGGAGGAGACGTTCCGTAGCCGTCCGGTCTCCCGGTGTGGCGAGCCGCCCTGGAGAGTCGTCACCGAGGGCGCGCAACGTGACCTCAGTGCCGCGTAACATTTCCATCAATTTTGCCCCTGCCCCTAGAGAAGGGGCAAAACTTGCGAATCTCGCTTTTCGTCCGGCATTCCGCGTACCAATCTGGAGGTATGAAGGCGACCGTAGGAGACCGGCTCCTGGTACACGGGAATACCGTTGGCGAAAGGGACCGGACAGGAGTAATCACAGAGGTCATGGGGCCTGACGGCGAGCCTCCGTACACCGTGAGGTTCGACGACGGACACACCGTCGTGGTGTTTCCCGGGCCGGATGCCCTCGTCGTACATACGTAAGATTTTCACGTGAGATCCGAAATCATCAGTGTGGCTACGGGTTCGCGTGAGAGGGTGCACGACATCACGTCCGAATGCGCCGCATTCGTACGTGCGGAAGGAGACGGACTGCTGCACGTTTTCGTGCCGCATGCCACGGCGGGCGTGGCGCTGCTGGAGCTGGGCTCCGGCAGCGACGACGACCTGCTCGCGGCCCTGGGTGATCTGTTGCCGGCCGACGACCGCTGGCGTCACGCCCACGGGTCGCGCGGCCACGGCAGGTCGCACGTGATGCCCGCGATCATCCCGCCGTACGCCACCATCCCCGTGCTGGACGGGCGAATGGCGTTGGGCACGTGGCAGTCGGTCGCTCTCGTGGACCTGAACGTCGACAACCCGCAACGTCAGGTTCGCCTGTCGTTTTTGTCTGATTGATTCTGGCCGAGTACGGCCGTACCCGTGGCGACCGTTGACGACTGAGGGTCACAGCGTGTGGACTGTGCCGAAGCGATAAACCGCATAAGCGGGGCCACTCAAGCAGGAGGGATAAACGTGAGCGCGACCGCGGGTCAGGCGCAGGGCGAGCGCGGCCTGGCCGAACGACTCGGCCTCAAGCCGGGTCAGGTGGTGCAGGAGATCGGTTGGGACGAGGATGTCGACGACGAGCTGCGCGACTCCATCGAGGACCTGACCGGCAACGAGCTGCTGGACGAGGACAGTGACGACGTCGTCGACGTGGTGCTGCTGTGGTGGCGCGACGGCGACGGGGACCTGTTCGACGCTCTGACCAACGCCATGCGAGCACTCGCCGACGGCGGCCAGATCTGGCTGCTCACTCCCAAGGCCGGGCGCGAGGGCCACGTGGAGCCGAGCGACATCGGGGAGGATGCGGCGACCGCGGGTCTCTCACAGACCAGCACCATCTCCGCCGCACCCGATTGGTCGGGGACGAGGCTGGTCACACCGAAGGGCCGCCGGTAGGGAGCCCGAGCGCCTGCCGTACGGCAGGATGGTGACCGTGAACGCGCATCCTGCCGAGGTCGGCGCCCCGGCTCCGGATTTCGAGCTGCAGGACCAGCACGGCACCCCGGTGAGTCTGTCCCGGTTCCGGGGGCGCAAGGTCGTGCTGGTCTTCTACCCGCTGGCGTTCAGCGGGGTCTGTCATGGTGAGCTGTCCGCGCTGCGCGACCATCCGATCGAGGACGCGCAGGTGCTGACGGTGTCCGTCGACTCCATGTTCACCCACCGGGCATGGGCCGATCGCGAGGGCTTCAGGTTTCCGCTGCTCTCCGATTTCTGGCCGCACGGACAGGTCGCCCGGGCGTACGGTGTCTTCGATGAGACGAAGGGGTTCGCCCTGCGGGGGACCTTCATCATCGACGGCGAAGGCGTGATCCGGTGGTCGGTGGTCAACCCGGTCTCCTCGGCGCGCGACGTCGCCGACTACGTCAAGGCACTCGCCGTCATCTCTTGACCCTCTCGGAGGAAGCGATGCCCTGCTACCGCTGCGGGGCCCGGCAGACGGACCCGGTGCGCGGGGCGAGCCCGTGGCAGCGCGGGGTGCGCCAGGAGTCGCAGGTGCTGATCTGCCCGGGCTGCCAACGGCTGCACGACCTCGACCTCGACTCCTGCGCCACGTGCGGGTCCACGGCGCTGATCTGCCGGCTGGGCGAGGTGGAGTGCCGGTCCTGCGGGGCCGTGCGGATGGCCCGCGCGACGCTCGGCAAGCCCGCCGGCGCGGCGCCGCCCGGCCTGTCGGCTGAGGTGGAGGCGGCCCTCAACCGCGTCCTGGGGCGCGCCTGAGCCCCTGGGGCGCCTCCGGGCCTCCATGGGGCCGGGGTGCCGCGCCGTGCGTCCCTTCCGGGCGGTCTGAGGGCTTTGTGATGGTGCCGTACGGCGGCCGGCCACGGCTGCGGCGGACAACCGACGGCCTTTCCGGACATTTGATGAGCTGCGATATCGTCTCCTTCCGTGTCCGCTAATTCGTTCGTCGTCGCGCTCGACGTCGGTGGCACGTCCATGAAGGGCGGCCTGGTCAGCGATTCCGGTGCGGTGCTGCTGAGCGAGCGGCGGCCCACACCCCGGGCGGACGGCCCGGACGCGGTCGTGGCCGCCATCTCCACCTTCATCAGCGACCTGGCCGGCTCGGGCGACGGCGCTCCGGCCGGCGTCGGCCTGGCCGTGCCCGGGCTGGTGTCCGAGCACTCGGCCATCTACGCGACGAACCTGGGCTGGCGCGACGTCCCCGCCACCGCCTTCACCACCCTCGACGTCCCGGTCATGCTGGGGCACGACGTACGCACCGGGGGCCTGGCGGAGAGCACCCTCGGCGCCGGACGCGGGCTTTCCGACTTCCTCTTCCTGCCCATCGGCACGGGCATCGCCGGCGCTCTGATCATCCGCGGGGAGCCGTACGGCGGCTCCTCCGGCTGGGCCGGCGAGATCGGGCACACCCCCGTGTTCCCGGACGGCGAACAGTGCGCGTGCGGCCAGTTCGGCTGCCTGGAGACGTACGCGTCGGCGGCCTCGGTGGGCCGGCGTTACAGCCAGCGGGCGGGCCTCGAGGGCGTCCGGGCCGAGCAGGTGGTCTCCTCCGACGACCCGATCGCCATCGAGGTCTGGGACGAGGCCGTGGAGGCCCTGTCGCTGGCCCTGGCCACGTACACGCTGCTGCTCGACCCCTCGGTGATCGTCCTCGGCGGTGGGCTGGCCGAGGCGGGTCCCGCCCTTTTCGACCCCGTACGCACGCGGCTCGTCAAGCGCCTGGCCTTCCGCGAGGCGCCCCCGCTGATCCCGGCGGCGCTCGGGGTCGACGCGGGCATGCTGGGAGCGGCCCTCCTGGGCTGGCGCGCGGCCGGCCGCCCCGAGCTGGGGCCGGGCTGGGCCGTGGATGTGCGATCGGAGCCCTTGGTGTCGTAAGGTGTAGTGCCGATCAGGGGCGGTTAGCTCAGCGGTAGAGCACTCGCCTTACAAGCGAGGGGTCACTGGTTCGAACCCAGTACCGCCCACCAGCAGGAAGAGCCCCATCTCCGATCATGGAAACGGGGCTTCGTGCTTTGGCCGGTCCTGGCGACCTCTTTCGAAGATGTCCCGGCGATCTGAGTGATCTTGCTGTTCATCGCGTCGGCGATCTTCCGGTCGGCTTCCGCCGTGCTGGTGGATCAGCGCAGCGCGTGACCACCCGGGCGACCGGGCTCCCCGAACGTCCGCTCCCGCCCTTGGTGAAGACCATGACCGCCGGCGCCGTCGAGATTCTCACCACTGCCATCCCGATAGGCTCATGCCGTGCGCAAACGGGGCAAGAAGCCGAGGAAGAGCAAAGCTGATTGGTACGCGGTGCGGTGCGTCTTCCGCTGGCGGGAGCCGTACGACAGTTATGAGGAGCGCATCACGGTCTGGCGGGCCACTTCCCTGGAGGAAGCCGTCGAGTTGGCCGAGCAGGAGGCCGCCGAGTATTGCGAAGCGGGCCCGTACGAGTACCTGAACCTGGCGCAGGCCTACCACCTGGCGGACGAGGCGATCCAGACCGGTGCGGAGGTCTTCTCCCTGCTACGAGACAGCGACCTCGCGCCGCGGGACTACCTGGACGCATTCTTCGACACCGGCGCCGAGCGCCAGGCCCACTGGGCCGAGGACGAGCCCCACGCACAGAAGAAGTGACGATTCGAGCGACGCCCCATCGTCGGCATGTCGATCGCGAGCGGCCTCGGTCTCGGCCACGGCCACGGCCACGGCCGCGGGTGTCGCAGGCCGAGGCACGTCGCTGTTGGTGACGGCGGTTCGGACAGCGTCCACCAGCTCATGAGCGCAGTGTGGGCAGGCGCTCTGACAATCCCGCCGACCCGAGGACAAGCCCCGTCTCCGAGCATGGAAAACGGGGCGTCGTGCCGTCAGCCGGTGCGGCTCGCGTCAGCGGGTCGCGCGCGCGGCCGGGTCAGACGGCTTCCAGGTTCTGGATCTGGAACTGGAAACCGGTCGGGAGGGGTTCGCCGCTGCGGCGCCAGCCGGAGGCGGCGTAGAGGGCGTCGAACTCCGCGAGGTCGCGTTCCTGGCCGGGGAGCATGGCGAGCATGTGCATGTCGGCGAGCGGTTCGAAGCCCGGTGTCCCGAGGGGGCCGATCACGTTCTCCACGACCAGCGCGCGGGCGCCTGGGCGGGCCGACGCGCGGCAGTTGCGGAGGATGTTGACGCAGTCCTCGTCGTTCCAGTCGTGCAGCACCATTTTGAGCAGGTAGAGGTCGGCTGCGGGGACGCTGTCGAAGAAGTCTCCGCTGACGGCGGCGAAGCGGTCACCGAACCCGTCCTTGTCGCCCGCTTCCTGGGCGCCGGCCGTGGCGTGCGGCAGGTCCAGGCTGATGCCGCGCAGGTCCGGGTGGGCCGCCAGGAGCCCGCGGACCAGTGCGCCGCTGCCTCCGCCGACGTCCACCACCAGCGAGATGCCGGTGGTGTCGATGGCGGTGAGCAGGTCCTGGTTCAACTGCGCCGACATTCCGGCCATGGCGACGGAGAACAGTTGGCCTTCCTCGGGATGCTGCCCCAGGTACGTGAAGAAGTCCGTGCCGAGGGCGCTCTCGATCTGGGTGCCGCCCTTCCTGACGGCCTCCGGCATGCGCTCCCAGGCCCGCCAGTGCGACGGGCCCGTCCAGGTCAGAGCCAGCTCCCGGATCGTGTTCGGCACCCCCTCGCGCAACAGTTCACTCATCGGCGTGCCGGTGAACCGGTGGTCGCCGACATGCGACACAAGCCCGAGCGAGGCGCAGGCGCGCAACAGCCGGTAGGTGGCTCGGGGATCGCTCGACTCCCGCGTCGCGATCTCCTCCGCGGTCAATGTGGCCCCGGCAAGGTGGTCCGGGATGGAGAGGTCCACAGCGGTACGGACGATCTGGCTCACCCAATAACCGCTCAACATGCCCAGCAAGGTCACCGCGATCGGGGTTTCAGGGGCTGGAGTGCCCGCAGTCTCCGTCATGAGAAAACACCGTTCTCTTTGGATCGTTCCTGAAAAAGTGCGCCCATGCGAGGGGCTGTCGGCCCTGGCGCCGTTGAACCGGCGCCCGGATCACAGCGTCATCTTCCACGGGCAAGGTGAGGCCGGGTACGGCAGGGGTCCCTGATGCCCAGGCCGGGCGGTGTGAGCTTCAGGCGGCGGTGGGCGCCGTAAGAAAGCGGTTGGGCTCCCAGGCCGCTCCGGTGGGTGGGGAACGGCGAACGGCATGGCCTGGGCGAACCCGGGCCATGCCGTTCAGCTGGTGACGGTGGGGTCAGGAGGCGGTGGGGCGGTAGG
>NZ_SMKQ01000117.1 GCF_004348995.1 Nonomuraea terrae
AGGGTGCCAAGGGCTGGTCCTCGGCGCGTGAGGCTCGCCTGGCCGTCTTCAAGTGGATCACCCGCTACAACACCCGCAGGAGACATTCCGCCATCGGCTACCTCAGCCCGATCGACTACGAGCAGCAGACCGTCGATAGGGTGCTGCTCGCCGCATGACAACCGGTGTCCACACCTCGGGGTGAGCCCCCCAGGTCTTCGCCGGGCTGTCCGGTGCAATCGTGGTCGACGGCCTGAAGCGCTACCTACCATCCGGCCTGCGCGACATCACCGAACGCCTGATCGCCCTCAAGGATTTCCAGGTCAAGAAGGGCGCCATCCCCACCGCCAACATCGACAGCGGCGCCCCGACCACCCGGACCGTGAACGGGCTCGTCAACCCCGTCATCAGTATCCGCCCCGGCGAAACCCAGCTGTGGCGCCTGGCAAACATCGGCGCCGACATCGCCTACAACGTGCAACTCCAGGGTTCCCGTTTCACCGTGCTGGCGCAGGACGCCAACCCCGTTGATCGCACCTGGAGCGATGAAGCTTTGCTGATGCCACCGGGCAGCCGGTTCGACGTGCTCGTGCAGGGTCCTCCCGAAGGCCGGACCCGGCTGATCACCACGGCGTACAGCACCGGCCCGGGCGGCGACTCCTACCCGGAGACGACGCTCGCCACTCTGGTCTCCTCCGGCAGCCCCGTCCGGCAGGCCGCCATCCCCGCCGACTTCGCCGAGATCGACGACCTGAGCCACGACCCCGTCGCCCAGCGACGCACCATCACCTTCTCCGAGAACGACCAGACCAACCAGTTCTTCATCAACGGCAAACAGTGGGCTGCCGACCGCATCGACGTACGGGCCAAGCTCAACACCACCGAAGAATGGGTCATCCGCAACGTCTCCGACGAACAACACACCTTCCACGTACACGTCAACGACTTCCAACTGATGAGCGTCAACGGCAATCCGTACCACTTCCGCGGCTGGCAGGACACCGTCCAGCTACCCGTCCACGGCGAAGTTGTCATACGCATGAGGTTCCGCAACTTCACCGGCAAGTACCCCTATCACTGCCACATCCTCAACCACGAAGACAACGGCATGATGGCCAATATCGAAGTCGTCCCCTGACTGGTGACACGCCGCGTGCGAGCACCGCTAGCGACCGCTGACGGCTCGGCCGAAGACCCACGTTCGCAGGAGGAGGAATCGCAGACAGGTTGCGGCCAGGTTGGCCACGACGAGCACGCCGAGTTCCAGCGGTTGGGCGGGGTGGGGGGCGGCGGCGTGCAGCAGAGCGAGTGAGCCGCTGGTCAGGCCCAAACTGGCGGCGAAGACGACGAGACCTTGAGCCTGGTGCAACCACAGGCGGCCGGTGCCGCGTACGCCAAAGGAGAACCGGCGGTTGAGCGCGGTGTTCGCCACAGCGGTGATGAGGAGAGCGGTGAGGTTGGCCGCCTGGGCCCCGGTCCCCGTGCGCAGCAAGGCGTACAGCAGGAGGTAGGCGAGGGTGCTGGCGACGCCGACGGTGGCGAAGCGCAGCAGTTGTCCGATCAGGCCGTCGGGCACACCGGCGACAGGCAGCGGGGCGCGCCCGAGTTGCTCGCGCAGGTGTGCCAAGGGGAGTCGGCCGGTGCTGAGTGCCTTGGCCAGCCGGGCGATGCCCTTGAGGTCGGCGATGGCGGTCTGCAGGATGTCGACGCGGCTGTCGGGGTCGTCGACCCAGTCGACGGGCACCTCGTGGATGCGCAGTCCGGCGCGTTCGGTGAGGACGAGCAGCTCGGTGTCGAAGAACCACCCGGTGTCCTCCACCAGGGGCAGCAGCCGCGCGGCCACGTCGGCGCGGACGGCTTTGAAGCCGCATTGTGCGTCGGAGAAGCGGGCCGAGAGCGTACCGCGCAGCAGCAGGTTGTAGCAGCGGGAGATGATCTCCCGTTTTGGACCGCGGGTCACCTGGGCTCCACGGGTGAGGCGCGAACCGATCGCCAGGTCGGAGTGGCCGGAGATGAGCGGCGCTACCAGCGGCAGTAGCGCGGTGAGGTCGGTGGACAGGTCGACGTCCATGTACGCGAGCACTGCCGCATCAGAGGCCGACCAGGCGTGCTTGAGCGCGCGTCCCCGTCCTTTTGCAGCCAGCCGTACGGAGGCGACCTCCGGCAGCTCGGCGGCGAGTTCGGCCGCGATCTGCGGGGTGTCATCGGTGCTGGCGTTGTCGGCGACCGTGATGCGAAAGGGGTAGGGGAACTCGTGGATCAGGTGGGCGTGCAGGCGGCGTACGCATGACTCGAGGTCGTCCTGCTCGTTGTAGACGGGGACCACGACATCGAGAATCGGCGTTCGCGCCGCGGGGTCCACGGGGGCGACGCGTGCGGGAGGCGCTGAAGTGCTCATGACTTACCGTTGTCCGGGCGGCTGTCAGGGTCTTGTGGTGGTGCTGTGGCGGGGCTGTGAAGGTCGCGGCGCGCCTGGATCACGGCGAAGCGGCGGCTCTCCGGGTGCGGGGAGCCGCCTTTGCACAGAGCCGGTCAGGATGCCGAGCCGGCGGAGGACGTCAGGTCGTAGACGGTGACGCCACCGACCGTGCTGGCACGGAACGTGGCCGTCACCCACGCGGAGATTTCCGAGGCGACGCCGTTGCCACCCATGGGGCCGTGATCGCCGCCGATGAAGTAGTGGATTTTCTGGTCGGTGACGTACTGCTGGAATTGGGCGAGGGTGGGCGAGGGATCGCTGCCGTTGAAGCCGCCGACAGGCATGACCGGATGGCCGGTGGCCAACTGGTAGCCGGAGGCGTTCTGTGATCCGATCGCCGCCGCCACCCAGGTGTAGGAGCCGGCGTCGCGTTGCAGCAGGTCGACCACGTCCGTGCTGGGGGTGGAGCCGTTGAGCAGGCCGCCCATGCCGCCGCCCCGCTCTGTGCCGCCTGCGGGCGTACCGGCCCGTGGCCTGCCACCTCGCGGCAGGTTCCCCTTTGGCGCGCCACCGTGCCGCGCTGTGCCGCCTTGGACGCCTGGCGCGTCCTGGGCGGCGCCCGGTGGCATGCCGCCCGGTGCGCGGCCACCCCTGCCTCCGGAGCCGTCCGTTATCGGGGGACCTGCCGACGGGATCGAGCCGCCATGCGGGGTGGCGGCGGTGTCCATCGCGTAGGCCCCTGGCCCGGCGAGCACCATGGCGAGCGCCAGCGCTGCGCTCGCCCAGGCCAACCGCACGGGCAGCCAGATGGAGGCCAGCAATCCGATCGCCGCCAAGAGCCCGCCGACGAGCGCCACCCAGCGCAGCCACGGCAGGAAGTCGCCGCTGCGCCCGAGCAGCTCGAATGACCACCAGACGGTAACCAGCACGGTGGCGGCCGCGACGGGCCGGGCCCACGCGCCGTTCCACCGCCTCCACAACGTCACCGCACCCATGCCGGTCAGTGCTCCCAGGGCCGGGGCGAGGGCGACCGTGTAGTACGCGTGGAAGATGCCCGCCATGAAGCTGAACACCCCGGCGGTGATCAGCAGCCAGCCGCCCCACAGCACGAACCCGGCGCGGTCCCGGTCGGTGCGTGCCACCCGAGCGGTCACCGCCAGGCCCACAGCCAGCAGGATGAGCGCGGCGGGCAGCAACCAGGCGACCTGGCCGCCCTGCGCGGCGTCGAACATCCGGGCCCATCCGGTCTCACCCCAGCCGCCGCCCGGCCTGCCGCCGACGCTGCCGGCCTCGTCGCCGTTCAGCCGGCCCAGGCCGTTGTAACCCAGCGTCAATTCCAGGAGGCTGTTCTCCTGTGATCCGCCGATGTAGGGGCGCATCGATGCGGGCACCAGCTCCACCACGGCGATGTACCAGCCGCCCGAGACGACCAGCGCGACACCCGCCAGGACAAGCTGCAGGATGCGCCTTCCGAGCTTGGGCGGCCCGGCGATGAGGTAGACGAGCGCGAACACCGGGACCACCAGCAGTGCCTGGAGCATCTTGGCCAGGAAGCCGAAGCCGACGAAGACCCCCGCCCACACCAGCCACTTGGTGGCGCCGCTCTCCACGGCTCGGACGATCGCGTACGCACCGGCGACCATGAGCAACACCAGTAGCGCATCCGGGTTGTTGAAGCGGAACATCAGCACCGCCACCGGCGTCAGCGCCATCGCCGCACCGGCAATGAGGCCCGCCGCCGGGCCGTACCAGCGCCGCACGGTCGCGAAGAGCATCCCGACCGTGGCGACGCCCATCAGGGCCTGCGGCACCAGGATGCTCCAGGCGTTGACCCCGAACAACCGCGCTGACAAGGCCATCACCCACAGCGAGGCGGGTGTCTTGTCGACGGTGATCGAGTTGGCCGCGTCCGAGGAGCCGAAGAAGAACGCCGTCCAGTCCTGAGATCCGGCCTGCGCCGCCGCCGCGTAGAAGGAGTTCGCCCAGCCGGAAGCGCCCAATCCCCACAGGTAGAGCACCGCGGTGGCCAGCAGCATGGCCAGCAGGGCCGGACGTTCCCAGGGTGCGTGGTCCGCCGGCGCGCGCCGCCGCCTTCCGCTGCGCGCCGGGTCGGGCGGCGGCCAGTCCATCGGGGTCGCGGGCAACGTGGAGCTCATCGGTGCGTCCTTTCGTCCATGCGTACCCGAGAACCTTCGGCCACCGGCCTGTCCAGGGCTTGTGCCGACGCTTTGCGTAGCCTGTGAGACCGCTCCCGAGGCGTCTCGCGGTGGGAGGCCTCAGGCTTCGGAGACGGCGCCCACGGCGGTCAGCGGCAGCCGCACGGTGAACCGGGTACGACCGGGCACGCTGTCGACCTCTACGGTCCCGCCCTGCGCAGCGAGCACCGCGTGCACGATGGCCAGCCCGAGGCCGGTGCTGCCGGCCTCTCTGGAACGGGAGCCGTCACCGCGGGCGAACCGCTCGAAGATGTGCGGCTGCAGTTCGGCAGGGATGCCTGGGCCGGTGTCGGCGACCCGCAACACGGCCTGCTCTCCGCGGACGCCCACGCTGACCGTGACCCGGGTGCCCTCGGGTGTGTGGATGCGCGCGTTGGCGAGCAGGTTGGCCAGCACCTGCTGCAGCCGCGCCGGATCGCCGACGACTCTGACGGGCTCCTCGGGCAGATCCAGCCGCCAGTCGTGCTGTGGACTCGCCGCGTGGGCGTCACCGACCGCGTTGACCGTCAGCATCGACAGGTCGACGGGCTCATGCGCCAGGGGCCGGCCCGCATCCAGGCGGGCCAGCAGAAGCAGGTCCTCGACCAGCGCGGTCATCCGCTGCGCCTCGGATTCCACCCGGCTCAGCATCTGCGCGACCTCAGGCGGCACATGCCTCCCGGTTCGCCGGCTCAGTTCGGCGTAGCCGCGGATCGCCGCCAGCGGAGTGCGGAGCTCGTGGCTGGCGTCAGCGACGAACTGGCGCACCTGCATCTCGCTCGCATGCCGTACCTCCAGCGCGTTGCCGACATGGTCCAGCATCCGGTTCAGCGCCGCACCCACCTGGCCGACCTCGGTGCGCACATCGGCGTCATGCTCGGCGACACGCTGCGGCAGTTCAACCTCGCCGCGGTCGAGAGTCAGCTGCGACACGCGGGTGGCCGTGGACGCCACCCGGGACAAAGGCCGCAATGCGCGCCCCACAATCACCACGCCGATGTAGGCCACCGCAAGCAGGACCAGCACCGTCACGCCGGCCACCACACCTGCCACCAGGTACAGCGTCTCCTTCGTGTCCGCCAGCGGCAGACCGGTGACCAGGACCGCACCGTCAGGCATGTTCCGCGCGACCAGGCGGTAGTCGCCGAGCTCGCCGAGATCATAGCTGCGCGGGGCGGCGCCCACCGGCACCGCCAGCAGCTTGATGTCGAGGTTGCTGACCTCCGGCTGCATCTGCCCGTTCTCCATCAGCACGTCCGCGTTGACGACCATGCCGTGGCAGATCCGCGCCGCCAGGGTGCCGATGACCTGCCCCGGTGGGAAACCCCGGCCTCGCGGCTGCATACAGCCGGACGGACCGGGAAGCGTCAAGAGGTCAAAGGCGCGCGGCGCTCGGTCCGCCGCCGCGGTCAGCTGGCCATCGACGCGGTCGTAGAGCACCTTGTTCAGCGTCACCTCAGCGGTCACGCCGACGATCAGGAACGCCGGCACCAGCAGCACGATCATGGCCGCGACGAGGCGGGCCCGCAGCGACCAGCGCGCCGGCCCGCGCCGGCGGCTTGTCAGCCGCGGCGGCTCACTCTCCAGGTTTGAGGACATACCCGGAGCCGCGCAGCGTGTGGATCATCGGGGCCCGGCCGGCGTCGATCTTCTTGCGCAGATACGAGACATACAGCTCCACCACATTCGCCTGGCCTCCGAAGTCGTAGTTCCACACCCGGTCGAGGATCTGTGCCTTGCTGAGGACCCGGCGGGGGTTGCGCATCAGGTAGCGCAGCAGCTCGAACTCCTTGGCCGTCAAAGTGATCAGCTCGCCGTCGCGCCGCACCTCGTGGCTGTCCTCGTCCATGACCAGGTCACCAACACAGAGCTGTGCGCCGGCGCGCAGCTCCGAACGGGCGGCCCGGCGCATCAGGCCACGCAGCCGCGCCACCACCTCCTCCAGGCTGAACGGCTTGGTCACGTAGTCGTCGCCGCCTGCCGTCAGCCCGGTGATCCGGTCCTCGACCGAATCCCTCGCGGTCAGGAACAGCACCGGCACATCCGGCGACTCCCCGCGCAACCGCCGCAGCACCTCCAAGCCGTCGATGTCGGGCAGCATCACATCCAGCACGACGGCGTCCGGCCGGAAGTCACGGGCGATCCGGACGGCGCTCAAGCCGTTCGCGGCGCTGTGTACCTCCCAGCCCTCGTAGCGCAGCGCCATGGCCAGCAACTCCGCCAGGGTGGACTCGTCATCCACCACAAGCACCCGCACCGGGCTGCCGTCCGGCCGGCGTAGCTGTCCGCGAGCGCCCGCATTCGCCATCGTCATGGCGTGATTGTCGTGAATGATGCTGTGTGCACCCTTTAGCCATCCTGTGTACCAGCTGAGAGTTCCGAGCACTCAGACGTCGATCCGCGGCATGCTGGTCCTTTGAGGTTTGCTGTCTCCGGCCTCCGCCGGGAGTCGGAGCCGTCGTCGATGACGACCGATGCCGCGGATGTGAGGGCGGCGGATTGTCCTAGAGGCCGCTCGACGGGGGCGTATGAGAACCCGCCGCGGGAAGACCGCGCAGGACGAGCAACTGATCCAGCACGCTGTTCATAGTGCACTCCGTGGGAGTGCGGCGGGTGACCGCCGCCACGGGGGACGGCCTACCGCGGTGAAAGCCATGTTCACGGTGCTGTTTCACCGGTTGGATCGGGCGGGGCCTTCGACACTCTCGGCCTCGGCGGGCCCCTCGACCGGTGGCCCGCCGAGGCCGGAGATGAGCATGTCGACGACCTCACGTACAAAGGTTTCGGTGAGTGGCGCGTGGCCGTGGAGCAGCCGGTGGTAGAACGAGCCGTAGAGGAGATCCACCGCGACTTCGATCCTTGTGCTCGCCGCTATCTCCCCGCGCCCGATCGCCCGCCTGATGATTACGCGTGCCCATTCGCGGCGGGGCTCGACGAAGTGTGCCCGGTACTGCTCGGCGAATGCCGGGTCCGTGTGAGCCTCGCTGATCAACGCAGCGATGATGCGGCCGTAGGGCCGTGCGCTGACGATCCGCACCCAGGGGCGCAGCAGCGAGAGCAGGTCACCTCGCAGCGAGCCGGTATCACGAACACCCGGACGCATGGCGGCCCACTCCTGATAGAGCGCGTCGAGCGCGAGCGTTTCCTTGGTTCGCCACCACCGATAGATCGTGGCCTTGCTGACGCCGGCCCGTTCAGCGACCGCGTCCATGCTGACCGCCTCAAGCCCTCGCTCCAGCAGCAGCTCAGCGGCAGCGTCAAGGATCTCCTGGCGCGCCTTCTCGCTGCGTGGCCGCCCGCGCCGCACCTGTCCGGAGCTTGTCTCGGACATCATGCGTCAGCCTCCCACGGTCGGAACGGTCTGTTCAGTTCTTGCGTTGTGCGTCGCATGGGCCGCCTCACCTCGCCGGCGTCTGGGCGAGGACCTTGACGAGGGCGGCGATGTCGCGCCGCGCGTATCCTAGCTCGCTTGCGCTGGTCAGCAAGGTGTCGGTGAGAGCTCCCGATGGGAGCGGCACGCCGAGCGTGCGCGCCGTCTGCAGCGCGAGGCGAATGTCCTTCTGCATCAGCTGCACGTCGAACCACGCCTCCTCGGGCAGATCCAGGACGAGCGGGGCGCGTGCCCGCAGCATCGGCGAGCCGATCGAGCTGTCGGCCATGACCTTTACCGCCAGCGCGCGATCGATTCCGCCGCGCTCGGCCAGCAGCACGCCCTCGCTGAAGGCGAGCATCTGTGCGCCGACGCTGAGGTTGATGGCCAGCTTCAACACCAGCGCCTGCCCGTTCGCGCCGACATGCACCACCGTGTGGCCGAGCTCGCGCAAGAGCGGCTCGACGCGCTCGAAGGCAGGCCGGTCGCCGCCGACCATGATGGTGAGGCTGCCGTCCTCGGCGGCGCCGATGCTGCCCGAGACCGGCGCGTCGAGCATGTCCGCGTCCAGCGAGCGCACCCGCTCGCCCAGCTCGCGGCTGGCCTGCGGACTGACGGTGCTCATGTCGAGGTAGACCTTTCCCGGCGCCAGACCGGCAAGGATTCCTTCCGGCCCGGAGGTGATCGCTTCCAGGGCGGCGTCGTCGGCGACCATGCTGAAGATCACCTCCGCCGCCTCGGCGATCTGGCGGGGGGTCTCGCGCCAGACCGCGCCGCGTTCGACCAGCGGTGCAGCCTTGGCGGCTGTGCGGTTCCATGCGTACACCTGATTGCCGGAGGCGAGCAGGCGGCCCGCGATCGGGCCGCCCATCGCTCCCAGACCGACAAAGCCGATCGTGGTCATGGTGAACTCCTTCACTCCTGGCTCTCGATCTCGTCGACGTCCTCGTCGCTGAGTTCCAGGCCTACCGCGGCCAGGACCGGGTCGACTTGGTCCGGTCGGCGGAAGCCGACGATCGCGCCGTCCACGGCCGGGTTGCGCAACGTCCAGGCGACGGCGACCGCGCCGGGCGTCGTGTCGTGACGGCGAGCCACTGCCCTGAGCCGCTCGACGAGGGCCAGGTGCCGCGACAGTTGCGGTTCCCGGAACTCGCGGTCGTGCTTACGCCAGTCGTCCTCGGCCAGGCGCTTGACCCGCTCGCGGGTCATCTTCCCCGTCAGCAGGCCTGAACCCATCGGGGAGTAGACGACCACGCCCATGCCTTCGCGTTCGGCGTAGGGGAGGATTTCCTGCTCGACCCCGCGGTCGAC
Organism: Nonomuraea terrae; assembly: GCF_004348995.1. GTDB lineage: Bacteria > Actinomycetota > Actinomycetes > Streptosporangiales > Streptosporangiaceae > Nonomuraea > Nonomuraea terrae. The sequence goes on from NZ_SMKQ01000117.1 coordinate 9,275, forward strand.
CAGCGAGTACGGCGGCTGCAAGCTCTCCACCGGTGCGATCGACTGGATCAGGGCCAGCTGTTCGACGTCGCAGTTGGACACGCCGATGTGGCGCACCAGTCCCTGTTCCTTCAGTTCCGCGAAGGTGGACCAGCCCTCCTCGATGTCGTGTGCGGGAATCGGCCAGTGAATCTGGTAAAGGTCGATCGCCTCGATCCCGAGCCGCTGCAGGCTTCCCTCCACCTCACGCAAGATCGACTCCCGCCTCAGGCTGGGGACGACCTTCCGGCCCGGTCCCTCGACCAGCGACGCCTTCGTGAACACGTATGGCCGCTCGTCCAGCCCTTCCAGGGCGCGGCCGACGACCTGCTCCGAGCGGCCGAACCCGTACGCGGCGGCGGTGTCGATCCAGTTCACGCCGAGCTCGAGCGCGCGATGGATCGTGGCGATCGAGTTGTCGTCGTCCTGCGGCCCCCAGCCGAATTCCCAGTCGCCGCCGCCGATCGCCCACGCGCCGAGGCCGACTCTTGTGATCTCCAAATCCGTGCGTCCGAGCTTGGCGGTGTTGAGCTTTGCCTCGTGCATTGGTATCCCCCCTGTGTGGTTCGTGAGTCTCCGCCGACCGCCGGCCGCGCCACGCCGCAAGGACGAGGCCCCGAGCGTCAATCAGAAGAAACTGAACGTCTAGTTTCGTTAACACACCAACCCAAACCCTTGTTCCCGCAGGTAGGCGGGGAGATGGGAATGTCCCAGACGGCCGTTGTCGTTACTCATATACGACACTAACAGTTTAGTTTTATGCGAAAGCGAGGGGCCCGGTGAGCGTCCTCGGTCTGCCCAACTCCGCCAGGCAACGCTCTGACCAGCTGTTCCCGCTCCAGCGCGTGCAGCCGGCGATGGCCGGTCTGGCCGGCGGTTCCTTCTCGGTGCTCGCGCCGATCTCCGCCGTGGTGCTGGGCACGCACCGCCCCCTCTACGCCTTCTTCGCCGGGCTCGCGATCGCGATTGGGGTTGATGTCGGCATGGCCTTCTCCGAAGGGCGCTCCGGCAGTGGCGACCTGACCGGGCGAGGCAATCCCTACCTACGCGGCTCGATCACCTGGGCGGGAACCTTCCTCGGCGGAATCGTGCACACGCTGCCCCTTTTGATCGCGCATCACCGCTCGGCGTTTACCGCCGCCATTGTCATGGTCGCTTTTGAGCTTGTCGCCCTTGCCTGGATCCGCTCGCGGTTCTTCAACACCGGCTTCCTGCGCTCGTTCGCCTCCGTCGCGCTCGCGGGCGCCATCATCGTCCTGATCAGTGCGACGCTCGGGACATTGGCATGAGAGAGCCCGGGCACGATCCGCAATGTGGTGTCGCTGTGCGGACATGTTCGCCGCCTGGCCAGCGGTGAGCCCATCGCCGACGACTACTCGACTGCGCACTGACCCTGCACCCGGAAATGCTTGGAGGTCCGTTCGCCAGCCGTCGCCCGGCGCTCTACCAGTCGGCGTCCTGGCCTTCGAAAGATCTCCCTGTGTCCCCTCAGCCCAATCCGCGCGGCCTGCTCGGAGTCTGACGGCGGGAACGGACTTGCCCGCGCACTCCGGTCTCCGCGGCGGCCGAGGCCGCATCTGAGCCGCGAGCCTGGGCAGGGTCATCAGGGACGCGCCGACACGTCCAGGTGGCCGGTGATGCGCGGGGGAGAGGGGCGCTCGCAGGCGGGCTGGGGTGCTGATCGGCGACAGTTGGGGGGAACATGAACGTCGGTCTCGGCCTGCCCATCAGCGATCCCAAGGGCCTGTTGGAGTGGGCGCAACGCGCGAACGACGGTCCGTTCAGCACTCTCGGCTTGCTGGACCGTCTCATATACGACAACCCCGAGCCGTTGGTCGCGCTAAGCATGCTCGTCGGGGCCACCTCCCGGATTCGAGTACAGACCGAGGTGCTGCTCGCCCCGCTGCGTGACCCTGCGCTCCTGGCCAAGCAGGCCGCGACCCTGGACCGCATGTCAGATGGCCGCTTCACACTCGGCATCGGGCTGGGGGCGCGGCGCGACGACTACGAGGCGGCGGGCGTGGACGTTCACACTCGGGGAGCGCGGCTTGACGAGACGATGACGGTAATGCGCCGCATCTGGTCCGGCAAGCCGTACGGTCAGGGGATCGGCCCGATCGGACCCGAGCCCGCCCGTCCGGGCGGCCCTGAAGTGCTCTTCGGCGCCCTCGGCCCGGTCGGGATCCGGCGTGTCGCCCGCTTCGGCGACGGCTTCCTGTGCGCGGCCCACCTCGCCGACGCCGACCGCCTCTTCCGCGCCACCGAAAAGGCATGGCAGACCGAGGGCCGCGCCGGCCGGCCTCGGCTGGTCGCCCAGTTCAATGCCGTTCTGGGGCCAGATCACGTGATCAAGGAAGCCCGCGACAGGCTGTTCCGCTACTACAGCGGACCGCACTACATGAACCTGCCGGACGGGTTCGCCGAAGGCGCCGTGGCCAGCATGCTCACCACACCCGGAGAGATTTCCGACACGCTTGCCCAGATGAGCGGCCTCGGCGCCGACGAGGTCATGTTCTACTGCTGGGCTACAGACGTAGCCCAGGTGGACCGCTTCGCCGAGACGCTCAGCCCTTAACCCACCGGCACGCGTAGGAACGCGTTGATGGGCCGACATGGCCCGCCAGTGTCATGCGAGGCAAAGTTTTAGGCATGCGCGCGGGTAACCGGTGGTAGCGAGAGGCCACAGTCTGTAACTTACTCTCGTCATTTCGTGACTGATATGGCTGCTGCCGCCGTGCTGGTCCCGGCCAGTACGGCGGCAGCGATATGGGCTGGCGAACCCTCATACCGCTCCCAGGTGACCGGCGGAGTGGCATCGGACAGCCGGAGGTGCGAGCGGAATGACATGTGGGCGCTACTTGCGAAGGTTTTCTCCTATTCATAAGGCCGCCTGGACGAAAGGGATGTTGTTCCCAATTCTGTTGCCCCGCACGAAAGTCAGACTGCACAGGCAAATCCGCGGGACATCAAGCTGAGGGCCGGACGGCGCCGATGAATCGCCGTTCGCGATAGGGAGCTCCTGCCCAGGTGCTGATGCGTACGGTGCTGCCGGTGGAGGGGGCGTGGACCATGCGCGTGGCGTCGACGGCGATGCCGACATGGTGGATCGTCGCTGGGCGGGTGGGGTCGTGGGCGAAGAAAATCAGGTCTCCTGGGCGGATCTCGCTTCTGCGGATGCGAGCGCCTGCGTTCCACTGGGTGGAGGTGTGTCCGCCGATGCGGGCTCCGGCCTTGGCCCAGGCGCTGTTGACGTTCTCGATTCCGAGGATGGCGGCCAGCTCGGCCGCTTTCCAGGCCCGCCAGGGCTGGGCGGCCAGGAGTTCCAGGACCTTGCCGCGCCGGTCGGGGCTGAACAGGTCCGCAAGCGGTGGCGGATCGGCCCAGCGGCCCGGGGGTGGTTGGCCTGCCAGTTCGCGGGTCAGGCGGCGGGTCATCTGGTGCACGGTGGCCCACCAGATCAGGGCTTCGTGGTGTTCGGGCTTGCGTTCGTAGACCCGCACCAGCCGGCGGTAGCGGGTCAGCCAGGCGAAGCTGCGTTCTGCCACCCACCTGCGCGGGAGCACGACGAAGCCGCGGACGTCGTCGGAGCGCTTGACGATCGTGACGGTCAGGTGGAGCACGTCGCGCGCCCAGGTGAGCAGGCGTCCGGCGTAGCCGCCATCAGCCCAGACCAGTGCGATGGTGGAGAACTTCTCCCGTAGCCGGGCCAGCAGCGGGTATGCGCCGTCACGGTCTTGGACCGACGCGGCGGTGACGGTCACGCACAACAGCAGCCCGAGCGTGTCGACCGCGATATGCCGCTCTTGCCCCTTGATCTTCTTGCCTGCGTCATACCCGCAGGCCGCAGCCCCGACGGTCTCGGCCGCCTTGACCGTCTGGGAGTCGATGCACCCCGCCGTGGGCAGCTCCCCGCGTCCGGCCATGATCCGCAGCCGGCCGCGTAAGCGTCCGGCGAGCCGTTCGGGCAGGCCACGCCGGGGACCACCGCAGGAAGAAGGCGTATACGGCCTCGTGCGGCGGGAAGTCCACCGGCATGCCCGCCACTCGATCCCGTACCTGGTCACGTAGTTGATCGCGTCGAATGTCGCGCGTAGGTCATGCACCATCGGCCTGCCGGTGACCTGAACCAACTCGGCCATCACCGCCCGCGCCTCGCCTTCCAGCACCGCCCACTCGGCATCGGTCAGATCTGCCCTGTCTGATCATGAAGAGCCGTTGGTGTTCGACGGCCTCGTATCTCTCTCCCTCGAAGAAGTCGCCGATCATTTCGCCGACTGGCTCAAGAAGGTGCATCCGGGGGAGCGTCGCCGCCTGTTCGTCCCGTTGCTGCGGGAGCTGGCTACCGGCCGGCACCGGGAGCCTACTTCCCCGATACGGGTCACATCATTAGGAAAATCAAGATCTATATATTGAAAATTAAGTTGTGAGTTGGTATAGCTTAAATATGGCAGATCAGGCGATGGACTGGCAGGAGCTGACGAACTTGACCCGGGGTCGGCCGTTCGTCGTCGAGCGGGTGCGGTTGGCCGACAGCGGCGTCGCGATCGAGGGTGAGTTCGAGCTGCCGCAACTGGCTCAGCTCAGCGTCGAGGACCAGGTCTTCGTCACGGCGTTTGTACGGTGCCACGGCTCAATCAAGCAGATGGAGCGGATCTTCGGCGTGAGCTACCCGACGATCAAGTCGCGGCTGAACCGGATCGGGCAGGTGCTCGACTTCGTCGAGACCGATCCCGCGCCGTCGCGGTCCGACACCATCGACCGGTTGCGCCGCAGCGAGATCACCGCGCGGCAGGCGCTGGCCGAATTGGAGGGGCGCGCATGATGCCGCAGCTGGTGACCGTACGGGTCCAATGCCCGGACCGTCGCCCCATTCGGTTGTGGGTCCCGGTGCTCCCCGCGGTGCTCCTGCTGTCACCGCTCGTGGCCTTGGCCGCCCTGGGGGGAGTCGTGGCCTGTGTCATCTACAGCATCGATGTGGTGCGGGCATTCAACACCGCCCGCCGCATCGTTTGCGCGTTGCCCGGCACTCGCGTCGACATCGCGCAGAGCCGTACGGCCGTGCTCGTCACCATCCGATGAGAGGTTCCGATGAACGAACAGCGCAGGGACATCCTTGACATGCTGGCCGAGGGCAAGATCACCGCAGATGAGGCGGAGCGGCTCATCACCGCACTCGAAAGAACCCAGCCACCCGCAGGTACTCCGGCCGTACGGCCGAAGTACCTGCGGGTGGTGATGGAGATCAACGATGAGGGCGAGTCCGGGCGGCTCAACGTGCGGATACCGCTGCAACTGCTGCGGGCCGGTGTGCAGCTCGTGGCCTTGGTCCCACCGAAGGCGCTGGATCGGGCCAACGTCGAGCTCGACAAGGCGGGCGTGCCGCTGGACCTGAAGCAGCTCAAGCCCGAGCAGCTTGAGGCGCTCGTGGAGCACCTCGACGAGGCGATCGTGGAGATGGACATGGAGCCCGACGGCCACCTGCGCGTCTTCTGCGAGTAGTCGTACTGCTAACGCCCCCACTTGGCTGGACCGGTCGATTTGCTTGACGGGTCGCTGCTCTCCGGGATTGTCGATTTCTTCGATGAAGGAGTCGCGGCAGGAAAGGGTGTCCTGGAACTCACCGGCAACGACGTCGCCGCCTTCCGCGACGATCTGATCAAGGACTCGCGCACCTACGCGGACGTCTATCAAGAATCCATCGGAAGGGCATCAGAATGACAGCCGACGATTTCGAGCACGGTGTAGAGGAAGGCTGGGGAGAACTCGCCGACGCGTTCCGCGCGAACTTCGAGGACCCCGGCGAGGTGGGCGCGGCGTGCTGCGTCTACGTGGGCGGCCGCCCCGTCGCCAATCTGTGGGGCGGCCTGGCCGATCGCGAGGCGAACCGGCCGTGGAGCGAAGACACGATCGTCCATGTCGCCTCCACCACCAAAGGCGCCACCGCTATCTGCGCCCACATGCTGGCACAGCGCGGCGAGCTGGATCTGGACGTCCCGGTGGCCAGGTACTGGCCGGAGTTCGCCGCCAACGGCAAGGACCAGATCAAAGTGCGCTGGCTGCTGTCCCACCAGGCCGGTCTCCCGCTCGTCGACGGACCGCTGACGTTCGAGCAGGCGTGCGCATGGCACCCGGTCATCCGCGCGATCGAGGCGCAAAAGCCGCTGTGGCAGCCGGGCACCGAGCACGTCTACCACGCCGTCACCTACGGCTTTCTGGTCGGCGAGGTCGTGCGCCGGATCACCGGCAAGTCACTCGGCACCTTCTTCGCCGAAGAGGTGGCCGCCCCGCTCGGGCTCAGCGCCTGGATCGGACTGCCCGAGAAACACGAGAAACGGGTGTCCAAGCTCCACTTCGCCGCTCCGTTCAGCGTGGAGGAGCTGCTCGCCGGGATGATCGCGGCTACCGGGCTCGATGAGGACACCGTCACCGCCTGGGTCGAATCCATGTGGAGCCCAGGCTCGCTCCAGATTCGCGCCGCTGAGCTCGGCGGCGCGTTGGACAACACCTCCGGGGAGTACATGTTGTCGCGTGCCTGGCGCGCGTCGGAGTTCCCGGCCGCCAACATGATCGCGGACGCGCACTCGCTGGCGCGGATGTACGCCGCCACGGTCAGCGACGTCGACGGGATCCGGCTGCTCGATCCGCCAACGGTCGAGAGAATGACAGCCGTCCAGACCGACAAGACGCGGATGTACGGCCTGCCGCCGGGCCTGAACATCCCGGCCGACCGCTCCTTCAACATGTCCCTGGGATTCTGGCGGCCCGGCCCAATGACGCCGATGGTCGGGCCGGGATCGTTCGGCCACCCGGGCTCCGGCGGATCGGTCGCCCTCGGCGACCCTGATGCCGGTGTCGGCTTCTGCTATGTCACCAATCTCTGGAACTTCCGGCCAGACGACCCGCGGGCCTCGAACCTGGGCAAGGCTGTCCGATCCTGCCTTGGTTGAGACAGGAGGCCTGATGCCGACCGATCCGTCCAGCTCACCCGCGCTGCGCGCGTCCGACGCGGAACGCGATCAGACCATCGCAGTGCTGCACGACGCCGTCGCCGACGGCCGGCTCGACCCGGCCGAGTTCGACGAGCGGGTCGACGCGGCGCTGGCCTCTCGTACCGTTGATGCGCTGAGCTCGCTCGTCACCGACCTGATCGGCGCGCCCACCGAGCTGCTCACCATCAAGGAGCGGCACGGCCACGTGCGCCGTGACGGCCCCTGGAGGCTGCCGCACCGGCTCGCGCTGCGCACCGCATGGAGCGCCGTGCTGTTGGACTTGACCCGCGCCGTGCGCAGCGGGCCCGAGCTGGTCATCGAGATGCGGGTGAGCGGCGGTGCTGTTGAGTTGGTCCTCGCGCCCGGCATGGTGGTAGACGCCAACGACCTGTCAGTACGGCACGGCGCCCTGGACATCAGCAGCGACGCTGGCGATGACACACCCGAGACGCTGCGCATCCACCTGGCGGGCCGGATGCGGCACGGCAGCATCGTCACCCGATGGCAGGCCCCACCGGCGACCCGCTGATCCAGGGCGGCCGTGGGCCTACTCCGGGGCGCTCAGCGCGGTGCGTACGCCGGGTTCGACGCAAGCGCGGAAGGCGGCGTCGAGTTGCGCGGGCGTGGCGGTGGTCTCGCCGTCCACCCAGGAGCGCAGCAGCGCCATGAATGCCCCCACCACGCCGACCACCAGCAGGTCGAGCGAGGCCGAAGCGCGCCCGCCTGCATCCAGCAGCTCCTTCCTGACCACGGCGGACAGCAGTTGCTCGCCACGCGCGTACACCAGGCCGCCGCCGCGCCGCCCCAGCAGCGCCCGTATGAGCTGCCACCGCTCGTGCACGTGCTCAAGCACCGGCAGGCTGAAGGCGAACAGCTCGCTCGCCCTCCCGGCCGGCTCGGGGTGGAGGATGCCGAGCTCGTCGAGGTTGCTGAACAGCGCGTCCTGCTTGTCGGTGAAGTGCGAGTAGAAGGTGGAGCGGCCCACGTCCGCGCGGTCGATGATGTCGGTGACGGTGACCGCGTCGTAGCCCTTCTCCAGGATCAGCGTCACGTTGACGAGACCCGCGAGGCCGAGGGGAGGAAGCACGAGCGACATGAAGATGTTCAGGATCTGCCGTACATGGGTGTAAACCTACTGACCGAGACGGCCGTCCTCGGCCAGATAGCTCCAGGGTTCGTCGGCCAATTATCGCTGGAACTCACACCTCCTGGCCCCAGCCGTCCGGGGTCGGACAACTCGAGCAGGAACCCGTCCTCACCCGTGGCCAGCTCCCACAGCGACCGCGCCGAGTCTGCCGACAGCCCGTTCAGCACATGCAGGCAGAACTCCCGCTCAACCGCGCCCTGCCCGCGCCCACGATCCGCTCCACCCTGCCCGGTGGCTCGATCTTCAACGTCCGGCAGCGGGACAGCAGCGCCGCACGCAATCCCTCCTCCGTGAACACCATCGGGCAGATCTTGTCCGCCAGCCACTCGGCCGGCACATCCTCATCCGCCCGGGTCGACTCCCGGAACCCCAGCGCGTCCCGCACCTGGGCCCGGTGCCGCTCGAGCGACCGGCCCGACCAGTCGTACTCCACCAGCAACGCCGGCTCCACCTTGACCTGACCGGCCACGTAGTCCACCGCGGCCTTGGGCAGCTCACCCACGTGCCGGGGGAACCGGTCCTCCTGCTCGAAGAACTTCAGCATCATGCCGAATCCCAGACGGGTCGCCCCCGTCTTGTTCCCCACCAGCTCCCAGTCGCCGTCCAGCAGCGTCCACGCCGCGATCAGCTCTTCCGGCTCCCACTCCCGACGCACCCGAACCCCTCCACCTGACCGTTCTCCGACACGAACACGATCAAGCAGGAGACCCACCCAACCAGCCACATTCACCGCTCCAAACGATCACGAACCGCAATCGTGATCTCTCACTCCGCTACCTGGCGGCTGGGGACATGTTCGGGAGCGGAGGGCCTTCTCGGACGAGCACATGAACAGGCATGATGCCGTGGAGAAATCCCTGCTAGATAACGAAGTCGATCACTCGTAGCTACAGGCGCCGACCCGAGTGGAGGGCCTACATGGGCGGAGGCGGTGCTTTCCGGACCACCCCTGCCCAGTCCGGCGCGATTTGTCTAGAAGCGTTCCGCGTGCTCGGCCACCCACTGGGCGAACGTGCGCGCCGGGCGGCCGGTCACCTGCTCGACGGTGTCGACGACGGTTGTGGAGGCGTCGTCGGGAGCGGCGTACCAGCCGATGACATATTCGGCGTCCGCCCGGGAGACACCGGTGGCCGTTAGCCTGTCGACGGCCTGCTCGTGCGTGATCTGGACGAAGGCGATGTCGCGGTCGATCGCCTTGGACAGGATCGCGATCCGTTCACGCGGAGTAAGCGATTCGGGCCCGGTGAGGTTGTAGACACGCCCCGCATGGCCGTCGTCGAGCAGCGCGACCGCCGCCACCGCCCCGATGTCGGCCTCATGGACGATCGCGCTGCGAAAGTCGTACGGCTCCCGCACGACCTCCTCGGCCCGAATGGATTCGACCCAGGTCAACGTGTTGGACATGAACTCCTGCGGTTCCAGGCGCGTCCATTCCACACCCGAGTCCGCCACAGCCTGCTCGGCCGGCCCCAGGTCACCACCCCACACCACGGTGATGCGTCGCACAGCCGCGCCGACCGCCCGCCGTACCAGCTCGGGCGCGACCTCGGCGAGCCCCGCAGTCACCGTGATGTGTAACCGGCTGACGCCGTCGAGGGCGGCGTCCAGCTTCTCCGGTTCCGTGTGCGTGCCTGCCACCAGCTCCACCTCGGCCGGAAACCTGCCCTCGGCGCCGGCCGGATTCCGCGTCAGCGCCCGGACACGCTCTCCTCGGCGGACCAGCTCCGCCACCACGTGCCGGCCAGTGTTCCCCGTGGCCCCCGTAACCAGTGTCGTCACCGTTTATCTCCCTTCGTTGGTGACGACCCTAGAAGCTCAACTGCACTTGAGGTCAACCTTGAACTGCGTGGACCTGGGGCGAGCGACGGCATGGGCAGCAGCTACAGAGAAAGGTCTGGGGCCGGCGCCTCGCCAGCGAGGTGGCTCTTACCAGCCGATAACGTCCAGCGGGCGAGGCCCAGAGAGCCGACGATCAGCATCGCGGCTCTCGTTCCGAGCTACAGGACCACACCCCGATCCCGCGCCTTGGCCGGACATCCGGGGGTGGTGCTGCTCTTCTTACCCGGCCGGCAGTGATGCGCCCCTGCCCCGCGTGCCCAGCGGGGCAGGGGTGCTGGCCGAAGGCCGCAGCGTGCGCCGCTTGACCGGGACACTGTAGGCGGCGGCGTCGGCACGCTTGCGAATCGGGAACCCGACTGCGGCCTGCACATCGCGTATGGACAGCAGCTCAGCGCGTCGGCGCGGCACGAGCCCAGGTACCGACCTCCTGATCGTCGCGTTGTGGCGGTCGATCTCTTCGCGAGCCCACCCCGGCTACTGCTCGATCTTGTCCGGTTGCGGTCGAAGCGGGCGCGGACCTGGGCGCCGTCGACCAACCGGCCTTCCACCGTGATCCGCAGATGGCTGCTGTCCAGGGCGTCGGCATGCGGCGGGCTCAGTGTTTAGGTGGACGGCATGGCGAGAAGGACCTCATGCTCGCCCTTGTACGGCACGACCAGAGTGAGGGTCGGAACCCGCCGTTCACGTGGTAGCCGAACTCGACACTTTCCCGGGTGGTCTCGATCGGCTCCAGCATCTATGCCTCGTCGCGCAGAAGCTTCGGGCATTCGACACACCCCATGTGGATCAGTGTCTCGGTGATGTCGTGCTCCGTCACGCTCATATCCTGCCGTGCCGCACTGACAGGGGCGAACCGGTCGTGAGGAACGGACGGGCGGCAACGGGATGGGAGGGCAAATTCGGGTGGGTGATCGTAGCCGGCCCCTATAAACGCTTGTGTTGGTGCCGGCGTTCGCGGGCGCCAGTATCGGACTGGAGTCGGAGGACAGCACCGCTGCCGGATGTCCGCCGGCGAGCGCTGCTTAGGTTACGGTCTGTGTATGCCGTGGCGTGCCGTGTCTCGATTGAGTTGGGCGACGCTCTGGACGCGGCCGAACGGATCGAACGGAATGGGACGCCTCGGAATGATCCGGAGCGATCCGGCAGGGCCGCAGCGTTCAGGAATCGGCCCGCGCGAGACCGCGTATGGCGGGGACGGCGAGCAGCAGGCAGCAGACGACCAGCACCATCGCGGAGGCCACGAACAGCAACGGCACCGTTCCCAGCAGCAGGGCGAGGGGCCCCGCCAGCGCCTGGCCGACGGGTTTCATGACGAGCGAGCCGGCGGCGTCGTAGGCGTGAACCCGGCCGAGGAGCTCCTGGGGGATATGGGTCTGCACGGCCGTGTTGAACATGACCACCCAGAAGGTCGCACCCATGCCGGCGATCGCGTAACAGGCTGCCAGCGCGGTTGGTGGCCAGCCGAGGGCCACGCCGAGCGGCATGAGGCTGTAGCACGTCAGGGTGATGGCTCCGGCCCGGAGCGGACGCCCCGGCTTGATCGTCATCGCGGCGAGCCCGCCGAGCAGGTTCCCCACGCCCATCGCGGACATGACGAGACCGAGCGTGGACGCGCCGTACTGGGCGACGATCGTACTGTGGCCCAGGGTCAGCGTTGGGCCCGACGCCGTAACCTGCAGGGCGCACCAGATCACGATCACGCCCCACAGCCAGGTCCTCGACCTGAACTCCCGCCACCCCACCACCAGATCGAGCCGGAACGTTGAGCCTCCCGCGCCCGCCCCGCGCGCCGCCGGGAGACGCAGGAGGAACAGGCAGGCGCCGCTGACCGCGAACGTCGCCGCGTCGATCGCGAAGACCGTCCACGGCGCGGAGACGGTCAGGAGGAGCCCCGCCAGGGAGGGTGCGATCACGCTCATGAACGACTCGGAGACGCGCAGCGTGGCGTTGGCCCGCTGCACGTCCTGGGCGATCTGCGGGGTGATGCTGGCGACCCCCGGCTGGAAGGTGGCACCTCCGGCTCCGATCAACGCCAGGAGCATGAGCACCTGCCACAGTTCGGGTGTGCCCACGGCGAAGAGGAGGGCGAGCAGCGACTGGAAGACCAGGCGCACGACGTCGGAAAAGATCATCATGCGTCGGGCGCCGAACCGGTCCGACAGGACGCCGCCGAAGATCATGAGGATGGCGAAGGGTGCGAGGTGGGCGGCCAGCGCGTAGCCGACGCCGCTGAGGCCGTACCCGCCGTGGATCATCGCGGCCGAGATGACGACGGGCAGCATGTGGTCACCCAGCAGAGACGTGCTGCGAGCTGCGAAGAACAGGATGAAGCCGCGATTCCAGAGCCGTTGCGGGCTTCGTGTCTCTAACACGGTGAGCCGCCTGACGGGCACTTGCGCGACCGGCAGGTCACCGCCGTCCCCCATCTCTGCACCCGTTCAAGTGATCACAGCGGGAAGCCGGTGTCAAACGGCTGGACGGTGAAAGCACCCAGCGCAACACCGGCGTCGACCGCTTCGCCCAACTCACCCCGCAGGAACGACAGATCGTCCACCTGGCCGCCCAAGGGCTGTCGAACAAGGACATCGCCGCGCACCTGTTCCTGAGCCCCAGAACCATGGGGCAGCACCTCTACAAGGCTTTCCCGAAGCTGGGCGTCACCGCACGAAGCACAGCAGACGACGTGCCGACGGTGTTGCATCGGGGAAGTGCACCGCCCGATCGGGCGCGTCACCGCGGAATGGGTTGCCGCGGTTGTTCAGCGGCTGGAAGGCGAGCCGATGCTTCGGCGCCGCTTGACGGTGGTGGCCAACAACCTGGTGTTCGAGCGGGACGGCCGCCTGGTGCTCGAACACCGCGCCAGTACGAGACGGCCGGCGCACTGGCGCATGTGAGCGTACGCGCCACCGGCCGCGTACGGCTTCGCTGACACGGGATCCACTCCTGGTCGCGGACCTGATGGACCGGCTGTCGGCCGCATCGCCAGTTCGTACCGGAGTTGCGCGTCGGCACCATGGTAGGCGCGTATGGTGCGGCGGTCAGCTCGAGCGGTGGCCGGCGTTCGGCTCGGGATCGCAGGGTGAGGACACGGTCGTGGTCAGCTGGGGCGAACCGTCAGCCGGTACGCGGATTTATCAGACCGACACGTTCCTGCACCCTTTGCAACTGTCCCGCTCCGCCGTCACAACTGGGATGCAACCGCCCAAAAACGTCTGGTTCCTACGGTTCCGGGCGTAATTTTCTCAACAGCTTCAGGCACCACCCGATCCGGGCGCCGTACCGGTGGCCTCTCGGCGGCGCCGGCACGCTCGCGCCGTCTCCCGCCTGGGGATGGTGCGTTTGGTCGCGGCGGTGGTCATTGGTGACACCATCGCCACCACGGTGGCCCTGGGCGTCCTTCGGCATGACGCGATTAGTCAAGCGGTTCCGCTCGGCGAGCTCAATCTCATGGCCACGCTGAATCTGGCGCCTGGCTGCCCTGCTGATCACCACGGGGCGGCTGGCGGATCTGCTGAGACGGCGCGTTGTACTGGCGGCCGGACTGGTGCTCTTCGGAGCAGGAGCTCTGTCGGTGGCGTTCGCGCCGCTCTGGCCCGTGCTGCTGGCCGGCCGGCTGGCGCAGAGCGGGCGAGCGGCTCTGATGCTGCCGGCGGCACTCGGACTGCTGCTCGGCCACAGCTCGGATCAGCGACGCCGTGGCGCGATCACGCTGTGGGGCTCGGCCACGGGCGCGGGAGAGCTGGGTGTCCACGCCTTCGGCGGGCACGCCCTGGACGGGCCCGGTTGGTGTGCGCTCTATCTGCCGCTCGGCCTGACCGCCCTCGCGTTGCTGCTGCTCTTCCTGCCGTCCCGAGGCCGTGTGCGACCAACTCACGTCGTGCCGGATGTCGTCGGGATCTTGCTCATCGCGGCTGCCACCACGGCGCTGGTCTCGCTCCTGACGTACGGCGGTCAGTGGTGGCCGGCTTCGTTACCCATCCTTGGCGGTGCGGCCGTGGCGCTGGCCGGTACGGCAAGGGCCCTCGTCAGAGCGCGACGGCATCCAGCCGGTGTGATCGACACGGCTTTGTGGAACTCGTCAGGAATCCGAGCGGGCGCGCTGACGTCGCTGCTCTATGGACTGATGTCGTTTCCGCTGCTGACCGTAATACCCCTGGTGCTGGGCGACGGCGGCATGACCCCCGGTGAAGCAGGCCTGGCCCTGGTACCTGTCTCGACCGCCGTGGCTTTGGCCAGCCCGTTCGTCCCACGACTGGTTCGCCGAGTCGGGCTGCCGTGGACGATCTACGCGGGTGCCTTCCTCGGCGGGGTCGGCTTCTTGATGCTGGTCCATCCACCATTCACCTCTCCGGCAAGCCTGACGGCGTCGGTCGCGTTGGGGGTCGGGTTCGGCATCATGAGCACCTCGGCGACCATAGCGGGCAGCCAGGCGGTCGACTCGACGCGGTACGCGGCGGCCGTCGGATCGGTCACCACCGCGCGTCCTCGGAGGAGCGGTCGGCAGTTCCGTGGCCGTCTCGTACGTCTCTTATCGATCGGAGCAGCCAGATCTGGCGTATCCCGACGTCACGATTGGCTGCATCACTGTGGCGCTGGCGCTCGGCCTGACCCCCATGCGCCAGAGCGGGCGTGCAGGCCGCTCGGTATTAACGGTGGACAGCGTTAACTCCGGTAGGTATCTTCTCCGGGTCCCGCCCGACCTGCCCGAAACCGGAACCGGCGCCGCCTTCGCCTCCGAAGGTGGCGCCTCAGGCCAGGTGACCGCGCCTCGCATCCAAGGAAGACGCTTCGTGACCGACATCGTCCCGCTCGTACCGGTAGTGCGAATACGCCTCGATCGTGTCGCGCTCCACCGGGATCGTCCGCGGCTGGCGGGCCTTGGCGAACGCGCCGTTGGCGTTCACCCGCCGCCAGACATGGACGTGCGGGCCCTCGATCCGGGAGCCCAGCACCCGGGAATCCGGCAGTAAGTGCATGTCCTGCCTGCGCAGCCCCAGCGCTTCACCGATTCTCATGCCGGTTTCCGCCAGGAATTGGATCAAGAAGGCGTCGCGGGCGTGCCGGGCCAGGCCGAGCAGCACGGCGATCTCCTCATCCGACAGCCACTCATAGCCCGGCACCGCGACCCGGAACTTGATCGTGCGGGCCATCACCGTCCGGTTATGGCCGTCCTCGCCCGCGTCGAACCCCGCGGGCAGAAACCGCAGATACTTCGGCCGGGACAGCGCGTTGACCAGCGTCGGCGGCACCCAACCTTGCAGGCATGACCACGACAGGAACTCCCCGACCGTCCCATGATCGCGTTCGCGGTGGCTTCGCTGCGATACCGCGCCGTCGTCCCCGGCTTGGGCGACCGCACCGGCATCGGCTCGTCCACCAGCCACCGCATCATCGCCATCAGCCGCGCCAAGCTCGGGCGCGACCAGTCCACGCCGTACCCACGGCAGTACGACAAGTACAAGGCGATCCGCCCGGCGTAGGTCTTCTCGGTGTTGAACGCCCGGCCCGCCCCGCGCAGCCCCGCCAGATACGCGCACGCCTCGACATGCAGAGCGAGATCCTCATCAACCACCACCCAAGACACCGACCCGTCGCCAGCCATCGCCCGCTCAGGCCGGTAGTACCGAGGCAGTGCACCTGACGTGGCCAACATGCCTGACGACCCCCAGATATTGGTAAGGCAAATACGTGCTGAGGCTACTTGCCATACATGCCTGACCACTGAGAGTCACCCCAGATAAACGAAGACTCCTTCGATCGCGTCGTCTCCCGGCCTGGACGTCGCGTGCTCAGCGTGCTGGTCGAACGCGGCCCCCTGAGGGGCACGGCACAACGGCATGGCCGACAAAGGCTTCGCCGCGGCAGCAACAGAGCCGTCGCCGGACGAAGCGCACCCCGAAAGGGCCGACGCGACCATACAGATCACCAGCGCGACCCTTCAAAAGGCACAAAGGAGGCAGACATGGTGATCAATGTGCCACGGGAACCGGCGTGGCCACGGAAGGAAGACAGGCCCGAGTGCCGGGGCATTTCGGCCAGATCTATAGCGCTTCGTCCGCCGCACACTGTGAGAAACCCCCGCAAACGCTTCACCATTTTTCCGAACCACGTTGCCCATATGGGAGACGAGGCTAGAGTGGCCGAGTTCTCCAGGAAAGGATCATCATGCTCAGCATTGTCCGGCGTTCTGCCCTTGCAGGCGCGCTCGCGATGAGCCTCGCCGTGGCCACCGTCGGCTTCGCACCTCCCTCGGCCGCGGCGACACCGCCGTACGGACTCCTCAAGCTGGTCTTCAGGTGTGCCCACGTGGGGGGCGTGTCGGTCACGGTCGTGGGTCCGGGCGTCGCGGCCAGCGCGCGCGACGACAACGGCACGCACTACTTCCGGGGCCGGCCCGGCGCCTACCGGGTGAAGCGCCTCGCGAACGGACGGATCGCACCGAGATCCAGGCTCATCCAGATCCCGAAGTTCTCGACCCGCACTGTCAATGTCTGCTCCCTCAAGTGGCCCGGGCGCCCGTGACCCTGGGCCGCCTTTCTTGCGTCGGGCCCATGTTGCGGGGCAGGATCTGGTCGGACTGGGCGTAGGCGGCGTCCCAGGTGGCGGGGACGTACTCGTCCTTGATGCCGAGCATGTGCGCGGTCACCTGCCGGACGTGCAGGTACGCCTCCGGCTCGGCGGGCCGGACCGGCACCTTCCACTCGATCATCTTGCGCATGGCGAAGGTGGGCAGGGTGTGCCAGGTGACGAGCATGTCCTCCTGGCTGATCGGGATGTCGCCGCCCCAGTGGGGGACTGCTGCAGCAGGTGCCGCACCGCGGCGTGCACCAGCCGGGTCTTGACGCACTCGACGATGCACGAGCCGGCGGGGCGGTAGGCGTCGAGGGCCCCGACCGCGAAGCCGAAGATGCTCGTCTTGGCGACGCGGTCCTCCATGGCGGCGCCGCCCTTGGAGTAGTAAAGGTGGTCTGAGGTCACATATCCGCGATCCCCGCATCACCGCCAGGCAGTACGGCGGATGTGGACGACGGTGAGCCGGCCGGATGGCCGGTAGATGGTGTTGAACTCTTCGGGGCCCTGGCGCGACACGCGCCGGGGCCCCTGTGCGCGTCAGGGAAAGGAATGTATGGGACCACCACCCACGACACCGATCCGTCACCGGCCAGTGCACCTGACGTGGCCAACATGCCTGACGACCCCCAGATATTGGTAAGGCAAGTACGTGCGGAGGCTACTTGCCATACATGCCTGACAACTGAGAGTCACCCAAGATAACGTCACGCTGGCGGTGCTGGACGGGCTGTGCGCCGCGTTCATCGATCCCGTCCAGGACACGGCGATCCGCGGCATCATTCCCTCGGGCCAACTGCACAGTGCCTATGCGCAGGAGGAGGCCCGTACCCACGCGGCCGGGCTGCTCGGCCCTTCGCTCGGCGGCCTGCTGTACGGCCTGGGGCGGGCAGTGCCCTTCGTCGTCGACACCATCACTTTTCTTGCCGCCACGCTCATCTACGCTTTTGCGAAGGTTCCGCGCCGCCCGGCGAACGAACCGCAAACCTCTGCACGAGATGATGGCGAGGAGCAGCGGCCAATACGGCGTGGCATGCGCCGGGAAGCGGCTGAGGCCATCGCATGGCTGTGGCGCCAGCATGGCCTGCGTGAGGTCGCCCCAGCGGTGATGGTCCTCAACCTGCTGGGCGGAGCGTTTACTATCCCGCTGATCGTGCTCGTCGGCGAACGCGGCGGTGATGCGCGGGTCACCGGCACGGTCCTGGCCGGTCTCGGTATCAGCGGGCTGGCCGGTGCACTGCTGTCGGGCCGCATCAGCAAGCTCCTGCCTGGGGCCTGCCCCCGAAGTGTGGACACCTTGAGTACCGGATGATGGAGATCCGGAGACAAGGAGTTCCACGTGGCGATGAAGTCGTATCCGCCGGAGTTCAAGGCGGACGCCGTCGCTTTGTATCTGTCCGATCCGGGACGGACGTTGGCCTCGGTGGCC